>JALJPA010000033.1 GCA_022969215.1 Colwellia sp. | reverse complement strand
TGGCCCTATTCCCGGCGCTGAAAGTATTACTTTTAGAGCGGAAATTGGTCGTTCATCAGACCCTATTCATGTGCAGTTTAAAGCAAGCTCATTAGATACCTTAAAAGAAGTCACCGATAAAGTGAAAATTCGCTTAGCCACCTACCCGACCGTATTCGACATTGCTGATAGTTTATCGAACGGTAAGGAAGAGCTGCAAATTGAATTAACCGAGCAAGGTAGAGCGCTAGGATTAACGCGTACCAGTATTTCCAATCAAGTACGTCGCTCTTTCTTCGGCTCACAAGTACAACGTATTCAACGTGGCAGAGATGATGTCCGCGTTATGGTGCGACTGCCATTAGATGAGCGCCGTACTATGGCTGATTTAGAAAATATTCTTGTTATCACGCCTTCAGGTGGCTCAGTACCATTATCCCATGTTGCTAAGCTTATCCCCGGAAAAAGCCCATCGACCATTTCAAGAATCGACCGCTACCGCACCGCCAATGTCAGTGCCGATTTGGAAAAATCGAATACTAATATGACAGTGTTGCAAGCCGACTTAAAAGACTATTTAGATGAGTTGATGGTGCAATATCCAGGGGTTAGTCACTCACTAGAAGGTGAAGCCAAAGAACAAAGAGAATCGTTTGGCTCGCTCGGTTGGTCATTGTTATTTGTCTTTTTTATTATTTATGCGCTATTGGCCATTCCTTTTAAATCTTATTTACAGCCCATCATTGTCATGAGCATTATTCCTTTTGGCATGATAGGCGCGGTAATTGGTCACTGGATCATGGGCATGGAATTAACCATCATGAGCTTATTAGGCATGTTGGCGTTAATTGGCGTGGTGGTAAATGACTCACTGGTACTGGTTGATTTTATCAATAAAAAACGCAGTGAAGGCGGTGAGTTAATGGAAGCAGTGTTAACTGCAGGGGCTGCGCGCTTTAGACCGGTAATGTTAACCAGTTTAACCACCTTTATTGGCTTAATGCCCTTGTTGTTTGAACAATCGACTCAAGCCCAGTTCTTGATTCCAATGGCGGTATCATTAGGTTTTGGTATTTTATTTGCCACCTTTATTACCTTAATATTGGTGCCAGTAAATTACCTAATTGTTGAGCGGATAATAGCCGCGTTTACCAATAAGACGCTAGACAAACAAGACAGTGATAGGCAACTAGCTTAATGCAAGATAATTTGACTAACTAATTGGTTGGAGTAACTTCTAATATTACCCATTAGCAGTAAAGTAAAGTTCATAATTATTAGCTAGTTGAACAAGCTGACCAACTGGCCTATTATTTATAGTAGTTGGTCAGTGTCTTTTAGTTACTTCGCTTGATTAAAGGCAGCTTTATCCCCATATTGAATGTATAGATAAAATATTAGGAGGCTTGAAGATGAAGTTAAAAAAGAAAAAAATGATGGTCCGAAAAAATAAAAACAATTTAAAAGTTAAGGCGTTACGCTCTCTTAAACGACGTAATATCGCTCACTTCTATAAATTAGACGATTAAGTCACTCGTTAATTCGCAGATTCAGCGCAAGTAAATTAAGCATCTTTCCAATTTTGCTGTTAATAACTTTATAAAATAGCTTTGTTGTCGCATTACTTTGCTTTCGCCCAGCACCAGCGGCAACTTTAATGCTTGCTAGCTCACCCTATCCCGTATAAAAAGGACAGCAAGCATTCGTGTTATGCTGGAATCCTATTTACCACTTTCCTAAAGAGTACCTCTATGCCACAGACATTTTCTCGTTATTCCTCAGTCGCCCTTGTTAAAGAAATAGAATCACCTGAAAACCCTGGCGGTTTAGAAAAACGTGTTGCTTTAGTGCCTAGTGATGTCGGTCAACTGGTGGCTGCGGGTATTAAGGTCTATGTTGAAATGGGCGCAGGAGAAGGTGTTGGATTTAGTGATGAAGAATACCTAAAAAATAATGCCATTATGCAAACGGCTGAGCAAATATATAAAGATAAAGCACTGATTATTAAATTTAAAGGTCCGGCACTTGCTTCCATAGAGCAAATGAGTGAAGGCTGTACACTCTTCTGTATGGCGCATTTTAATTCCTACCCAGACCGAGCAAAAATGCTACAAGACCGCCGTATTAATGTCATTGCCATGGAAGAAATTTGTCAAACGCCTAAACAAGATTCAAATGAGCGCATTCTTGGCCGTGTTGCCATGAACGCCGCCTTAATGCCCTTTTTTAAAGACAATAGCATTGGCGGTTTACGAGTAAGAGTGATTGGCTGGAGTGAACGTTTGCGAGGGGCTATAAACCGTTGTGGCAACCGCAATCCTCGCTCTTTGCAAATTATTCAACCGTCACTTTCATTTGAACAGCTCGATGCCACTGGCGCTAATGCGTTATATTTTTACGACAGTAACAGCTTTAACGACCCTCAAGGCATACTACAAAAGTTAAGAGCTTTAAAAACCCATATTTTTGACATTAATGACTTTGAAATAAAATACGGGCAACAGGCCATCGCTGATTATCAAGAAAGTCATCCACCAGCAGAATTTGGCCTGCGTCGTATTCAATGTTTACATGAAACCGGACAAGCCGGGGCAAGATATGGCATGGGTTTATTGGCTGACAACAAACCGTCGATGAATAAAGCCGATATAAAGGCGGTTATTCTTGGTTATGGCAATGTTGCTCAGGGGGCATTGGATGAGTTGCATCAACAAGGCATTAAAAACATCCATGTATTAGGCCGAAGCCAAACGGCTAAAAGTCGCATTGATTATTGGCTGAAAAATGCTGACATTATCGTCAATGGCGCTGAGCAATCGGTTGAATTAAGGGGTAAAAACTTCTTGATCAGTAATAAGCATATCAAAGAGTTAATCCCTGAAAATTCAGTGGTTATTGATTTAGTTGGCGGCAGTCCAACCAATAGAAGCCCAGTTGAAGCTGTGCTGAGTTGTAGTTTTTTAACTAATCCTTATTTCGTTCAAGATGGCGTAACTGTATCATCTTTATGGGGTTGGCCTATGATGGGCATGATGCGTGAAACGGCCATTCGCTATTCAGGACAGATTGTTGAAGTATTAATTAACAATGAAAAGCTCATTAATGGCTTAGACAAATTAACTCCAGGGGTTAAACGTGCCTTGGTTTGTGGACCTTTTTGAGTCAACCCTAAGGACTAATAGTAAGGGTCACACCCTATTTAGCCATTGCTCTCGTTGTTAGAGCAGTGGCTGATAACGAGCAAGCCAAATGCTAGCAGCATTTTTACTGTAGATTAATCAGACAAAAACAGTAAAACTAAAACTATTCTGTATAAATACCATTAAAAGCAAAAGTTTTACTTGTCATGCTACTCCTAAATGCACTACAATCGCCGCGCTGTTAAAGAGCAGCACACACATTTATTACTCCTAGCATTAAATGTGTATCAGTACACCTCAGTGGTGGCTATAGCTCAGTTGGTAGAGCCCCGGATTGTGATTCCGGTTGTCGAGGGTTCAAGTCCCTTTAGCCACCCCATTTCTCCCCTTTAAAATCAAAGCCTCTGGGCAATCTCACACTATAATCAGAACTTTCTGATAACAGCCACTGTGCATATTCTGTGAATATTTAGGGCTAATTACGTCTACTTCACTACACCTATATCCAACTTCTAGCTCATATCCACAACATCGACCGGAGCTGATTAGCTTTGCCTATTTAGGGAGTTTACTGTCTGCTTCCTCTGTTTTTTTTACTGAAAATAAAATGTAGAGCTAAATAAAAAGCGTCAGGAAAGTGCGCACAGAAGACATGGCGTAGTGATTTAACTTAACGACAACTGATCGTTGAAAGCTGACGTTAAGCTTAACGCCTATAATGACAACTTCGAGCCTAAAGCGGTCATTAACAAAGTTCTATTTAAAGTTCACAGTACAAATCGAAAGTTAAGCTCAAATGTTTTTCCATCTATTTTCTAATGAATGAATATGAGTCCGTCTCAGTAACACGTCGAATATATACCGATATGGATTGATTTTGATGCAAAACTAGAAAATCTGGTTTTGGTTCAAATTGTTATTACCGATAAACGTGATGTTTGTGATTTTCGCATAGCGGATTCATAGTCTTAAATGTACTTACGGAAACATAGGCTAATCAGAGCCATTCATCACTGTAAATATTAAACAAGAACCTAAAGATTATTGTTTAATAACCTCATTTCTTTGAATAGTTTCCTGTCATGTTTGATTAACGCACGTCATTTATTTGTTTATTCTTTACGACGCGGAAAATTCAATTAGAATTCTTATCAATCACTTACGAGTTACCCATGCCATATGTACACCTTGATAAAATAAAAAAACCTATTTGAAACACAAGGCTGATTGCTAAATTGGTTGTATAAGCAGCATTTTTTTATTTGTTATTTTCCTAATGCCATAAATTTTTTATAAAAAACTATTGACCAGAAAACTGATAAAACATATAGTTAGGACTCCTAACCATATAAAGCAATTTTACCACGAGACTATGATGACTTTAATTAAAAAACTAAACCCAGCACTAAAAACTTATCTTAAACTAAGTGCCATCGCTTTATCCTGCTCCGTTATGTTTGGCTGTGCTACCGATACTAATAATGACATCGATATAGCAACACCAACGATGCAAACATCAGACATAGAAACCTCACCGGGAGACTCATATATTTCAGATGCTTTTGAATTGAATAACTCTTCGGTGAAGTACTTATCAGCGTTAGACTCCCTATTATTTACCATAGAAGTGACTGGTGATGTTGCTTCTGTAGCGCCAGTTCCTGTAGGGCAAGTGGATGGTGCGCCAGTGTTGGCTTACGTTTTTGTTACCGACTTACTACCAAGTGATGTTGGGTATAACCATGTTGAAGGTACCGTTGCATTAGCCGTAACCAGTCACCCCGATTTTGATGATACGCCGCTGTGGAATGAAGATAATAATGCCAGTTATGACGATGATGGCATTATTTATCATTCACATTGGGTTATTTTAGAAAGTAATGAATTAGCCGCTGGCGGCTTAGCAGTTGTGCAAGCAACGGATAAGACAGTATTAACTCCGACATCGCCCATGGCAATGTATTTAGACTCTCCGGGTTTCTCCGTTATTGAACAAGGTCATGAATTACATGTCATTGTCCCGCTTGAGCGCATTAAACGTAAAACCAGCTTTAATACCTCAACGTTAACCGGTTATCTTGAAGTCGATGCGAGTGGTAACGCACCCTTGTTAAAACTTGAACAGGTTTACACGCAGCTCGCGGGTCCTTTTTATGTTGAAGATGCCGACTTGGCACCAGCAAATGCTTTGCCGAAAATTTCTTATCAAACTGCCGCCGACAGTTTTGACATTATTGATACCAGTGTCGATTACATCAGTGAAATTGATAGCCTTATTTTTACTATGGATACCTTAGGTCAGCCAGCGGTCAGTGCACCAAGCCCTATTGGACAAGTAGACGGTGCTCCGGTATTTGGCTACGTTTTTCCAACCAGCATACCCGTTGAAAATGTTGGTTTTAAAAATATTGAAAACGCGACACTAGCCTTGGCGGTTACGACACATCCTGACTTTGACGATACGCCACTTTGGGATGAAAATGACAACAATAACTACGCCGATGATGGTCTTGTTTATCATACCCATTGGGTCGCTTTAGTTGCCGATGATGATTCAGGTGCTGGCTTATCCGTACCAACAGCCACAGACCCTAGCAATTTGCCACCCACAGCACCTATGGCGATGTACCTTGACTCGCCTAATTTCCACGCCTTTGTGCAGGGCAATAAGCTGAAAGTTATTGTGCCAGCACAACGTATAAATAATGTAACACAATTCAATTTTGATGCAGTTACCGCACAGATGAATGTCGATGCCTCAGGTGAGGGACCGGTACTAAGAGTGAATAATATTTTGGATGTATTGTCGGGTGATTTATCACTGCCTTATATCGTTACAGAAAAACTATTAACTGATTTCTAGAAGGTACTACTCAGTAAAAAAAATAAAAATCAATACGCTAGATAACAAACGTAACAGCTTAACCCGAATGGTAACGATAACACTGTAGCTATTTATGATAGCGGCGATGTCGCCCAGCCTACGCATCAATATTAACAATAGGAACAAATACATCATGAGTCACTTAACCTTTAAAAACACCCCAATCGAGCTTGTTGGTACATTCCCCAAAGTGGGGGATAAAGCGCCAGACTTTAGCTTGATAGATAAAAACTTAAGGTCGATCACTAGGGAGGATTTAACCGGAAAGCGAGTGGTATTAAACATTTTCCCCAGTGTTGATACCCCCGTTTGTGCCATTCAACTCAAAACTTTCAATCAACAATTGTCCGGGATCACAGACGCCACGTTATTATTTTCCTCGCTTGATTTACCGTTTGCCTATAGACGGTTTTGTGCTGCAGAAGGTATCGAAAATGCCATTACCGCTTCAGACTATCAGCAGCTATCGTTAGCAGAAAATTATGGTGTGAAGATGAAAAATGGGCCTTTAGCGGGACTTTATGCCAGAGCGGTATTAATTTTAGATGAAGCACATCAAATTATTTATGCTGAATTAGTTAGCGAAGTGACCGATGAACCTAACTATGAAGCCGCACTAGCTGTTCTGGCAGCACACTAAGTCAGGGACAAATAGCCCTCCACCTAGAGTATAGCCAAGTAACGGGCTATAAAAAAACAGATGGGGCATGTTTGGATATGATCTTTTCATCCTCATTTTAGCCATGAGATGTCACAACAAGACCGGAAGATTAACCATGAAAGCACATATATTCGATACCCACGTAACCACAGTTAATGGCAAATATTATCACTTTGATGTTTTGGTTTCAGATGAAACTAAAACACAAGCAATCGAGTTTGCTCAGCGTTATCTTGTTTCTATCGGCGTTAACGATGCCGACATTAAACAACAGGCTTGCGATTTTTGTCATAGTGAAATGGCTAATCCTGTGGTTCAGCAACAAATAGCAGCAAATGGCTATTATATTATTCCTATACAGGGTTGCCCAAAAAGTTAGTTACTTATTTAACGGATATAATTATGAATAATATCATCGCCTGTGACTTACATGACTATGTAGAAATTGCCTGCCTATTTGCATATCAGGTGAAGTTTGAGCTTAAGTCTGGTCAAACTATAACGGCAATACCTGTAACCACGAAAGCAACAATAATAGCAAAAGGTCGACAAGAATTTCTTTTGCTGAAAGCCTTAAGTGATACCGAACAATTAACACAAAGTAAAATATTACTCACTGAGTTGAAGTCAATGACAGTGTTAACTGAAGATGCTCGGTTTAGCTATATCGAATTTTAGCCACACAAGGTATGATTGTTAGTAGTGCTAACACTACTAACAATCTCTGCTCACTTTTAAATAGAGAAAGACAATGAAAAACGTATTTTCCCCGCTGGAACAAATTGATAATATTGAGGCCAAAGTTGTCGCTGGTATTGAACGTTTGGCGACTGTATTTAAAAGTAGTCTGCAGGACACCGCAAAAAAATATAAGTTAACACCACTGCAAGCCCAGTTACTTATTTTTATCGCCGAACATCCGGCGAAGTTATGTTCGGTGACGCTGCTGGCGGATGAGTTTTCAGTCACCAAAGCAACGGCAAGTGACTCCCTCAAGACTCTGGTAAATAAAGGCTATCTAGATAAAGTATACAATCCCAATGATGCTAGGGCATTTCACCTGAACATTGCAGCAACAGCGAAAGTGATGGTGAATGAATTGAGTCATTTCGGCTTAATAATGGCGAGCCAGCTAAAATCAATGGATAAAAATGAATTAGAAGTTTTGTCTGCCGCGAATCTGAAAATGTTAGCTTTATTCAGTAAAGCGGGCTTGATCAGTAGTCGTATGTGTTATTCATGTCATTATTATGAAAACAAACAAGATGGCTTTCACTGTCACTTGATGAATGTTGACTTACCTACTATTGCGCTGCGACTGGATTGCCCCGAACATAAAACACCAAAATAACATCAACGACCATTTTCTGAATACCTCTTCTAAAAACACACGCAATAAATTTCCACTTCATAAATTAAATAGCCAAGACGGCGCACGTTGAAGACATGTAGCCTGCCAAAATATAAAGATCAGCTTTCCAAGCAAACAGCGACTTTATTGTGATGAGGTATTATTTAATCGTTTAAACTCTGCTTTCATTGCTGCTTTCGTCCCCATCATGGTGATTATTTTCCTGCTCGGGCAAGCCAGTTCTGCATTCTTGAGCAGCTGCCCAATATGCTGTTTGGTAAATTTGTTTAGATTACTTTTATAAATCGCTAACATGGCGCTAAAAACATCAACATTCCATTTCTCTTTATATCGGCTTGCGATACTCCATAGTGTTTCTTTAGGTTCGTGAATTAATCGACACTGTGTTTTTATTTTAGCCGCTTTTGCCAATATTTTTTTGTCTATTGGGCTGACGATAAGTGAATTGGAAATATCAACAGAATAGGTTCGTCGCCAAGCATTTTTTTTAAACTCATACACTAACACTGAAGCTTTACCGATAATGTAATGAGGGCTTTTCAGCCTTAACATATAATTATTAATACGTTGATAATCTAACTTTGTTTCGGCGTTTCGATTCAATAAGGTGAAGTACAGTTGCCCCTGTTCATGTGTTTCGACAATATTAAGTTTTACTGATAAAGGCTGACGTTCTGGCGTTTCTATTTCATGGAGGCTGATATAATCTACTTGTGCATGACTAATCAAGGGGAGGAATACTAGACACATTAAGCCTGAAAAAATCATTGTGCGAATTGTCATTAATAGCCCAAAATAAATTATCTCTATGGCGTTACATTAGCACTAAGAACAGTGGCTTTTAAACTGTTATTTTTGACTTTAAGCTGTTCGTCTTAAGTGAGCAGTTCATACTACAAATTAACAATAGTTATCAACTTACTTAATTATTAATCTCAATTTCTTAAAAAAACCCTCAAAATATTTCATAGTAATAATTAACCATTATTACTAGGAATAACCATGCAAGATACAACCTCAAGTGCTATGACAGAAGTCGCTTTAGGCCTTTCAATGGCATTTTTTACCTTGCTTATTGTTTCCTTGCTTTCAATGAGTCTTCCTACAAAAACAGTTATTCCTGTCGATAATTTACCCGATAATATCAAAATAACTTCAGCTATCGATATTCAATTAAAGAGTACAAATAAAAGTGATCGTGAGCACAACTTGCAGCTTGTTTTTTACTTTGATGACAAATTTTATGATCAGTCACTGGCATTACGTTCTATCGATAGTTTTTCAAAAGAAGACAAGCTAATTATTGCCGTAAACCCAAGTTTAACGTTTGCAGAAGTCTTTACCTTAAGAGAACAGGTAAATCATCCCAAACTATCAATAACTGCGTCTAATAAAGCGTGGCTTAGCCGACTACAACAAATAACAACTTCGGATTAACTTATGAAACCAATAAATCTATTTTTTATATCAACATTAATTATTATGATGCTGGCTCATTCACCCATGGTCATGGCTAATAGCTCCACTAAAAACTATGACATACAGAAATTTTTAGTGGATGAGGCTAACCGTCAAAGTATTGATCCGGCCCTGGCATTAGCTATTGCAAAAGTTGAGTCTGATTTTAATCCAACAGCATTAAGTCATGCGGGAGCCAAAGGCATAATGCAAATAATGCCTGCAACCGCAAAAGGTGTGTTCGGTATTTCTCCCGAACGATTATTTGATGCCAAGACAAATATCGAATTAGGTATTAGCTTTATCAAGCAATTATTAGTGCGATATGACCAAAGAACAGATATCGCTTTGTCTCATTATAACGGTGGCTCAGCGGTGCAAGACCAATTTGGTGGATTAACGGTTATTCCCGCAACGCAGAAATATGTTAATAAAGTTTTGTCTGCTCGAGAGAATTTTAAATATAAAGCTTATCAATTATCAGGCATTCCCGTTAAAACAACTTTAAAAAGTAACTTCGAAAGTGATTTTAACGGCAACTCCCAAGGTTATTTAAAAAGTAATTTAATGGCGGGGATATCATTAAAGGGGCCAAAACAACAAGAAAGTGTATTTAGTACTGTAACCTACAAGCAAATCAAGGCGAAAAATAGTATACCTCAGAGTAGCTTTGCTGCTACATCATATGATCAACCACTGTATGAAAAAGTCGAACAACTTCGTACTTTGCGTCTGCATAACATAATGCGTAATACCTCAAGTAATCTCCAAACTGATACCTTAGCTAACAGCTCGGCTAGAACTAAGGTACAAACCTTTTCGAAACCGGATATTCCCTTATCAGAAAAACGCCTGAAGGTTCTTAGCTGGGAAAAGATGTTTAATTAACGAGCCTTAACTTATTTACCTTCTCAATGCTAAAGCGACAAAAAATTCCCAAAGCCTTTTATAGCCCTGATTACAAAAATGTAAAAATATACTCATGGAGAAAATAGCATGTCCCGTTTATTAATTTCACTGCTTATAGCGTCGTTTTTTATCTCACCTACTGCCGTTCAAGCAGCCAACAATGCTAACATCCTCGTTATTGGTAATGATGCTAATAAAGGCAGTGTGCCGCGTAATAGTCCGATATTTAATCGAGTAATTGGCGCGTTAGCAAACCAAATGCATGATAATAATTTTGATGTTTTTGATGAAACCGCGATTACTTTAGATGCTTTTGGTCAAAATAGGATAAATCGAACCGATGCTGAAATTATTAATATTGCCCGTTCAATTACACGCCCGCCTATCGATATTGCTGTAATATTTTCTATTTATGTCAATACACAAGCTCAAGGATATAGCACAAAAGTAAGCTCTAGAATTGAAGGTCGATTACTCAATGTTCAAACAGGTAGACGTTTAGGGAATTTTGAGATTGACAATAATAAGCCTTGGAATGTACCAAGCAGCTGTAACCTCGATTGTATTTTAGCAAACTCTAATGATAACTCACGACTTATGGCTTCAGACTTAGGCGCTGTCTTAGCAGCGAAACTCGCTTGGATGACTGATGGGGGCAACAGTCATTTAGGTTTAGACCGCCCCGGTACTAATCAAATGAATACAGGCTATAATTTAATTTTTGATGGTTTTAGCGCTGAAACGTTTGCCGAATTGGAAGAGTACTTAGTGGTATTTTCAGGATACGATTCTTATCGCCCAACAGAGATTCGTTATACCCGTACCGAAATATGGTATAAATCATCAATTGGCACGGCAAAGTTACTGCGTAACATAAAAAAAATGTTGGCTGAGTTAGACTTAAAAGCAACCATTAATTTTACCGGCAACACATTTACCGTGAAAAAAATCACACTTAGAGGTAAGATAAATGCTCAAATTACCGACTAAAGATAATGGTGTGTTATCAGCTGATTAGTCAAATTATTGATAATGCATAAGCATGCTTATCAGCAGCTAAAGAGTAATTAAATATAAATGCAGTCTATTGGTAAATACAAAATACTAAAAAAGCTTGGCTCAGGCAGCTTTGGCTTTGTTTATTTGGCTGAAGATCCTAAATTACATGTACAAGTAGCCATTAAGGTTTTTAAAGTTAAAGATGTCACTTTGCTCAGCCAGGTAACATCTACCGCTAATGATCCTGAAAGTGTGTTAAAACAGCGCTTTATTGAAGAAGCTCGCACCCTTCGAAAACTTGCAACAAATCCATATATCGTGCAAATGTATGAGTTTGACGAGCTTGAAGACGGCACACCTTATTATGTTATGCCTTTTATTCCACATACTTTAGTTGATGAAATTGGAAAAGATGCCTTTAGTCAAGGTGCCTTGGCAGAACTGCCTCAAGAACAGCACCCTAAACGAATAGCCACTACACAAGCTATTAATTACTTAAAACAACTTACCCAAGCACTGTGTTTTGTCCATAAACATGGGCTTATTCATCGCGATATTAAACCCGCTAATATCTTAATTAATGAACAAAATCAGGTGCAATTAAGTGATTTTGGTATAGTAAAACTTCCCCTTAGTGAGCACAGCCAAACTGGCTTTGGTATGGGCAGCAAAAATTACATGAGCCCTGAGCAACAAGAAAGTGCTAAGCATGTTAAATCGGCCAGTGATATTTACAGTTTGGGGGTGTTAGCTTATCGCATGCTCACCGGGCAGCTGCCCGTAGGACGTTTTCAAGATCCTATCAACTATGCTCCTGACATAGGTCAACCATTAAATGATCTAATAATTCTCGCTATATCTCAAGATGTTACTCAACGTCCCGAAAACGGCACTGAATTTCTCATCGCCCTCAATCATGCCATAACTATTCAAGAAAATAGTATGCCCTTTACTGATGAAGATGATGATGAAGATACCACCGTTTGGGTTTCACAAACGAGTAGCCAGATAAAACCAGCGTTAATTCCCTTAGAAAATAAAATAGTCGCGTTATTGATTGAGCAAGGTGAGATAAAAGCAACCGACCTACCCTTATTACAAGTATTAGGTGATATTCACCATTTAGACGAATCAGGGCTAAAAACATTTATTGAACATATTATTCAACAACAAAGCATCAATTCTAGTGAGTTGCAATCGCTTATATTATGGATAAATACGGTTAATAACCATTTTAGCGCGGGTAGAAAAACTTCATCTAACACAGAGATGAATATTTTATTGGAAGTAGGACTAAGCACGACCAATAAAACAACTGAACAGTTAAAAACACTACTCAAGACAAAACAGCAAGAATGCCTTCTTACAAGCAACATGAAAAAAACAAATATTTCCCCAGGTAATCTAATAAAGGGGATATGGATAAAAAACCTCTTCGCTAAAGTTATACTCGTTAAAAGTGCACTATTTAAAGATAAACAGCCTAAAAAAGTCTCCTTTATCGGGTTAGTGCTAATCGCTTTTGCGTTATTAATCATAATATATGGGCAATATAAAAATCATCAAAATGCGATAAATATTGACCAAAAATCATGGCTACAGGCTAAAAATAATAATACCACCAAAGACTATAATGCTTATTTACAAAATAGCCCCGAGGGTAACTATCTAGACAAGGCAAAAAAAGCGTTAGCCGATTTATTATTAAAAGAAGAAATTTTAGCCGCAAGTAAAGTGAGTTTACGTCAACAGCAAATAGCTAGTGCACAGCGTCAACTGATCAAATATGGTTTTCAACTAGAATCGAACGGTAAGCTTGATGTTCGAACTAAACGTGCGATAGCAGCCTTCGAAAAAAATGAGAATTTAATAATAACGGGCGATGTAGATGAATTGTTACTGCAGAAATTAGCCGAAATTTACCAGAAAAAAGAATCGCTATTATGGAATAAAGTTAAAAGTGAGCATGCAATAACGGCTTACCAAAAATATCAAACAGTTTTTCCACAAGGTTTGCATCTTACCCAGGCAATTAATGCCATTAAACGGCTTAACCTAGAAGCAAAAAACATCGACAAACAAAAACGGCAAAGACAAGAAAGACAGCGAAAAGAAGTTATTGACCAGGCAATTAATGCGCTACAAAATAACTTAATCACTCTGCCATCGGGGCAATTTAGCATGGGTTGTAATCAAGACATAGCATGTAAAAAGAAAGAAAACCCGCTTCACACCGTATTTATCAAGTCTTTTAGAGTAATGGCAACAGAGGTAACATTTACCCTTTGGGATGCCTGTGTAATCAGTGGTGATTGTACAAGACAACCTAATGATGAAGGATGGACTCGTGGTAATCGTCCAGTTATTGGCATTAGTTATCTTGATATTATTGAACAGTTTATTCCGTGGTTAAACAAAACGACAGGAGAAGTCTTTGCTTTACCTTCAGAGGCACAATGGGAATACGCAGCCAAAGCCGGTAACAATACAAAATATACCTGGGGCAATGACATTGATTGCCTAAAAGCACGCTTTAGTCAGTTTAGTGGACGATGTGGCAATGAGCGAAAAACGGCTTTGACCAAAAGTTTTACCCCCAATGATTTTGGTTTATATGACATGTATGGCAATGTTTGGGAATGGACCCAAGACTGTTGGCATAATAATTACCATACAGCTCCTAACGATGGCAGTGCTTGGGTTAGTGGCAATTGTGATGTTGGTGTTATTCGCGGTGGTTCATGGCTAAACCAAGCAAGTTTCTTACGTGCTTCTTTTAGAAGTCGTTATAACCGATCAACGAGGTCAAATGCTCACGGTTTTAGACTTGTTATCAACACAAAAGAATAAATATACCCGTTCCACTTGAAGATGCAGGATTCAGCTGGAATTATAAACGCCTTTAGGCAAGGCATTGATTGAAGAGAATAGTTATTCTATTGTCGAAATCAATAACGCAGCTTAAAGCGTTTATAAACCAGCCCTTTGGGGAAACCTGAGCAAACCATATTCGTCGTTACATTTGTTTTTAAGGACGCTACATGGATGTAGCTTCTTAGAGAATGCAGGAGCACATTCTCCTGAATAACCATTAACAAAAAATGTGCCTTGATTATGATTCGCTCAGTTTTCCTGAAACGAGCATCTTCAAGTGGAGCGGGTATAATTACGATTTTAAACAATATTCACCTTTATTTTATCTTATCTACAAAAAACTCCTCACAACTTTTCATAACCCTCATTAATTAAATAATGACCTTTTTTAAAGGGAGCGGGTTATGAGCACAAAGCAAAAATTTTTAAAAGATATCACAACCAAAATAGCAACAAATAAACTAACCATATGTTTGTTGCTAGCTATCACACTATCGGCATGTTCAACACTACCAGCTAAAACAAAGAGTGAAGATCTCGATAAAAATACTGAAAGGTATACTCGACAGGCTGATATTGATTGCCAAATCCATGCCCAAAGCATTGCAAATCACGCAGAGTCAACGGCATCTAGTGCGCAATATTTAACGGCGGCTAAAGCAATGAGCAGCTGCGTTAGTAACGCACTTAAAAATAGCTCATATAACCATAGCAAAGAGCAAGACGATGTCATTATGAAAATGATGGCTATAACGACACTCAATTTTATTAAGTCCGGTGATGTTCTTACCGCAAGTAGAGAAGTTGACCGATTCAAACGTACTTACCCAAATCAAGATCTCTACTTTGAAGATTACACCTCATTTTTAGACACTGCTACAGCATTGCTGACTGAAGAGCCATTGCACTCTTCACAACTTAGCACCTTGAACATTAGTCGAGTACTGCGAGATGAAATTGAACGTAAACATTATTGGTTAAACCATTAAGGAGGCTATCATGAATTTAATTACTACAAATCAAATGTATACAACGAAAAGGTCAAATTTTGAGTCGCTAGCATTAGTCGTATTGTTGACTTTGAGCGCCAGCCAAATAGCCTTGGCTAATGAGAATAAATTTGGCTCAGCGTCATCACAATGGCAGCCAGTAGCGAGTGACAAACTGGTTAAGTTACCCGCTAATATTATTGAAAAGCGCATTCAAAAAGACTTTAAAGCATCGGCAATGGCAACCCGTATGACAGAGCTTGATATTGAAATGCAGGAAAAAGTAGCCGTTATTAAATCAATCATTGAAGTAATGCCCGAACTTGAAGGAGAAATAGCTCAAAATCAACGTTTTGAATTATTACAGTATAAATCAGAGTACTTAGATTCATTACAAGAAAGCCATTACCTTCATCAAAGTGCACTTGAGAAGAAACAAAAATTATACAAAAACGTACTTGATAAACTGAGATTACAATCAGGAAAAATGAGTAATAATGATTCCTATAAAATTCAGCAAGCACAAATTGCAGCGCGTCAACGCATGGAAAAAGTCATCGAACAAGTCGATCAATCCTTAATGCACATTGGCGTGGAAGAACCATCGGCCTATACCAACGAATACAGTAAAAACCTCAATCAAATTCAAAACCTGAAAATGGCAATAAATCGTCATCAAGCAAACCAGTCTCCAAAAATGAATGGCGTTGACATAACGTCAGAAGAATACTTACGCCAGTTATTAATGGATGTATCGACCGAGCAATCACTTTTAGATCAAGAAGCCCTGATGCTGAGTTATATGGCGAGACTGGTTGCTTTAGACGCTCAAACACTTGAATACGAAGTGGCCTATGGTGATGAAGAAAATGCTGAAATGATGAGTGAGACAAGTAAACCTTCAACCGTTACCACTTTATTTTATCAGGAGTAAAACATGAAAAATTTAATCAAAGTCTTAGTCGGCATCACCTTGGTAATCGGCATGACAAGTCACGTTAGTGCAAAGCCTAATAGTTTATTTACCTTAGAAAACTTAGAACGCCAACGCGCAGTATTACTTAATAATTTAACGACAAAACAATTAAATGCTTATCAACGTGAACAACAAACTAAGCGCCTTATTAAACGCCTAGTTGATTTGGAACGCATGGTATTGCGTGATGATCGCATTGCAGCAAGCAATAGCATTATGGCGAAAAATGCATTTCAACATTATGAATTAACCTTTTTAATTCATGCTGGAAGTGAAAGTAAAAAATCTCCGATAGCACAGTGGTTACATTCATTAAAAATAACCGATGAAAGTATTACAAAAAGTAGCTCAGGAGTACGCTAATGCTGTTTTCTCCTGATATCAAAAGTAATACTAACATTACTGATAACGTAAAAAATATTGGTAATAAATTACCGATAATCATACCTGTTATTGGCATGAGTATTATCTCATTGGCAGCAGTAAGTTATGTCACTGAATTGCCATTAAGTGACCTGTTTGTTTGGCTAGATCGTTTTTTTAGCTCCGCATTCATCGTTATTTATACCTTACTGGTAGCGTTAGGGATTTATGCGATTGTGCAATTAAAGCAGCCA
Organism: Colwellia sp.; assembly: GCA_022969215.1. Lineage (GTDB taxonomy): Bacteria > Pseudomonadota > Gammaproteobacteria > Enterobacterales > Alteromonadaceae > Colwellia. Next base: position 14,060 of record JALJPA010000033.1, on the reverse strand, counting down.
GGGCATGCTAATTATTGGCAGGAAGTTGGGCTGCAAGCAGGGAATTCCATCGCAACACTTGCCTTAACCTTTACCTTACTCGGCATCAGTTTAGGCATAGGTACTTTGTCTGAACAACCATTGAGCCCTGAGAACGTACAAGCGATAATTTCCGGACTGACAAAACAGTTTTCTATGGCATTTATGACTACGGTTATAGGCTTACCTACTGCAACCATACTTCGCGCTTTAATTAGTATTAAGTATCAAAAAATAATCGGAAAAAATGAGACTGATATTATAAAACCTTAATTGATAAATATAATTAGTAGCTCTTTAATTGAATAAAGGAATAAACGCATGAAAGTTTTATTTGCCATTATCGTACTTATCGCCAGTGCTTATCTGATTTTACCAAAAGATGCATTGAATAAATTAACGTTGTTTTTACCACAAAATCAAATTGAAAAAGCGGCAGAGACAGTGTTGAGCGATGTAGATAAGAAGCTTGAGCAGTTCAAAATAGAACTCTCATCAAAAAAAGACATTCGTATTAAGAAATTAGAAGACCAGTTAACTACGCTGAAAACTCAATTTATTGCGCAAGAAAAAAAGTTTTATTTAGCTGAGATTCAAAGAAATGAACAAGTACTACAACAGTTTCCTGTAGAAAAAACGCCGGCAAAAAATCAATATGCTGCAGCGGAGGCATTAACAACTCATCCTAAACAACCTCTCACTGACAATATTGACAATGTAATTGAAGAGACAGATAAACAACGAACAATTAAACGCCAAGCATATTTACAAGATTTAGTAGATCGTATGAATAAAACGTCATTACTCACGCTAACCAACTAGGTGCCCCAAATGTTAGCCGTTAAGTCGTCTTTATTTCATAAGTTTATCGTCTTAAGCATAACGACAGTAATAGTTTTATGGCTGATAAATATTTGGAATATCAACCTTTGGCAACAAGTATTATTAGAAAAAAAAGCAAACAACATAATGGTACATCCGCCATCAAAAACGTTAGAAAAAAATGCTCAAAAAAAACCTCTGGTATTTACCACTATTAATTTACCCGAGTTGCCAAAACCCGCAATCGAATTAGTAAAAAATATCGCGAGTAACTCTAACTCAAGCGCAATAAAATCTAAGCAACTACCGCCAAAAGAGCAGCAAAACAGGGCTAATATACAGCCTAGTAAACGCTCTGATAAACAACCTATCAACGCAGTAACTAAGCTCGTTGTTAAAATCACAGCCAAGGAAAGTACATCGGCTATTTATCAGCAGCTTATTGCCGATAGCGCTATTAATATTGAACTCGCCTGGCCAAACAAAATATCGGCAAGACAGAGCCTTTTTACCTTTCTCTATCAGTGTATAGGAATGAAGTTTGGCGTGTTAAATAACCAAAAGGTAACGCTGGTAAAAACATTTTATCAGCATAGTAGTGACGAACAGCAACCGAGTGAATGGCTTCGTATCGCTCAAGGACAGTTAGCTAGCCAAGAACGTCTCTGGTTACAGCAATCCCATTTATCAGGAACCCCGGTACGTTTATTTCCTAAAGCGGTTGATTGGCAATTGGCAAAATTAATTAATAAGCAACTCAATGGTAAACCCTTAAAAAATTTACGTGCGCATTATAATTATGCGAATCATGCATTGATGTTAAATAACATCAGGTTAAATGGGCAGTTGTTAACCAAAAATTGGCTATTAATAGAAAATAAATGCTCAACTTTAAATCAATAATATTCAGAGTTATCAATTTAAGGCCGTATAATTTATTATTAAAGATCTATACCCGTTACCAATCAAGATGCAGGTTTCAGAGTGCTTGAGCAATTTCAATTCAAGGCGCTGTGATGAAATAATGGTTATTCAGGAGAATGTGCTCCTGCATTCTCTAATAGACTACATCCATGTAGCGTCATTATAAGTCACAGCAACGATGAAGTGATGTTGTTCAAGCGCTTCTTCGATGGGTTTACAATGACTTTATACCGCGTTAAATAATCAAACCATAGAATGACTATGCTTAAATCATTTACCTTGCCTAAAATCATTTTAATTCCCACTGAAATCCTGCACTTTGAATGGTAACGGGTATATAACAACTAACTTATTGAATAACATTGATTAAACAATAAAATATGTTTAACTTAGGACATAATAAAATTATTATTAGTTGTTATGACCGCTAATCTCAGTTCTAAAATAACACGCCATGGCGTAAGCGAATCTTTTAATGTATTAATTGAGAGTCTTAGGGATACTCCTGGCCTTGCAGATAAAAAATTTCGTTTAGCCGATGTGAACAAATTGGCCCAGTATCTGGTTTGTCGTAATTATGGCAAAGCCTGTTTAGAGCTCAGTTATTTAGCTTGGGCTGTGGTTAACTATCCAACAAAATCTATTGCCAATGCCCCCTTATTAGAATTTTTCTGGGTCGATGAAAGCATTACACCGGCACGGTTTAGACAAGCCTTTGAACAACCCTATCAAGCTGAAACTATCAATATAGCATTGAATAAATCAGGACTAGCGTTAACATTTCCATCTCAATCTTTTCTTATTTCGCCTACACGGGTTGGACTGTTAGCTGTTTTGCTAGAAGTGGTTGTTACGCTTGCCCCTCAACAGTTAACGACGATTGAACAGCGTCTTAAAGGTACCCACAACGATCAGGCAATAAAAGCCTTGTCATCAGACTTACAAAAACAAATATATCAATTTCTTGCTGAACATCTGATACCCGCCCAACAACAAAGACGTTTCCGTTATGTCAGCCAATGGTTAGATAAAAGAAATGCCGAAGACAGTTCAGTAAGCACTCACGTGCTCAATGACGAAACTATCCTATCTTTTTGGCAATATGCCGTGCTTGATGACACATCACCAGGATATAAGCTTTATGCTTCAGCCTTTTACGGCGTAATGGATACTCATCAAGCAATACAACAAGCAAAGCAGGCACTTGCATTAGATAATGCGGGCACAATTGGTTTTAATACTGAAGCGGGTGAATATTCTCCAGACGTTATTCAAGAGCTCTTATTTAGTCAGTCATCAGACATTCAAGATTACCGTTGGCTGTGTGAGACTCCTAAATTTCTTACCAAAGCACAGTGGGGTTTTATAGAGTCGATCACACAACACCATGCCTATAGTAAAATATTAGCATTATCCTTTGCCCGTTTAGCCGTTTTTGGCCAATGGCAAGCGGCCTTAGTACAAGCAAAAAGAAAGTCACCACTTATTGTCTTGCAAAAATTAGCCGACCTTCCCCAACAAAACTATCTTCAATACCAACAAAAGTTAGTCACGCTACAACAGATAATGACTCAGGTAATAATGGCTATCAGTTATATATTTTATAGCCATCAAGATAGTCGTTACCTAGGCTTTAGCTTAGCGTTAATGCCTCATTCAGAGGCGAAAAAAATAAGATGTTGGTTTGAAGAAAAAGTGAATGCACTTTCCCAAGCAGCTTTAACTACTGATAACGATAGTAATATCGGTGCTGACACGAAAAATATAAATAAAGTGCTTTTCACGCAAAGCAAAAAAATATTAATGCAATCGCTTGAACTAAAGAGGATTATACAAACAAGTAGAGCAGCATTTAACGCTAACAATAAAGAGGGCTTTCAATCTTTGCCCGGTGAAGAGTTATTAGATATCTATCAAGACGGCTACGATGGTATAACGCATTGTCAGCATATTGTTCAGTCATGTATTGAAAAATTATCTCACTCTTGGCTAACTTCCAATGATTGTGAAGTAAATTATTGCTCTGATGTTTCCATATTCAAAGGTATATTTGCTTTACTCTACGGAGACGTTAATGACCAGAAATAACTTTAAAGAAAATCACCAGCAATTAGCACAGCAATTATTCTGTGCAAATACCGCTTATTCATCCCTTACCCAAGGGGTTCGACTCGGCAACAGTGAAAGTAATTTCACGGTTGTCTTTAATGATATTTTTCAATTAGTCAAAGGTAACAGTCAAAAGAGTTTTGTTGCCCGTAGACTACCGCTAATTAAAAAGATTAATACTGATCTAAGCTTACGAAAAACATACATGCAGTTAATTGAGCAATTAAAATTTTCACAATCAGGCTTACAAGTTGCTGCAAGTTCAGGTGACGCTTTACCAGAGAGAATAACCGAATATTTCTCATTAAAATTTAAACGAGATAAAAATCATCCAAGCCAAGTTTATGTTATTTTATCCATAAACCATCCAGCAGAGCAGCATTTAACCGATACATTTGCTGTTCATATAACTAATAACGATCAAGTCGATTGTTTGTATTTTCCAAGTATCATTGATGGACGTAGTCAGCTATTAATGGAAGATAAAGATAACAGTTTTAAATTGTTAACAGATCGAAATAGTCAGTTGTATTTGATGTAACCTCAAGTCTGGATAAGCAAAGTTACTCAACAAGCTATTTTAGGCGCTATCATCGTTGCTATTACTACCAATAACCCGTTATTGGATACGTAACACCGCCTTGTTATCACCTCAACTATCAATGTTGAGACGAATGAATAAGCCTACAATATGGGCGGTTATTATAGGTCATTGATAATAAATATATTATTGTGGAAATTAACATTCATTAACCAGAGTTGAGGTTAATAATTAATGCAAAGACGCTAAAAGCATAGGAAAAACAAAACACTGATGAAATTGCATATTTTTGTTGCGACAACTCAAGGGTTAGTCGCCATACAAAATATAACAACTATCGATGATGCGGATATAAGTTCCATTGTTTCAATCAATGGCACCTCGACCACGGCAAATATTAGTAGTGCCTACCATAACTTTGTAAAAAACGGCGCGGGTATTATTCAACAAGATTTTGGTGCTTGTAGTTATCGCATAAACATCGCTCAGCGTATTGATCAGGGTAATAGTTGGCAACTAGCCTTTTATTTGGCGCATGCAGCACAAAACAGAGAAATATTAGGTAATGGTAAGGTTAAGCCTGGCGATCAAGTAATTTGTGCTACAGGTGAAATTAATACCACAAGCAGAGAAATTCATCGTGTAGAAGGCGTTAATCTTAAACAAAAATTAGCCATTGAACAAATACAGCAATGGCTAAAAATGAAGGTCAAAACCTCCTTTTTAGTACCTAAACAAAATGCTCAAGACATTAATGAACAATTGACGATAAGTACCGATTTTATTATCAACTTGGAGCAAGCACTCTCATTTCTACCCCCTTCTAGGTTAACGAATAAACCTACGTTACCTTATAAAAAAAACGTGACACAAACACCGACACCCCCTAACAAGAAGTTAACACTCATAGGGTTATTCATAAGCTTACTCGTTCTTTTAGTGGTGGCACTCTCTGTTAACACGCTATTTTTCTCTCAAAGTGACCCGTCGGCAAAGGCATCCATCAATGCCAATAAAAAAACACCTGCACAGCAAACCTGGCAAGTTTTATTGTTAACTAAACCTCATCACGAAATTAATAAGCAATTGCAACCCGCCTATTCAATGATAGAAAAAACAATTAGCGAGCAGCTTATTGCTGAAAACTTTGAAGTAACCGACAAAACACTGCTGATGGGGGCGAGTAAAATTACCGAGCAAGCACTCATTGAGTTAAACAAAACTGAAATAAACTTAGCGATACGTTTTAATCTAGACGTGCATAAATTGAATGATGAAAAAATAGATACTTGGCGATATGAATTATCTGCCTCTTTGATAGATTTGGAATCGAAAAAACAAATTGAAACCCATAATGAATACGGTGAGTTTACTAATGTATTTATAAATTGTGACCTACAATGCCAATCACAGTGGTTTGCCGACAATGCCCGAAAGTTAGCGCAAGATATGGGAGCGATCCTTGTCATTAAATTAAAAAACTTACCTCGTCGTTACCAATTTGAATTTAATTTCAAAGCGTTTTTAGCTGATGAATTACGTTTAGTACATGAGCAGTTAAAAAAAACAAATGGCTTTATATCAATCAATTTATTGCAAGAATTTGGCGCCAAAAATGAGCTGTTACATCAAACTATCAACCAAAAATATGCTTATGTCTCTTATATTCCACGAAATGAGCTTGAGATTGAATTACAGAAAAGTTTTGATCTGTTAGGTATTGAAGTCAAAAAAGCACAGGGTAATGCTAAAACATTAATTTTTATTCGTAAAAACATGCCGTATAATTTTTATTATTTTTTTGCTGCCGTATTAATATTATCGTTTTTACTTTTAGTCTATTTAACAAAACTTAAAGGTAAATATAGCAAGGCACTGGCGCGACTTGCTAGCGGGCAACATGCGCAAACTTGGTTGGCCTACCATGATAAAATATCGCCATTATTTTTTTTCAGACAACCACAATGGCAAGCGCAAAAAAGTACTTACATTAACAATGTGCAACTATCTAAGGCGTTATCTGACAAGGCTTTAAAATATATTGAAACAGGTGATTATAACAAGCTTCACTTAACTATCGAAAAAGCGTTAAAACTGGATGCAGATAATACCGATGCTAAAAGCTTAAAAGAGAAAATAGCCGGCTTTATAAAAGGTAAAAAACAATTCTTATCCGGTAAATCAATGGTGACAACTCAGCCAGAGCAAGCAATAGAATTACTGATAGAAGCTAAAAATTTAAATCTAAATTTGACTGAAAACATCAATGAATCCTTAGTAAAGGCTTCATTTAGATTGGTGTTAATGGCATTTAAAAATAAAGAATATTATAAGGCGTATAGTCTTATCGACAAATATATTCATCAACCTTCTTCAATGAAAATAGACAATAACAACCTAAAAAAACTTATCGAGATCCGCGACAATATAGAGCAGTATATTCAGCCAATTAAAGGTGCTGTAATTGGTCAGGGCGCCTTGGCACATTACTATATTTTTACTACTACAACAGTAGAGCTGGGACGTACCAGCAATAACACTGATAATTCGTTTGCTATTGGTTATAAACAAATATCACGCATTGGCAAGCAATGTAAATTTTTACGAGAAGATAATAAATTTTACCTTGAAGATCAAGGCAGCACCAATGGCAGTTTCTTTAATAATACTCAACTTATGCCACAGCAAAAGGTTCATATTAATAAGGACTCTCAATTAGCGCTCGGCGGCGGCTCAAATACCGATAACATAGCTATTTGCCAATTAGAACTCAAGGTACTATCAAAAGAGTCATCTACACTAATGATACAATTAAAGAGCAGTGTAGTTCAGCTTGTTGACCTTGATAATGATGAAATGACATGGACATCTATGGATAGTGATCTACTTTCGCGTTGGATATTACTGGGAAAAGAAGTTTCGTTAAGTATTAACAATGATCGAATTGAACTCGGGCATGATAACGAGCAAGTGGATATAGTTGCTTATTTAATGTATGAGAACGGCTTCTACATAAGACCTGATAAACCTATTAATCAAAGTGCTATTGATGGTAGTAAAGTGCTTATGATTAACCAACAAGTAGTTTATGAAAAAATGCCAATCAATGAATACTCTATAATTAACCTTAATGGTATTGAGTTTAGTTTGCGGAGTTTGTCTAGCTAAAAATCACCGAGCTAATTGACTATGTAGATAGCCCTTAAGAATAATTGTTAGCCATAATATATACCAAAGCCACTTCAGTATTTGAGTTAAAGGAATTGAATGGTCTAAGTGCAGTGGCATAGTTAATTTACGCGCTTATTTACCGGGTCCATAAGTTTTGACTTTATCAACCCGTGTGCAGATTCTGTCCACTTTAAAAACCAATCCATCTCATCAAAAAAAGCTTATCTATTCACTGTAAAGTAAATAGATCTCAAAACACAGGATTGTGATTCCGCTTGTCGAAGGTTCAAGTCCATTTTAGCCACTCCATTCTTCTCCATCGTTAATAAAAATTCAAAATTAAGGTTTGACCGCAATCACAGGTGATTTCACTATTCTAGTTAAGCGATGGTTCAAGTTCCTTTAGCCAGCCAACCTTTTATACTCCTTGAAAAATTATAAACAATCCAGTAAATCAAAAACTATACGGATTTTGGCTACTGTTAATTTAACTCAATTGTTCATACTCTAAGTTTTCACTATTGCCAATAACGAGTAATCTAACTCGCATTTTGCAAAATGCAAAAGCACTCTTCCACACTGTTCGCTATATGCAAATCCATAGATTAAAAATATAGAGTAAATAACTATGTACATCATAATATTAGGCGAAGTTAGTTAAACTGGTACGTCACTTGCTATATTCTTTGGCAGTTACTACCAATTCCCGTAGAAACTTAACCGACGTAGTAAATGAAGTCATAAAGAAGGTTTTAGCGCTGTATCCAATTATATAAAACAGCAGTTGAGCTAATCTGCATGGGTAATGTTATCAGCCATATTTGAGGTATTACTATGGTTAAAAAAAATGATAAAAGAAGCTTCTCAGATAAAGCGACATCGCTATTTTTAGGGACTCAGACACTAACTCTGGCCATGCTACTTATGGTTTCGAGTATTGTGATGACTTACGTTTATGTCTTAGAAATATCGGATAATTCTGCCGATGAGGATTCAATATCAGGAGCTCAGCGATATTTAGAAGCCTTAACATCCTTTCGAACTTTATATACTTCAGAAGTAATCAATACCATCACCGACGCCGAAGGCGATGCTTTAACCATAACCCATAATTATAAAAACATTAAAAACGCTATTCCTCTACCGGCTACATTAAGTATGGCGTTAGGCGATGAAATTGGAAAATTCCAGTCAGGGGCTAAAACAGCTTTATATAGTCCATTTCCTTTTCCATGGCGCAAACAAGAAAGTAAAAGAATATTCGATGACCCTTTCGCTAAAGAGGCATGGGCGACTTTGTTGAAAAAACCACATACCCCCTATTATCGCTTTGAAGTAATAAATGATAACAAATTTATTCGCTATGCTGTTGCTGATTTAATGCGTCCTAGCTGCATTGACTGTCACAATAACCATCCGGATACACCTAAAAATGATTGGCAGGTAGGTGATGTGCGCGGCATTATCGAAGTTTTATTACCTGTCAGTATCGCCAAGGATCAACAACAGTCATCATTACAAAAAACCTTTATGGTCTTATCTAGCTTCCTCTTAGTTATATTCTGTATTTTATTCTTATTTATCGCTCGTATAAAACAAAGTGAGCGACGCCTGACACAATCTAATAGTCAACTAGTTAAACAAGGAAATATTTTAACAATAGCTAACATTGAGGTTGAAGATGCGCGAATAAAGCTAAGTAATTACGCAACTGAATTAGAGGGAAAAGTAGATTTACGCACCAAACAACTACAAGAACATCAGCAGCAATTAATACAGTCAGAAAAATTTGCCTCATTAGGGGTGTTGGCCGCAGGTGTTGCCCATGAAATTAATAACCCGACCGCTTTTGTAAAAAGCAATATGCAAGTATTGACTGAATATATGACTAGCATACAACTCATTATGCAAAACTATAACGCATTAGAAGAAAATATAATTAAATCAAATGATCTAGGGTTAATTAAAACCCTAGAAAGGGTACAACAACTAAAATCGACTCATAACATCGATTATATATTGTCCGATGTGAATTCGCTTTTACTCGATTCAAGTGGCGGTTTGGATAGGATAATCAGAATAGTACAAGATTTAAAAAGAGTTTCTTATGTCGGTAGTAATGAATTGACTAAAGTGGATTTAAACTCAGATGTCATTGAATCAGCTTTGCACTTAGTAAGGAACGAGTTGAAATTTAAGTGTAGCTTGACAACTTCTTTTTCAAAACTGCCTTTGTATGCCTGTCGTCCCAATGAATTAGGTCAAGTGATTATAAATTTATTAATGAATGCTGGCGATGCAATTACCGACAAGGGTGAGATTAATATTACCAGTGAAGTTAACAAAGCAAACATAATAATTTCTATAACCGACAACGGCACTGGTATCACAGATGAAAACATAACAAAAATATTCGACCCCTTCTTTACCACCAAAGGACTAGGTATAGGCACTGGATTAGGATTATCTATTTCTAATGGCATAATTAAAAAACACGGAGGAACATTATCGGTTAGCTCTCAATCAGGGCAAGGCAGTACTTTCACTATAACATTGCCATTAACGCTTTCCATATAAGGCTATTTCGCTAGTTATACTGGCATATACGGCTAAAAAACCAATATTACTTGGCTTCATTTGCATTGATATGACTGAAAGTATTCTGTGGCCTCAGCTAGCTACAATCGAATAAAGCTCTTTATTTAGTTATTCAGTCTTTTATAAATATCCCTCAAGAGAAAAACCACCCTTACCCTCAGCTAGTGATTTATTGATTCCTTTTAGATAAGCTATTATCATCTGGAGTTATTGGACAAGAGCTTTTCATATCCTTATGACTAATGAAAATAAGACGCACCAATAACATTACTGACTGGTCTTGCCAGACCTAGCGATAACAACACTAACAAAAATAATTTTAGTTATTTAAAAAGGAATACAACATCAAATCTCTTAATAAAATAGCCTTAAAAAGCATGCTAGCTGCTACTCTGGCATTTTCAGCAACGCAAGCATGCGCTGACGGCTTCTATATCGGTGCAGGTATTTATAGCCCTGAAGTTGATTATGCCACGGTAAGTGATAGTGATACGGCGCCAGCATTTTTTCTAGGTTATCAATTTATTGATACCAACATTTTTATGTTTTCTGCGGAAGTTGGTTATTATGATTTAGGTAGTGTCAGCAGTAACGGGGTTAAAATTGATTCCGATGCGTTAAGCTTATCTGCTGTAGCATACTTACCTATTGGCCCTATTTTTGAAGTTTATGTCAAAGCCGGTGTTGCGCAAACAAATGTTGATTACTCTTTTGAAAGTAGCAAAACTGATTTCGGTGGTACTGATGGCTTTGGCGGTATCGGTGCATCCCTTGATATTCTTGATACGATTGACATCTATGTCGAGTATTTAGTTTTTGATACCGAAGTTAAAACAGAATCTGTCGGTGTTGGTGTTCGTTTCGACTTCTAGGCTTATGTTTAGTTAGATCTTTAAGCAGAACTCATACCTATACAAAATCTTTAAAATACGAAATTCAAGTGGCCAATAAATCTCAGCCACTTTTTCCTTTCTATTCCTTATTCTTCACTCCTGTAACACAAACCTCACTAAGAGATACTCATCCATAGTTGCCTTGCCCTAACATCACCAGCAAGCCATAAAACATTAACTAATGGTTACCTTTTCCAGAAAACATAATACTTGTGCTGATTTAATGAGCGGCTTTATATAGCTATCTATCTGATAAAGCGTTAATTTAGTTGTCTGGTACGATCAGTAATACTTTTAACAGGGTTAACTCATGACAAGCACACAGATTAAATTTGATTATATTATTGTTGGCGCCGGCTCTGCTGGTTGTGTGCTTGCAGCGCGCTTGTCTGAGGATGAAAATAACTCTGTCTGCCTGTTAGAAGCGGGCGGTCCTGATAAAAGCATCTTTATTAAAGCACCTATCGGCTTGGCGGCCATGTTACCCACCAAACTTCATAATTGGGCTTTTAAAACCATTGCTCAAGCCGGATTAAATGGCAGAAAAGGTTATCAGCCAAGAGGAAAAACCTTAGGTGGCAGCTCGTCCACTAATGCCATGTTATATGTACGTGGCAATAAATGGGATTACGATAATTGGGCTGCGCTTGGCAATGACGGCTGGAGCTATAAAGATATACTACCTTACTTTAAAAAGTCAGAAGGCAATGAAGCATTTAAAGATGAATACCATAATGAAAAGGGTCCATTAGGTGTTTCCAATGCAACAGATGCCAGTGACCTTAATCAGATGTTTATCGATTCATGTATACAGCAAGGTATTAAATATACCAATGATTGTAATGGCGCAGAGCAAGCAGGTGCTTTTTACTATCAACGTACCATTAAAAATGGTGAGCGCTGCAGTGCTGCCAAGGCTTATTTAACTCCTAATGCCACACGCAAAAACTTAACCATTATTACCCATGCATTAACTGAAAAAGTACTGTTTGAAGGCAAGAAAGCTGTCGGGGTACGCTACAAAAAAAATAATAACGCCATTGAAATTCACTGTAATAAAGAAGTTATCCTCAGTAGTGGCGCCTTTGGCTCTCCGCACATTTTAATGTTGTCTGGTGTTGGCGCTAGTGAACATTTAACAGATAAAGCCATTACACCTGTGCATGAGCTACCAGGTGTAGGCCAAAATTTACAAGACCATATTGATTATATACAAACCTTTAAAGTTGATAATAAACACGATACGTTTGGCTACTCAGTTAAAGGCAGTTTTAGAATACTTAAATCCCTGTTTGAATGGCAACGGCATCGCACCGGAAAAGTAACCAGTACCTTCGCCGAATCTGGTGCTTTTTTTAGTACTCAAGAAAACTTAGTTGCCCCCGATGCCCAGTTGATATTTGTACCTGCTATTGCAGATAATCATGCCAGAACAGTAAACTTTGGTCATGGTTATAGTTGCCATATCACCTTGCTACGTCCTGAAAGTATTGGCGAAGTAAAACTTAATAGTAATAAGCCTGAAGATTCCTTGGCAATCGATCCTAAGTTTTTCAATCATGAAAATGACATGAAGATAATCAAGCGTGCTGCTAAAAAAATGCAAAACATTCTTGAGGGCGAAGCTTTTTCGCCTATTCGCAAAGACATGCTTTATTTGGTTGAAAATGGTAATGACGAGCAACTAGAACAAGATATCCGTAATAGAGCTGATACCCAATATCACCCCTGTGGCACTTGTAAAATGGGACCAGCATCCGATCAAATGGCGGTAGTCGACGCACAATTAAGAGTTCACGGCATGGAAAACTTAAGAGTGGTAGATGCCTCAATTATGCCTAAGATTATCAGTGGCAATACCAACGCGCCTACTATTATGATTGGTGAAAAAGCAGCTGATATGATTTTAGCAAAGCAACCACAATAGCTAAATCGTTCAGCCATTATCACTAAAAATCATCCCAATACGGTTTATCACCAAAGCGCTGAGCAATAAAATCAATAAGTGATCGGCAACGCGCCGATAAAAAACGTGTTTGTGGGTATACCGCATAAGCATGCAATGCTGGTAACTTAAAATCATTCATCAAGGTAACTAATTGACCAGTTTGTATCGCTTGGTATGAAATAAAGTTAGGCAAGTAGCAAAGTCCTTTGCCTTTAATGGCCATTTCCTTTAAAAAATCACCATTGTTAGCTTTCATAATAACGTTAAGGTGTACCGTATGAGAGACGCCTTGGTTATCAGTTAGCTCAACCTTACCTTGAGCGGTATGACTGGCGCCGATATTTCCATATTGTAAATAGTTGTGGTTACTAAGCTCTGCTAAGGTTTCAATACTGCCGTGTTTTTCAAGATACTCTGGGCTGGCACATAGTCCATGATGAATCGGGGTTAACCGCTTAGCTTGTAAGCTCGAATCTTTGAGCTCGGCAATACGTATCGCCAATTCATAACCTTCTGCCAATAAATCAATATGACGGTCAACGAAGTCTATTTGTAAATTTAGCTCAGGGTGCAATTGCGAGAACTCATCTATTACCGGCGTTAAATGCAATAAACCAAACGATAACGGCATAGTGATTTTTAACGTACCGGATAATGACGTTTTCACCCCATGAGTTTGCGCATTTAGCTCAGCCACCTCATCAATAATAGTTATCGCTCGCTGATAATATACCGAGCCGGCTTCGGGCAGCGCTGATTTACGTGTCGTTCTCGACAGTAATTGTGTACCCAGCCTATTTTCTAATTCTTTTAAGCGTTTACTCACCGCAGATTTTGCCATATTCAGCTGAACCGCGGCTTTGCCTATACCGCCTGCATCAACAATACGCACCAGCAACGCCATATCTTCTAACTGTCCCATAACCTACTCACGTTAGCTATTGTTCACTTTTAGAGAACTATTTTTTATAAATATCACTGTTTATTGAAATTTAGTCAACAAGTAAACTTAGCTTATTGATTACTTAACGACCAA
>JALJPA010000329.1 GCA_022969215.1 Colwellia sp. | reverse complement strand
GCATTTTTTTCACGGCTATCAATACTTTGCTTACTTTCTTGGTATAAGGTTTGAGCAAAAGTAGCGTCTTTTCGTTTCTCTGCTAAGGCGATTACGGTGACTTGTTTTTCTTCAAATCCTTGGCGAATTTTTATTATATCACCTATTGATACGGCTTTACCTGACTTAGTGCGTTGGCCATTGTAAAAAACTTTGCCGCCATCAATCATTTGTTTGGCAATAGCACGGGTCCGATAAAACCGTGCGGCCCATAGCCATTTGTCTAATCGTGTTGAGCTATTTTCCGCTGTTTTACTTGTGGTCATAATAAACCTAGAAAATGGAACTTTAATGAATTGGCTGAGTCTGAAAATTATTATAACAGCTGGTAATTCTGTAGTAGTAACTTTTTTGTTACCATTTTCTATACTAAATGCCTTAAAAACTCAGGGTATTACTTGTTGCATAGCTTGTGGTCAAGTATCATCTTTGCTTATCTAACACAAAGGTAACAAAAAACTAACATATGGCTTTTGCTATATGTGGCCGTATTATTTCATAAATAACAACAATATAAGTAGATATGCCACTTCCCTCTAACATGATAGATCTTTCATCACTGCTTTCTCAACTCGGTCATCGACGTGTTGCGCAATTTTCGATGGCGCTATTATTAGTCTACATCGCCTATGTTGGCGCAAAAATCACTTGGTCTGTAGTGCCGCAAGCACAGTCAAATCAAAGTAGTTCAGCGGCAATAAATACTCGCAATTCTAATGCGACTAATAAAAGACATACTATTGATGTTGCTAAAATACAGTCACTTAATCTTTTTGGTTTATATAATGAAGGTGACATTGTCGAGCCAGAAATTGAAATGGCTAATGTGCCAGAAACCAAATTAAATTTAATCTTAACGGGGCTAGTCGCTAGTGACGTGCAATCCATAGCAGCGGCGATTATTGAATATCAAGGTAAACAAGAAACCTACGGTATTGGCGATATTATTGTCGGCACCCGCGCCAATCTTGAGCAAGTACTCATGGACAGAGTGTTAATTAAACAATCAGGTCGACTAGAAACTTTAATGCTTGATGGCTTTGACTATAATCAGCCAGCAAAAAAAGTAGCGAATAAACCAGCCGCTAAAAGAAATAATACAAAAATAGGGCCGCAATCTACCCGCTCAGGTGTGGTCGATCAAAGAAGCAATAAACAACTAACCGCGACCGCTAAAAACTTACGTGCTGAATTTTCGCAAGATCCGGCAAAAATAGGTGATTATTTACGTATTTCACCCAAGCGTAAAGACGGTAAGATCATTGGTTATACCCTAAGACCCGGTAAAAAACCTGAATTTTTCAAACTCGCAGGCTTAAAATCCGGTGATGTTGCCGTTGAAATGAACGGCTTTGATTTAATTGCCCCGACACAGGCAATGCAAGCCATGGCTGAAATGCGGCAGGCCCGTGATATTTCGCTGCTGGTAAATCGCCAAGGTAATTTAACCGAAATATTAATTAGCTTAGATTAAATCACTAAGCTAGCTGAATAAACTAACGTAATTTTTAAACTAAAAAATTATTTATAACTATTTTCTATAAAGACGATTGAGATAGATTTTCTTTAAAGTGAAGTAAGCAGAGACACTAATAATGATGAAAAAGTTTTTATTAATTTTAACGACAGCGATGGCATTTAATTTCTTATGCTTAGTAGGTCAAGCCAGTGCTGCACAATACTCTCCTAATTTTAAGGGCACTGAAATTACCGAGTTCGTTAATATAGTCGGTAGAAACTTGAAAAAGACCATGATTATCGATCCTAACGTGCGCGGTAAAATTAATGTCCGCAGTTATGATTTATTATCGGAAGAACAATACTATCAGTTCTTTCTAAATGTCCTTGAAGTATACGGTTATGCAGCTGTCGCTAAGGATAATAATATTATTAAAATTATCCGTAATAAAGACGCTAAAACAGCGGCTATTCCTGTTATTGGTAGCGACAGTAATATTTTGGGTGATGAAATGGTCACCCGTGTGCTTGAAGTAAAAAATGTTACCGTCCGTGAATTAGTACCTTTACTAAGACAATTATCCGACCAAGCCGGTGGTGGCAACGTCGTTAATTACGATCCCGCCAATGTCATTATGTTAACCGGTACCGCATCAACAGTTAATCGACTGGTTAAGATAATTGAACGTGTTGATAGAGCAGGCGATCAAGATGTTGAAATTATTAAGCTAAAATATGCTTCAGCAGGTGAAATGGTGCGTATCATTGAAGCAATGAACAAGCCAAGCAGTGGTAAATCAGGTAAGCCGAGTTTTCTTATTCCTAAAATTGTTGCCGATGATAGATCAAATAGCGTTATTGTCAGTGGTGAAGTGAAAGCACGTGAGCGGGTAATACGTTTGGTTAAACGCTTAGATAGCGAATTGGCCACTAGTGGTAATACTTATGTTCATTACCTGAAATACTCAAAAGCAGAGGACTTAGTTAAGGTATTAAAAGGGGTTAGTGAGTCCATTGGCTCAGAAAGCAAGAGTACAAAAAGCAAATCACGCAGTAATACAAAACGTAATGTTAGCATTGAAGCTCATGAGTCTACCAATAGTTTGGTGATAACCGCACAGCCTGATATGTTGCGCTCTTTAAAGGCGGTTATTCGTCAACTCGATAAACGTCGAGCGCAAGTATTGGTTGAAGCCATTATTGTTGAAGTCTTTGAAAGTGACGGTATTAGCCTTGGTGTGCAATGGTATAACGAGGCCGGTGGTTTTACTCAGTTCACCAACGGTGCAGCCAGTATCTCTTCCATTGCTGCTGGTGCAAAAGCAGCGGAAGGTGAAAAAGGCACCACTATCATCAAAGAAAATGGTGATACCGTGGTCAACCCAGCTACTAACGGTGATTACAGCGTACTTGCGTCAGTACTTGGTAATGTCAGTGGTATGATGTTTGGTATTGCTAAAAATGACTGGGGCGCTATTGTGCAAGCGGTAAGTAGTGATACCAACTCAAATATCTTAGCGACGCCAAGTATATTAACCCTAGATAATGAAGAGGCCTACTTTATTGTTGGTCAAGAAGTGCCAATTATTACCGGCTCAGCCACGGGCGATAATAACTCCAATCCATTCCAAACGGTAGATCGTCAAGAAGTTGGGATAAAACTGCGCGTTACTCCACAAGTAAATGAAGGCAATGCGGTACAACTGGTGATTGAACAAGAAGTTTCCTCGGTAAGTGGAACTACGGGTGTTGATATATCTATTAACAAAAGAGAAATTAAAACCACGGTTATGGCCGATAGTGGCGAAACCATTGTTTTAGGTGGTTTGATTGATGAAGATGTACAAGAAAGTGTGCAAAAGGTACCAATTTTAGGTGACATACCCTTTATTGGTCACTTATTTAAATCAACTTCAAATAGTACCCGTAAACGTAATTTAATGGTGTTTTTACGCGCTACCATCGTTCGTGACTCTGGTTTAATGAAAGAAATAAGTGAGTCAAAGTATAACTATATTCGCGCCGATCAAATTCGAAAACATGAAGAAGGCTTGTCATTAATGAGTAATGAAAACATGCCAATATTGCCACAATGGCAAGATAAATTAACCTTACCGCCGTCATTTGATGACTACCAGAAAAAGCTTGAACATAACAATATCGACTTACCTAAGCCACCTGCTGCAACAGAAGGCGTTGCTACGGAAGATAAGCACTAATGGCTGATGAAGTTGCAGTAGCGATGGATGAGGCCGAGCCGACACAAACCAGTAGTGCTTGGTTGTTACCGTTTGCGTTTGCTAAACGACATAGTGTGCTTATTTCTACCGATGAAGAAAGTGGCGACTATATTTTACATTGCTTGGCAGAGGTTAACTTCGACATTATTTTAGAGATTCGTCGCATTCTGAAAGCACCCTTTAATTTCGATTTTTTACAGTTGCCA
>JALJPA010000328.1 GCA_022969215.1 Colwellia sp. | reverse complement strand
AGATGCGCTAACGCGCAAGTAACTCCATCAATAAAAGCAAAAAGATGCGAGTAATTACCTGTAGACTTACCATGACCGTATTGATCCAATGACCACACTGTGTAGCTATCGCTTAAAAGATGATCGATTAACTGAGTAAACCTGGTACTGCTATCCCCCCATCCGTGGCAGAGAAAAATATTCTTCGTGGCATCGCTATCTGCATGACTAAACTTATGCAAACAAACATCACCGTGAGATGTGGCAATCATGGTTGAAATTGGCTGAACTTGAGTTCGCATTTCATAGACGCGCCGACTAAAAGGATTACCCAATAGCTTTGTTGCCATTTTCAAGCTTAGGCTGGGCGCCAATACGGTAAGCCAATGGCTAGTAAAAATAGTCACGCGCTTGCGCAAACTTGGTTTTGAAGAACCCGGTTCAAAATAGATATCTTTCATGTCAACTCTCTAAAATAGTACAATTGCACTATTATAGATCGAAATAAAAAAAGTACAACCGTACTAATTCATTATTTTGGATAACTTGAAAGCCGCTATCATTAATCGTCACGAGTCAGCACTTCCAACAACTCGATTTCGAAAAACAAATCCGAGTTCGGCGCTATTACGCTGCCCATTTTTCGTTCACCATAAGCCAATACCGCCGGTACCGAAAGTTTGCGCTTCCCACCTACTTTCATACCTATTATCCCCTGATCCCAACCTTTAATAACTCGACCCGTGCCAATCACGCATTGGAAACTTCTGCCCTTATCGTAACTTGAGTCAAACTGGCTTCCATCACTGAGCCAGCCGCGATAATCAGTGGTAATTAACGCGCCTTTGACTGCTTGCTTACCGGTGCCTTCAACTATATCTTCAATGATTAATTCAGTAATACTCACATTTCACCTATCTATAAAAAAGGCAGCCTAGATTACAGAGGCTGCCTTTAAACTTACGATTTCTAGCTTCTAGCTTCTAGCTTCTAGCTTCTAGCTTCTATCTTCTAGCTTCTAGCTTCTAGCTTCTAGCTTCTAGCTTCTAGCTTTTGGAAGCTTGATAAATTGATTCTATTGACGCGTCCATAGTCGCATCAAAATCAGCTTCAGATTGACTCGCGCTTAACCCCTGCGAAAGAGCTCGCGAGAAGCTGGCGATCATGCCATTGTTTTGTACCAGACGCTTATTCGCCTCTTCACGGTTATAACCACCAGAAAGCGCAACTACTTTGACGATATTCGCATGATCAATACATTCTTTATACTGATTAGCACTCTCTGGTAAAGTCAGTTTCAACATAACAGTTTGACCATCAGTTAATGCATCAGCCGCTTTAAGTAACGCTGCTTTTAATAGATCTTCAGCTGCTGACTTATCTGGGCAGTTGATGTCTATTTCTGGCTCAATAATAGGCATTAGGCCCGCTGCAAGAATTTGCTTGGCAATAACAAACTGCTGCGCAACTATTTGTTCAATACCTTGCGCATTTGCCTGCTTAATCACAGAACGCATTTTTGTGCCAAAGATATCATTGGCAACGGCTTTCTCTAACAATGGGGCCAGACCTGGAATATCTTTCATTAACTGCACGCCCAGTGCCTCTGCCTCAAGACCTTTATCAACCTTTAGGAAAGGAACAACCTGCTTCTCTTCCCAAAGGTAAGCAGCACTGCTTTTTCCTGCAACTTCACGATCCATAGTGTTTTCAAATAAAATAGCGCCAATGACCCGCTCGCCGGTAAAACTCGGACTAGTCATAATACGGGCACGCATTTGATGAACTACCGTATACATTCCCTCGTCATCTGACCAAGCATCATCATTCACACCATATAGAGCAAGGGCTTTTGGTGTACTTCCACCACTTTGGTCCAATGCCGCAATAAAACCATTTTGTGACTGTATTTTTGCTAGTTGATCACTGTAATTTTTCACAATATATCCCACTGATTATAGGTATGAGTTACTACTCGATCACAGCCTTGCTATCGAATAAGTTAACGTTTTATAAGCTCATTTTTAAACGCAGCAATTATGCCAGAGCCATCATTTTTTAGAAATATCTAGCGGTGTGATTTGATTAATTAACAATGGTTGAATTATTAGACAAACAACAATGCACCGCCAGAAAAAATGAAGATACCGATTATTTAATAGAGATGAATTAGGCGGAGCCTAAATCATCAAGGGTTTAATTCCCCGCTCCTCGGGAGGCGTGAGCTTGTAAGAACCAAAAGAAACTAGGAATATCCCGCATCCGTAAGTGAAGGCTCGCGACGCGAGAGGGCTTGCCCCGGGGATATTTATTTACGCTTGCTACATTCACAAAACGATTATAAAACAACCTTGCGATTGATGTTTTATCTACTGCGTTATCAAGCAACTTCCTTTTAAAAAGTATATTAGGTTTTATGAAATTAGCCAGCACAACAGATAGAGAGAATTTACTAGTTTTCTGTAACACTTATTCTTCAATTCAAAGGTACATTACTGCCAAGTGATTATTGATGTAGCGGTTAATTAATAATATTTTATATCAGCTTTTTAATGCAACTATGACGCACTTGTTTAAGTACCCACATCGAATAATTAAGCGCTGAAAACAAACTAATTTTTTATTGAATTTATTAACAAACTGTACTACCAAAGCGTAGCTAACTGCTTGCTTCTTACTGTTAACTTAAGTAATCTTTCCTCGAACCATAAACTCTATAAGTAACAGTTTTTAAAAGATAATTTGTTCATTTTATATTAACCAGCTAATGACGATTTTCTTTTATTGTTATATACAACCTCAGAGGAAAACCATGAGTCTTTCTGTTATACAGCGCATCAGCGCCGGCTTCGCTTTACTGTTACTACTACTACTCGTTATAAGCTTCACTTCATATCGTAACTTAACGGATATAGACCAAAAGATACAACATACCGCGCAAGAGATTACTCCTGTGATGTTACACAGTGCAGACATGGCTGTTGCACTACTGTTGGCGAATAAAGAGCTGATGCAGTTTATGGTTGCTTCAAAAAACAAGGATTTGACCAAACACGATAAGTTGTTTTATGAACAATATTCTATCTTCACATCACAGCGTGAACAATTGCTTCAAATCAGCAAAAGAAATCCACAGGTCAATGATGCCTTACAAAATTTGGCACAAGATTCTCAACGATTTTTCAAAATGGCCAAACGCGCATTTAAAGCTCACAGAGATAACTTAGCCCTGAGTCTACAATTAGTAGAACAGGAAGAAGACCTTAGAGACGAACTAGACTTTTTTATTCGCGATATCCAAACCCTTGCCAACAATGGTCAATCGACTGATGAAAAAAATACCGGTAAGTTTCTAGAAACAAACTTTGTAGTGATAACCAATGATTTAGACTACATACTCGCCAGCCAAGAACTAGAGGATGTTGAAATGTATGAAAATTCTTTCAGCACACCAGGCTATAGTTTGATGGCAATGGAAGAGAGTCTACAAAAACTTAAAAGCTCCGGCAATAAATCGGCTTCAGACCTTCTGAGAACGGTCGTAGTGCTTAAAAAATCATTAAGCGAGCCAGAGGGTCTAGTACAACAGTACAAACTACAAATTTCCATTAAGGCATTGGAAAGTGAATTAATCGAGCAACTGTCGACTGTTATTAATAGTGCCAATACTGCTTTGTACGATTTACGTCTTCAAGCCCGCGAACTTGCCACCTCTAACAACAAAGCATCTCAAGAAAACATCAGCGCCAGCAAGTTGACTAATATCATCATCGGTATCATCTCTATCTTGGCAGCTATTTTTACTGCTACTTGGGTAGCGCGTAGCATCCGCACGCCTTTAAAGAGGGTATTATCAGTATTAAAGGTAATCGCAGATGGAGATTTAAGCCAGCGGGTGAATATCATTACCAAAGACGAGTTTGGACAACTGTCGCTTTGGGTGAACGAACTCGCCGACAAACAGGAAAAGA
>JALJPA010000327.1 GCA_022969215.1 Colwellia sp. | reverse complement strand
TAAGCTTTTACATGACAGCTTTAGGCGAAGAAGCTGCCAGCGTAGGTGGTGCTGCGGGGTTAGAGCCGCAAGATATGATCATGATGCAATATCGTGAACAGGGTGCCTTAATGTATCGTGGCTTTAGCCTTGAAAACTTTATGAACCAACTGTTTAGTAATGCGGAAGATTTAGGTAAAGGCCGTCAAATGCCAATACACTATGGCTCTAAAGCGCTGAACTGTATGACGGTTTCTTCGACACTTGCCACACAAATTCCACAAGCGACTGGTTATGCTTATGGGCAAAAATTACAAGGTCTTGATGCCGTTACTATTTGCTACTTTGGCGAAGGGGCTGCATCAGAAGGTGACTTTCATGCCGGTTTAAATATGGCGGCAGTACAAGAGGCACCAGTGATATTTTTCTGTCGAAACAATGGTTATGCCATTTCGACTCCAGCTGAAGAGCAGTTTAGAGGTAACGGTATTGCTTCTCGTGGTGTCGGTTATGGTATTAAAACCATTCGTATTGATGGCAACGATATTCTAGCGGTACTTAAAGCAACACAAATTGCTCGTGCTTATGCGGTAAAAGAAAGTAAACCGGTATTAATCGAAGCGATGTCTTATCGTCTTGGCGCTCATTCTACTTCAGATGACCCATCAGGTTATAGAACCAAAGAAGAGGAAGCTAAGTGGCAAAGTAATGATCCTATTTTGCGGATGAAAAACTGGATGTTGAAACAAAACTGGTGGGATGAAGCACAAGAAACAGCTTTGTACGAACAGTATAGAGAACAAGTGTTAGCGGCAGTAAAAGTGGCAGAGAAAATAGATAAGCCACACATAGATACCATGATCACCGATGTTTATGATGTGCCATCAGCGCAACTACAAGCACAGTTAGATGAAGTGAAAATTCACATCAAAAAATACCCAGAAGCTTATCCATTTACCGCAGGGAAATTCTAGTCATGGCGAAAATCTATATTGATCGAGTGTGTGATATCAACACTGACTTTCATGAAGCTTACCCAACTACAGCAGCAGGGAAACTCTAATCATGGCGCAAATTAATTTATTACATGCTATTAATAGCGCACTTGATATTGCCATGGCGGAAAATGACCGCACGGTATGTTTTGGTGAAGATGTTGGTCATTTTGGCGGCGTATTCCGTGCCACTAGTGGCTTACAAGAAAAATATGGTAAAGCGCGTTGTTTCAATACCCCGTTAGTTGAGCAGGGCATTATTGGTTTTGCCAATGGTTTAGCTGCTCAAGGCAGTGTGGCTATTGCTGAAATTCAATTTGCTGATTACATCTTTCCAGCCTTTGATCAAATCGTCAATGAAGCGGCTAAATTTCGTTACCGTACCGGTAATGAATTTAATGTTGGTAAACTGACAATTCGAACTCCATACGGTGGTGGTATTGCCGGTGGTTTGTATCATAGTCAATCGCCAGAAGCGTATTTTGCTCATACTCCAGGTTTAAAGGTCGTTATTCCACGTAACCCATACCAAGCTAAAGGCTTATTGCTTGCCTCTATTCGTGATGATAACCCAGTGATCTTCTTTGAGCCGAAACGGTTATATCGAGCATCGGTTGGCGAAGTACCAGAGGAAGATTATCAATTACCCTTAGGCAAAGCTGAAGTGGTACAAACGGGTACGGATATCACCTTACTCGCTTGGGGCGCGCAAATGGAAATCATTGAGAAAGCCGCGCAAATGGCAAGCAACGATGGTATTTCATGTGAAGTGGTAGATTTACGAACTATTTTACCTTGGGATATCGACACTATTAGTAACTCAGTGATGAAAACAGGGCGTTTACTTATCAGTCAAGAAGCACCATTAACCGCAGGTTTTGCCAGTGAAATTGCCGCGACTATTCAAAGTGAATGTTTCTTACATTTAGAGTCGCCTATTGCTCGAGTATGTGGACTGGATACGCCATACCCATTAGCGTTAGAAAAAGAGTATGTTAGCGATCACCTCAAAGTATATGAAGCAATTAAAAAGACCGTTAACTTTTAACGATAACTCCCTATTAACAGGAAACAGCACATGAGTATTGATTTTATATTACCTGATATTGGCGAAGGTATCGTTGAGTGTGAACTCGTCGAGTGGTTAGTTAAAGAAGGTGAAACTATTGTTGAAGATCAGCCAATTGCTGATGTAATGACAGATAAAGCCTTAGTACAAATTCCTGCCATGTATTCAGGAGTTGTGCAAAAACTGTATTATAAACAAGGTGAAATTGCCAAAGTGCATTCACCACTTTTTTCTATGACTACAGATGAAGAAAGCAGCAGTGGTGCCGTTGAATTCACCGCTGAGCCTGAAGTAAAAGTAGCAGTTGCTAGCCCCGTAGCATCAACAATGAATGATGAAAAAGTTGATAACACTAATAAAACCGCCACGGGTAAAGCATTAGCTAGCCCTGCGGTTAGGCGCGTTGCGCGTGAGCTTGATATTAACATCCATCAAGTTGCGGGCAGTGGCAAAAAAGGCCGTGTCTATAAAGATGATGTTTTAGCTCATAGTCAAAATGGTCAATGTGTTGCACCTGGTGTTGCAGGCAGCACTGTTATTGGCAATACAAGAGTTGAGCCCATTCGCGGTATTAAAAAGATCATGGCAACAGCGATGCAAAATAGCGTCAGTACTATTCCGCACTTTACTTATTGTGAAGAAATTGACCTTACCGAGCTTATCGCTTTACGTTCAGAGCTAAAAGAAGTTTACGCCAAGCAAGATATTAAATTAACCATGATGCCGTTCTTTATGAAAGCTATGTCATTAGCGATTAAAGAGTATCCATTGGTTAACACCAAAGTGAATGACGACTGCACCGAGCTAACTTACTTTGACGATCACAATATTGGTATGGCGGTTGATTCTAAAGTTGGCTTACTTGTACCTAATATTAAACAGGTACAAACTAAATCAATATTAGAGCTCGCTAACGATATTATGCGTTTAACCAATGATGCCCGTAGTGGCCGTGTCGCCAGTGAAGACTTGAAAGGCGGTACTATTACCATTTCTAACATTGGCGCAATAGGTGGCACTGTAGCGACGCCTATTATCAACAAGCCGGAAGTGGCTATCGTTGCTTTGGGTAAATTACAAAAATTACCACGCTTTAATGAGCAAGGTGAAGTCGAAGCGCGCAGTATTATGCAAGTGAGCTGGTCTGGCGATCATCGAGTTATTGATGGTGGTACTATTGCTCGTTTTTGTAACCTATGGAAATCATTCCTTGAGAAGCCTAGTCATATGTTAGTACATATGAGTTAGAGTTTTTAAATAGTGAGTTTAAAAGGATTATATGCGGCGTTATTAATTTTGATAATGAGTAGCCATTACCTTCAACTAATGCCTTGCCTATAAGCCTTTTAATTCTCACTAAGTGGTCTGTAAGTTAAAAATAAGTACAACCACGCAAACATATAAAAAAGCCCCGTTATCATTAGCTTAATACCTAAAATAACGGGGCTTTTTAGTGCTTGATTTACAGACTACTTTGCTTAGATTAACCTTGTTTAATTGTACAAGGTTAATCAGTAGCTATTGCCCAACAATTAATTACTTAATGCTTAAGCATTAAAAACCACATTGTTTACCTTGGTTTTTATTTTTCAACCAAACGTGTAATGGTGCGAAGTAATCTAAAATAGCACTAGCGTCCATTTGCTCATTGCCAGTAATAACCTTGTAAGCTTGTTGCCACGGTTGGCTTGAACCCATTTCTAGCATGGTATTAAGTGCAGCACCGGCTTCTTTTGAGTTGTAAATTGAACAGCGGTGAATTGGGTCAGTATTACCTGATATTTCACATAAAGCACGATGGAATTCAAACTGTTGAATGTGTGCTAAGAAATAACGGCTATAAGGAACGCCGCCAGGTACGTGGTATTTAGCGCCAGGATCAAATGCATTAGCATCACGATCTATCGGAGCAG
>JALJPA010000326.1 GCA_022969215.1 Colwellia sp. | reverse complement strand
AGGTTTAGTGAAATATATTATCAGTTCGTTTGACCTAGAACATTTTTTGCTTAGCCGCGAAGAGCTAGTAGGGTTGTCAGTGCCTTTAGTGATAGGGGCTGTATGGTTGATGACACGTCGAGTGCACAGCCGCTTTAAAAAAATGGACAATGAACCAAAGAAAGCTTAATTACTTAGTATTAAGAGGATTATATGAGCATAGCAACAACAATTGAAGCATTGGTAAAAGAAGGAATAAACACTGAGGAATTTTATTTGGAAAATGAGAGCCAGATGCATTCTGGTCCTGCCACAGAGAGTCACTACAAGCTTATTTTAATTTCCGATGACTTTTTAAATAAGCGAGCTGTACAGCGTCACCAAAGTATTTATGCGCTGCTGGCAAGTTTAATGAATAACCCTATTCATGCACTTGCATTGCATCTTTTTACCATCGAAGAGTGGGCGGGCAAGGAAGACAAACAACTATTGTCTCCAAAGTGCTTGGGCGGTTCTAAATAAAGAACATTGTGCTTCAGCATCGTAAAAACCTAGCCGGTAAATCATTATCTTAGCGCACCAAAATGTTGCTATCAGTGCTTTTGATATAAAGATAGTGGAAAAAGTTATTTGACTCGAGATGATACATAATTAGAATAATGGAATAGATATAAAGTTTTTTATTCCCTTTTGTTATAAAGACATGCTTTCTTTGTGTGTTTAATAAGCAACTATTTTAAAATTAACTCACTTGTGGAAGGTGGATGTAAGATGTCGAATATTGTCACAGAAGAAGTTCTCAGTGTGCATCATTGGAATGATACTCTATTTAGTTTCAAAACCAGTCGTGATCCAGGTTTTAGATTTAAAAATGGTCATTTTACGATGATAGGTTTAGAGGGCGAAGATAAGCCGATTATGCGCGCTTACAGTATCGCTAGTGCCAATTACGAGGACTCACTTGAATTTTTCAGCATTAAAGTGCCTGATGGCCCGCTGACCTCTAAGCTGCAAAAAATTAAAGTGGGTGACAAAGTGCTGGTGGGTAAAAAATCCACTGGGACTTTAATTGATGACTATCTGTTGCCTGGCAAGCGTCTATTTTTATTGAGTACTGGTACTGGCCTGGCGCCTTTTATGAGTATTATTAAAGATCCTGAAATATACGAGCAATTCGATCAGGTGATTTTAACTCACGGGGTGCGTTATAAGTCTGAGTTAGCCTATGCTGATTACATTGAAAATGAATTGCCAAAAAACGAATACTTCGGCGATATCATTAGTGAAAAATTACGTTATTATCCCACGGTAACCCGCGAGGAGTTTCGTAATCAAGGGCGTTTAACACAGTTGATGACCAGTGGTAAGTTGACTCGTGATCTAGGAATTCCAGATTTAAATATTGAGCATGATCGCTTTATGATTTGTGGATCGCCCGCAATGTTAAATGAATTTTGTGACATCTTAGATGAGATGGGTTTTATCGGTGCTAATAAAGGCAACCAAGGCCACTATGTGATTGAACGGGCTTTTGTTGAGCGTTAAAACTGCTAACTAGGCAGGTAGTTATCCAATATAGGTAACATTTGAGCTTGGTTAACCACTATGGATGTAAATTTATGTTTACATCCATAGGTTTGTTGTTAGATTACTGGCTACCGTTAAAATTCGAAGTTTAAGGCCTAGGGAAAATGTCTATGAATAAAATTAAGATGTTGGTTGCAAGTGCAGCAATGTTTAGTGCGCTAAGTAGTTTTGCAGTGGCAGATGTCAGTGGTGTTGCTGTTGCTAATATTGATAGCTTTATCAGTGCCCAAAAAGTTGATAAAAGTAAAGCAAACTGGAAGGGCTCGTTAACAATTCCGCCAATGCAGCAATTTTCCGAGGGGAAAAGCTATTTTTGGAATCTGCAAACGACGGGCGGTGACATTGAAATAGAGCTGTTGTCTAGTGTTGCGCCAATGCACGTTACTAGTACCATCTATTTAACTCGCTTAGGTTTTTACGATAATATTGTTTTTCATCGTGTCATCACTAATTTTATGGCACAAGGTGGTGATCCAACGGGTACTGGACGTGGGGGGCCTGGTTATCATTATAAAGGAGAGTTTAGTCCTGCGGCTAAGCACAATAAACCTGGAATGCTCAGTATGGCTAATGCGGGGCCAGGTACTGATGGCAGTCAGTTTTTTCTTACCTTTAAAGCGACGCCGCACTTAGATGGAAGACATACCGTCTTTGGTCGTGTTTCCCAAGGCATGGATTCAGTAAAAGCATTGGAAAAGTTTGGCAGTAGATCTGGAAGTACCTCGAAAGAGCTTAAAATCATAAAAGCGACTATAGAAGTTAGATAAAACAACTATTTATTGCACAGTACTCGCCTTTAAGTGGGTGCTGTGTGCTCTAAAACAACATCTCGTTAGAACCACCTCATTAAGCCCTCCTGTATCTGTTCTTTTAGGCATGCTTTTTGTCTAATAATATTAATAAAGCTAATAATCTAAATGCTCGCATACCTGAACTTGTCTTAAAATCCCCGATAACTGGCGTTAAAGAGGCTTATCCGCGGTGATAGATTCGCCTACCATTATTAATGAACTTACGAGGGAAGTGGCGATGAAAATCATTAGAGGTCAGCAATACAAGGGTGAACAGGCATGGGATGCACTATTAATAGCTAATATGAACGGTGTCACTTGTCGTTTGCATTGGACCGATAAGCCCTATCAATGGCATATAAACGATGGAAAAGAAGTGTTTGTGGTGCTCGATGGGACTGTCATAATGCATTATAAACGGGCAGGCAAAGGGGTAAAAGATACTTTAGAAGTTGGAGATATATTTTATGCCTGTGTTGGTACTGAGCATTACGCAGAACCTATCGGTGAGGCGAGGGTGTTAGTAGTGGAAAAGCAAGGCAGTATATAGTGCTATGAAACGTTGATAAGAGCAGGCAAGAAGCCTGCTAAATGGGTTGCAGCAGAGGATGTAATTGATTCTGTGTAACTGCTCTTTTAGTTATAGTTATTTATATACGGAGTTAATTCTTCCTCGAACTCAATCATAAATCTATTTAGTGCAGGCTTCCAGCTCCTAATTGGCATAGTCCACTTTTTTGAAGCAGACTCTACGGCCAAATAAATCACCTTCAATGCTGCATCATCACTTGGAAATACTTTACGGTTTTTAACCGATTTTCGAATGACACTGTTGAGTGATTCAATCGCGTTAGTTGTATAGATTACTTTTCTTATATCTCGTGGATACGAGAATATTGTGGTCAGGTTATGCCAATGCGAATTCCATGATTTACTGATTTGTGGATATTTTCCATCCCATTTTTCGGCGAACCTTTCTAGCTCAAGCTTGGCTTCGTCTTCCGTATTTGATTGGTAAATCAACTTAAGGTCGCTGGTGACTGCTTTATAGTCTTTCCAAGGAACAAATTTTAGCGAATGCCTTATCATATGTACGATACAGAGCTGTATCTTGGCTTCAGGAAAGGTAGCACTAATTGCTTCTGGAAAGCCTTTTAGTCCGTCCACGCAGGTAATGAGGAGGTGCTCCACGCCACGGTTCTTTAGCTCTGTGAGTACTGAAAGCCAGAATTTAGCGCCTTCATTCTGTGATATCCACATGCCTAGTAGCTCTTTTTTTCCTTCTAAATTAATACCTAGAACGAGGTAAATAGCCTTATTTATTACCTGCTTGTCTTGGCGGATTTTGAGCACAATACAATCCATAAAAACGATGGGATAAACAGGATCAAGCGGCCGATTCTGCCATTCAATGACTTTTTCAATCACTGAGTTAGTGACTTGAGAGACTAAACCTGCTGAAATTTCAGCACCATACATCTCTTCAAATGTCGCCACAATATCTCTTGTGCTCATGCCCTTAGCATATAGACAGAGTATTTGGTCATCCATTCCAGTGATGCGCGTTTGGCCTTTTTTAACAAGCTGAGGCTCAAAGGTACCGTTGCGATCACGAGGAGT
>JALJPA010000325.1 GCA_022969215.1 Colwellia sp. | reverse complement strand
CAATTGCTAGATCATATTGTTTTTCTTGTATCGCAACCTTAGCTGTTGTCATGGTTATTATATTGTTAGAGACACCTTTATCTTTTAATACTTTTAATTGCTGCTTAGTGGCTTGAATATTATTGTTAGCTAGCTCTAAATAGGCTCGCATTGTCATCAAGTTATCATCGTCAGGGAAATCTATATTTGCCTTTTTAGTTAACGCTAAGGCCGGTGAAAATTGTT
The DNA here is from genome assembly GCA_022969215.1 of Colwellia sp. Classification (GTDB taxonomy): domain Bacteria; phylum Pseudomonadota; class Gammaproteobacteria; order Enterobacterales; family Alteromonadaceae; genus Colwellia. The sequence continues at coordinate 3,784 of JALJPA010000325.1, read as the reverse complement.
TTAGTTTTTCCAGTGTGCCAATATAACCTACACGAAGAATATAACTTTTCCCATGCTCTTTTAAACCCTGTTCATAGGTAGTTAACACGCGTTTAAACTGATGCATTTGTGTATAACTAGCCGCCAAGACTGCCCAATAACGTGGCGATAAGTTTTTTTCACTTTTGATCGATTCTAACAATGAAATGGCTGTAGGTACCTGCTTACTAATACGTAGGTTTTGAGCCAAACCCATAACTAAATTCTTATGGATAGGCTTACCATTGAGTTTAGTTTGCTGATGTAACGCATTTAAAAATAAAATAGCCTCTGCAGAACGTCCCTGCCTTGTTTGCAAAACAGTATAGCGGCGAATAGCGTTATGATGATTAGGGCTAAGCTCGATGACCTCTTTAAAGCCAGCAATGGCCTTTGTCGCTTGTTTATGAAAAGCGGCAACGATTGCTAAATTATAAATGGCACTGATACTTTTAGGCGCTACTTTCATAGAATTTAGAAAATATTTTTCCGCTGCAGTTACCTTTTCTAACTTCATGGCAATAAGTCCGTTTAAGATATTGCCTGACACCTGATGACTGTCAGAGTCTAGCCACTTATTGGCAATAACTTGTGCCTTAGCGACTTCATTACCTCGCAAATACTGACGAGCTAAAGCGAACTCGGTATCGTGTAAACTTGGGTCAATAGTTAGTGCTTGCTCTAACGACTTAATTCCGGATAAATCTCTTTGACTCAGTAATAGAGAGCCTTGCTGAACCTGTAAAGCCGCATTGTTTGGCGATACCTGTACAGCTTTATTTATTAATGTTTGCGCACTGGCATAGTCCCCAGCCTTCATTAACTCAACACTGGTTATTTGTAATAAGTCGCTATCACTATTTTTTATTTCATTCAATTTAGCCTCCGACAGGGCTAAATCATCGGTGTGACCTAGTTTAATTTTTATTGATAATAAAATAACATTAATAGGATGTGTTGCTGGTAACAGACTCTCCAAAGTAATCAAATAACCGTAAGCTTGCTCCAATTCATCAAGCTTATAAGAGCTAACTCCAGCAATCATTTTGGCAATAACAAAAGTATCATTAAGACCAACAGCTTGACTCGCATACTCCCTAGCGGCCATATAATTGCCATGTTGAAAGGCAATTTGAGCTTTATATTGCAAGGCTAGTGGTGAATTTTCAAAGGCCTTTAACAAACTATCATTGAGCGTACTTGCTTGGGCGAACTTTTGCGCTTTAATTAAGGTGTTCACCTGAAAAAAACGAATGTTATTATCATAAGGGTAAGCGCTCATATAGCGCGAAAAATTCTGGCTTGCTTGTTCAAAATTATTTGCCGCAAAATTTAAATAGCCTTGTAACAGCAATGCCTCGAAAAAATCGCTATCTTCTGCTATCAAGCTATTGCTCAGCTCTAGACCTGCCGCGAACTTTCTTTCACTGTAAAGTAAATAGGCACTCGCAAGTTGACTAAAAACGTTCTCTTGATTAATTGCAGCCGCTTGAGAGAAATAATATTGTGCTTTAGTCACTAACCCATCTGTTAGCGCATTCATGCCGGCATAGGTCAAGATCACAATATAGTCACTATCATTGAGGACTTCACTTGCTCTGACCAATTGCTCAACTTCTTCAGATTTATTGAGACGAGTTTTTACCTGTGTTAATAGTGTTGCCGTTTGCGCAAAACTTGCGCCAAGGGCCACCGCTCTTTCTAATTCTTTCTCGGCACTAATATAGTTACCTTGGTTAAGGTATGCCCTGCCAAGCCAGAACCTAGCAGCAGAATTTTTCGGGTCTAATCTAACAGCGTTTTTATAATCGATAATAGCCGTAGCAAATTTACCCTGCTGGCTAAACACATTTGCACTTGCCATTAATTGTTCCGCAGTCTTTTGCTCGCTACAAGCACTCAAGGTAAGCGCCAAGATTATTGCTGATGTAATTATTATTTTATTCATGATAAATCCTTTATTGGCATTTAGAGCTGATTTTTTGAGTTAGGGCTAGGGTAATAGTAACTTGACAAAATGAAGCCATATTCCTCACGACTATAAAAAAAGCGACTGTGGTAGCAGTCGCTTTTGTTGCCAGTTAACCTAATTATAATTGTGCTTGTAATTGAGCTTTTTTCTCAGTTTGCTCATCTGTTTGCGGAGATGTTTTACTTAATAAGTCTTTTGCTTCATTTGCTCGACTATTGGCAATCAGAGCTTCGATATAATTAAGCTGGATATCAATATCCTGTCCTTGAGCTAAATCAGAGGCTTTAGTGGCATATTTTAATGCCGCCCTTTTATCACCCGACTTAAGTAGCACTTTACCGTAAGTATCGGCAATATTTGGAATGTGAGGCGCTAAGGCAAAAGCCTCTTTTGCATGTATTAATGCTTTATCGAGTTTACTCTGCTCTAAATACAGCCAAGCTAAATTATTATGAGCAATAACATTTTTCGGTTGATTTTTAACTACGTCAGCATAAATAGCAATGGCTTTATTGGTGTCGCCCTCTAAGTAAATACCCGCCAGCATAGTTTTAATACGGCTGTCATTAGGCTCTATAGTTAAATAATGCTCTAGTACTTTGACAGCTTTGTGCTCTTCTTTATTGCCCATATAAGCACCCGCTAAATATACGGCATTTTGACTACTTGGGTAAACTTGATAGAACTTGTTTAGTTTAGGTACTGCTTGACTATGCTTTTCTTCTAACAGTAGAATCCGCCCAAGAAAGCCTTGTTTTAGCGCATCGTTAATACCGGTAACAGCTAATGTTTTATAGAGACTTTTAGCCGGTGTAATTTGTTGGCTATTAAGCAGCAATTGCATTTTTACCAGCTGTAACACCAAATTATCTTGATGATAATCTAAACCACGTTTCACTATATTCAAGGCACGCTCATTATTACCACGGTTAGCATGTAAATCGGCTAATAGCACTACAGGTTCTATATGGTATGGGCTAGCTTTTAACCAACTATCTAAAGCCGATTCCATTTTCTTACCGTCATGTTGTTTTCTATGGTTAAACACCACTAATTGCCAATAGCGTCTTGGTAATTTAGGTGTATCAGCAAAGTCAGTCAGTAAATTTTCGGCCTGCTTATATTGCGCTAAGCTCACCATAGCTTCAGCCACTAATATCGCTTTGTTAATATCCTTGTTATCCGCTTGGTAGGCTGCTTGTAATTTCTCTAATGCCATTTCATTACGGTAGATGCCAAAGTAATGTCGCAAGACTTTATTATTGCTTGGCGCAAGTTTCATTAAATAATCAACGCGCTCTTTACTCAAAGTTTCATTTTTTTGTTGACGAGCTAACCTAAGCTGCTCAGTAAGTGCGAAAATATTATCAGGTTCTAACTTTAAGCTCTGCTTTAACGATTGCTCTGCTTTATCATATTTTTTTTCCTTAATGGCAATACTTGCCATTAAATTATAACCACCCGGTTTTTCGGGATATTTATCCTGCCATTTAATGGCTATCTCACGCGCTTGTTTAATATCATTATTTTGTAGCGCAGCATAAGCTAATGCTAACTCAGCCTCAATAAAGCTTGGATCTAGTTTAACCGCATCTTGCAAGTCCTGGATACCTGAGGGGTCATTCATCATCAACTTTAAAATACCCTGCCTAGCGTTATCTCCAGCATTAGTAGAAGTAGTCGCTGCACTTTGCTCAAGTAATTTTTTTGCTTCCGCCATTGCGCCTAATTCTAGTAGCTTATAGCTTAATGAAGAAAGAAATTGTGCATCACCCTCTCGGCTTGCTGAAAAAT
>JALJPA010000324.1 GCA_022969215.1 Colwellia sp. | reverse complement strand
GCTTTGCAGTTGCTGACAGCATTGAGCCGCAAGTAGTAAATGTACAGCAAGGTAAGCTTGGGTAATAACAGCAGATGGCTGCAGGTTTTGTAGTGAGTATTGTTTGGTTGATAGTTTGTTTGCTAAGAAAAGCTTAATAAAAAGCCCACTTAAATTTACTTTAAGTGGGCTTTGTCTAAAACAACTAGCTAATCCTAATTGAACGGAGTTTGCTAGAGAATGTTATTTACTAGTTTTTTAGTTCAAGTACTGTAGTACCTTCAGCTTCACCTTCACCATTAAAGTAAGTAACAGCACCCATATAAGTAGTACCTGTTGGTAGGCCTCTAGTCATAATAGTTGTGTAGTTAAAACGACCTTTAATTGCACGACGGCTAGACATTACACGCGTAGTACTCTCAGCTTGATCTGCAATCCAACCTACCATAGTGTAATCTGTAGAAGGAGCGTCACCTGTTGAGTAACCATGAATCATAGTTAAATAAACATCACCAACGCTAACATCTGCTCTAGGCTCAGGGTTAGTTAATATAACGTTTTCATTTGAACCATCGGTAAGTGAGTTAGCAACTTGAGCACATGACCATTTATCACAACGATAAACGTATAGGTCTAGGTCAGCACCTTCCTCTGCTACAAGTGCATCAGCTAAACTAAAGCGAGCAACTTGTGTACCTTCAGGGATATGGAACATGTGGTAACTTGTACCAGCACCTAAAAATTCAAATTCTTTAGCTGGATCAGCTTCAACAGTACCTGCGGTGCCAAATGGTGCAACTAAACCAGCATGTTTAATACTTGTTCTACCAGAGTAAAGCATCTTAACTGAGAAGCGGAAACGACCACGGTTAAGATCAGCAGATAGTAATTCAGGCACTTCAATTTTCACTGTAGGTACAGCTTTAATTGCTAGTGGTAAACGTACTGAGTGACCAGCGCTATCTGTCCAGGTAATTGCACCAAATTTCCAAGCATCAACTTCAGTAGTGTCAGTTTTAGTAAAAGTTAATGCAAAGCTAGCTTTACCGCCTTCAGCTGCTACATCTAGTGTAGTTTCAGCTGTTTCATCGCCATTAGCGTCAAACGTTTGTACACTCACTTCAAAACCAGCTGGAGCTTCAATTGTAGCCGTGTAAGAAGAGCCAATCGGAGTTGCATTGGTAACTGTTCTGAAAATTGTTTCAGGTTCTAGTAACTCGGCAATAGCGATTGAAGGTAGGTTTAATTGACTAGCATCGGTACTAAAACCTGCAGTTGCTAAATCAGCACAACTAGTATCGTACGCAGCAACAAAGCTTTCTTTGTCTTGACCACAAAGGAAGGCTAGGTAATCAGCAAGGTTAGTATCAAACAATAGACCTGGATCTAAAGCTGAAACTGGCGCTATATGACCAGAACCAAAATCATATGGGTCAGCTTGTGTTGAACCATCTTCTTTCGTTAAGTTTTGACGAGCAGTTGTCATCATTGCAGATTTAATTTGCGCAGGACTCCAAGAACTATTAGATTCTTTAAATAATGCAGCCATACCGGCAATGTGCGGGCTAGACATAGATGTACCTTGTAGATACTTAAATGTCTCACCTTGTGTACCCAACATTGGTGCAGAGGTAGTTGCCGCTAATATTTTAACACCAGGGGCCGTAATATCTGGCTTGATAATGTCGTAAGTGTTTAAGTTTGGACCACGTGATGAGAACGATGCAATGGTATTACCCACTTCAACCGCTTCACCTGAAGCTGCTGTGTCAGTAAAGATCACTGAAGTACTTTCAGCTAGAACACTTGCTGTTAATGCTTGACCATCAGCAAAAGAGATCATTGAACCAGTAATAGCTACTGCTGGATCTTCACCACCCATAGAAAATGGTGAGGTGCCGTCATAGGTATAAACAAGTGCACCAATCGCACCAGCATTTTGCGCATTGATGAACTTCTCAGTAAAAGAACATGAGCCACGAGCAATAAGTGCTACTTTACCTACTAATTCATCGCCATTAGTTAGAGGTGCATCATTACAGGCTTCAACTGGTTCTGCTAGAGCCAGCTCACCAGCAAGACCAACTGTTGCCGGAGCAAAACCTGCAGGCACAGACATAAGTGAAGTACCAACTAAAGAACCAGAAGTAACATCAAGCGCTTTACCAATAATAGTAGAAGTTCCATTATATGTAGATGCAGCGACACTGGTTACCCAAGGAGCAGGAGTACCAACAGTCTCTTTATCTGGACCACTATTACCTGCAGAAACTGCAACAAAAACACCAGCAGCTGCGGCATTTAGCATTGCTGCAGTTGATGGAATAGTTAAATCTGTTTTACTACCACCGATAGAGTAGTTAATAACATCAACACCATCAGTTACCGCAGCATCAATTGCCGCCATAGTATCACCGTAGAAACAACCACGTTCTTTATTGCCTTCTGGACTAACATAATCACTATTCCAACAAGCTTTATACGCAGCGATACGCGCACGTGGAGCCATGCCTGAAACAGTTCCTGCAGCTGCACCTGAAAGCATAGCAGCTACATTTTCATTACCACCTGCTGTACTAGCCGTATGACTACCATGACCGTCTGCATCGCGAGCCGAGTCGAATTCACCTAAAGCATATTGAACATCGTATTGGCTGCTAAAACTTGCATTAAAGTAACGAGCACCAATCAATTTATTGTTACAGGTAAATGCTTCATCAGTACCGGTATCACAGGCACCTTGCCAGCCTAGGTCTGCTGGATCAGTGTATGAACCATCATCGGAGAAACTTGGGTTTTCTGGCCAAATACCCGTATCGATAATACCGATAATGACACCTTCACCTTTTATATTCATGGTGTGTTGGCCACCAGGTCCTGTAAGGCCTAGAAATTCAGGGGTATTAGCTGTGTTAATAACTTCTAATCTATCTTCCCACACGCCAACTACGTCAGGGTGAGATTCTAATTGTGCTTTTTGCTTAGAATTCAGCTTGGCTGAAAAGCCATTATAGGTATGCTTAAAAGAATGTAAGATTTCAAGAGAGTCAATTGAACTAGCAACTTTCTTTTGCTTGTTTTCCATTGCTTGAGTATAGGCTTTCATTGCCGGCGTATAGGCGTTGTAACGATTACCTGTATTAGCGACTAATTGATTGCTTGGTAAAAGCTCACCAATATCTTGAGCTTGGGCAATTGCAGTATTACCTTTTAATTGGATAATATAGCCAGTTGTTTTTTGTTTGCTATTAAGTTCACTGCCTACAGATTTAAATTTACTAATATCGCCAGTGATTTCGTTAGAAAATACAGTGGTGCTTGCACCAGCCGTGATTGCTAATGTAATCAGACTCCCTACGATGGATTTCTTAAAATGCATGTTTATCTCCGGTTTATTGTTATATCTTCGCTGTGTATATTTATTACACTTTCTTTATTTTCATTGGCAGCTGCTCAATGAAAAATAGCGAGTGACATATACAAGCAATAATAGTGCCCTTGTTGCAAATTTGTTAACAATGCAGCAGGGTAGCGCTTTAACAGAGCTAATTAGGATAATCCAAATAAGAAATTCTTATGAATTGTAAAAATAATTTACATAAATATTTAGAATAAATGCAGGATTAGTCACTTTTATAATAGTTAACAGATGTTAATTGTATGTATCACTATGTTTTTAAAGTATTTATATTTATCGTGAGTTACCATGCCTGGTTGTTAATGTAATGTAAAAAAACCTGACACATATAAAGTATGTGATGTTCTTGTTTGAATTGTGAACAAGTAAACGTAAAAGTGCAAATAACCCTTGTACTAAAATGAACTCTGTCTATAATGCGCCCAGTTCCAAGGGGTTCACGCAAATTGAATCATCAAAGGACTGTTTTGATAAGTTATCTACTTACTTTTAAGCTAAGTTAGCTAACTTAACGTTTACTTTTTAAGTTATTTAAAATAAACGTTGACATCAAATCTAGGGGGCGTATTATACGGCACCTACTTCGCAGCAACAGCAACGAAGTCAAGCTACTT
>JALJPA010000323.1 GCA_022969215.1 Colwellia sp. | reverse complement strand
ACCAGTATAGCTATCGCTTTAATTTTAACAGCGCTGATGGCATAACTAGCCACTACAACTGCCTGTTTTTTTCACACAGGCAGTTACGATTAACAAAACGCACATCTCACGTTAATTAATACCTTTCCTCAAGAATCACTAAGTCAGTAATACAGCCACTATGTCACAAAACTCTTTACCTCAAGACCCTTTACTTCAAAAGCTTTTACCTCAAGACTCATTACCTCAAGGTAAGTCCCACCTGCTCGACGATACCCTACTTATTATAACCATGGCCGTGTTAGCGGGTTGTGGCCTTATATATGAGTATTTATTATCTCATTACGCTGGTCGAGTGTTGGGGGTTATGGAAAGTACTATCTATACCATGATAGGCTTAATGATTGTGTCTATGGGCCTTGGCGCATTTGCAGCGCGTAAAGTCCGCTGTGCTTTTAATGGCTTTGTTTGGCTTGAACTCATTATTGCCCTACTCGGCAGCTCGGCTATTTTAATTATTGGTGGTTTAATTGCCATTACCCAGATATTCCCAGAGCTGATATCCAACATGTTATCCCTGCCACCCGATATGAAACCCCAAGGCGGGCTTTTTAAACAATTGAGTTGGCTTGCTTTTAATAGCCCTTATTTCTTCGGTGCACTGCTGGGCTTTTTTATTGGTATGGAGATCCCACTAATTGCTCGTATTCGCGAGAATATCCATCAACAGCATCTTGCCAATAACTTAGGCACAATTTACGGTGCAGACTATGTCGGCGCAGGTATTGGCGCTGCTATTTGGGTGATCTTTTTACTCAGTATTGATATCAGTAAGGCCGCAGCAATAACCGCTAGCTTAAACCTTATTGCCGGTGGTTTTTTCATTATGCGCTATTGGCAGCGACTGCATTGGCGCAAAACCTTTGTCACTTTACATTGCCTATTAGCTTTGGTGATTATTTTAATGTTTAACTATGGTAATCAATGGCTCAATCAAATGAATAGTTTGCTCTACCTCGATAAGGTGGTGCATACCGACAAAACTCGCTATCAACAGCTAACTTTTACCGAGCGTCACATGGGGCTTGACCAAGATAATATTATTAACTTTTACCTCAATGGCCGTTTACAGTTTTCTTCTATTGATGAACATATCTATCATGATTACCTAGTTGCCCCTGTTATGGCAGGCTCTGCACGGCATGATAATATATTAATTATTGGCGGCGGTGACGGTTTAGCCTTACGCGATGTATTAAAATATAACCCAAAAAGTGTCACGTTAATCGACTTAGATAGTGAGCTTATTGATATTTTTCAAAAGCCAAACGAGCTAGTAAATCCGCGCTTAGCTCGACAGATATTGCAGTTAAATGAACAAAGCTTGCAAGATGAACGTGTCACTATTTATCGCGCGGATGCTTTTATTACCATTAATGACTTGTTAAAAGATCGGCAAGTATTTGATGCCATCATTGTTGATTTACCCGATCCTAGTCACCCGGATCTGAATAAACTTTATTCGGTTAATTTTTATGCTCGGCTTAATTTATTACTTGCTGGCGATGGCTTAATCGCAATCCAATCAAGCAGCCCGTATCATGCTAAAGACTCATTTATTGCTATTGGTAAGACAGTGGCAGCGGCAAATTTTGCCCATGTTGAGCAGTATCACGACAATGTACCCAGCTTTGGTGAGTGGGGTTGGACCATTGCGGCTAAACGTGGTGCTAGCCCATTAACAAGATTAAACAAACTAAGCCAGTTGCCAGTTGCGCATCAATGGATAAATTTAGCTATATTAAAAGCGGCTTTTATTTTCCCTAATCATTTCTACCAAAACAAAGCAGATATTGACATTAATATATTGGGTAGCCATACCATTTATCAATTACATCAAAAGGCTTGGCAAGATCAACAAGGCTTGAATTAAGCTGAAATGCCCAAATAGTAATTAGGTAGAAATAAAACGTAGTAATACTAGATAGTAACAATTAGTTTATAAAAACACCTTGACATAATATGTCAAGGTGTTAAATTTAACTCAGACGACATAATATGTCATCTAACTTTTTCACTAAAGAAAGGAAGGATAGGAAATACATGAATATTCATACTATAGCCGATCACTTAAACAGCTTGGCAGATAATTCAGACACAGGAATGAGCTTTGATTGCCAACCAATATCTGGCGAAGTTGACGTCCTGCAAATTAGTATCTTAGGCCGTGAAGAATTACCCGTTTTTATCTCGGTAACCGAAGATCAAATTATTTGCATTACCTACTTATGGGGCGTTGAAGAAGTAAAACCCGAGAGTATTAATGCTATGCATGAAAGCATGTTGGAAATGAATATCCCTATGCCGCTATCATCATTTTCAAAAATTGGTGATAAATATGTAGTTTTTGGTGCTTTATCTATCAGCTCAAGCTTTCTTGATGTTGAACATGAGTTAGCGGTATTAAGTAATAATGCCGTAGAAGTTATTGATGATATGAGTGATTACTTGCTTTAGTTCAAGACTAAGCAAGAATCGACCTTAATTATCCCCTAATTATTAGGAATGAGTGGAGTTACTAATGAGTATATTTAAAAAAATTATGACCGCAATTCGCGGCGGTGCATCAGAAGCTGGTGAAGCGATTATCGATGCTAATGCAACCCGTATTTTTGAACAAGAAATACGCGATGCAGAAAATCACCTTACTAAAGCAAAACGTGATCTAACCGGCGTTATGGCTGAGCAAATGTCAGCAAAGCGTGAAGTAGATCGCTTAAGTCGCGAAGTTACTGAGCACGAAGGTTATGCGACCCAAGCTCTTGATAAAGGTGATGAAACTTTAGCACTAGCGGTGGCAGAAAAAATTGCTAACTTAGAAAGCACGTTAGCCGATCAGCAGCAAGCCCATGATAGCTTTAGTGGTAGCGCTGAGCGTCTAAAAGAATTAGTGAAGAAAAGTGAGCGCCAAGTCGCCGAGCACAAACGTCAGTTGTCTATGGTGAAAACCACTGAAAGCGTACAAAAAGCGACTTCAGCAATTACCGACAACTTTTCATCTAGTAACTCTAAGTTATTAAGTGCTAAAGATTCTCTAGAGCGTATTAAAGCGAAGCAGCAGAAATTTGATGATAGAATGAAAGCGGCTGAACTACTTGAATCAGAAGACTCTGATAGCTCATTACAAGCACAATTAAAAGCAGCGGGCATTGGCGCACAAGATAAAAGCGCGAATTCTGTATTAGAGCGCTTGAAAGCTAAGCAAAAATAATGTCGAGCATCAGTCAGCTAGCAAGTGTTAGTTGACTGTAATTAGCTAACATTAGTTCGCTAATAATATGTTTAACGCTTTTGCATAATAAACAATACCCAATGGGCACTATTATTTATCGCTACTTAATGAAGCTATAGATGAGTGCCCATTCTACGTTAGGTCATCAGATGAATTTTTTAAAAAAAATATTTAACAAATCAAATAATGAGCAGAGAAAGTTAACAGAAGTAAACCAACTACTGGTTGGCGATATTATTGTGCTAACCGACAGCTTTGCCTTACCTGAGTCGTTACGTGGGCAAGACTTTCAAGTGAAAGCAGTCAATAGCTATGAATTTGAAAACAAGGTACAAACAGAATGGGCACTTGTCGGCACTAATGCCCTAGAGATATTTTTATCGCTAGAAGTGGATGATATTACCGAGCTGAAACTTTCATTAAAAATTCAGCATGAAGATGTCGAAACACTGTTTGACTTAGAGCAATTTGCCGAAGTTTTTGATGAACCCGGACAAGCTTTTCTGGATAAAAAAGCTGATTCAGCAATCACCGCTATGTGGAGTAGCGAGCAATACCAACAAAGTGTTTTTGCTAAGGTAGGCTTTTTTCACCGTAAAGATCACCGTACTGAAAACTTATCAGCGTATGAAGGCAAAGACAGCGGCGAGCAGTTCGAGTTATATAGTCTTTTTAATGAAGATCAAAGCAAAGGCGTTGATGTTGAGGTCTGGCAAGATGGTGATACCGAAGTATGCTTAACTTTAT
>JALJPA010000322.1 GCA_022969215.1 Colwellia sp. | reverse complement strand
TGGTCTCAGCGTTAATGCATGTGCCTAATATACGTAAGGGTACACCTTTACTTATCCAGCAGCTTTATAGTGTCGGTGTTTTATCATTATTGATAATTATCGTCTCGGGTACGTTTATAGGTATGGTGTTAGCTTTACAAGGCTATACTATTCTTGTCGGCTATGGCGCAGAAGCTAGCCTAGGCCCTATGGTTGCGCTGTCGTTATTACGAGAGCTTGGTCCTGTGGTTGCTGCGTTATTATTTGCTGGCCGAGCAGGCTCTGCTCTAACAGCTGAAATAGGTTTAATGAAAGCTACTGAACAACTATCAAGCTTAGAAATGATGGCCATTGATCCGCTAAGGCGAATTATTGCACCACGTTTTTGGGCCGGTTTTATTAGTTTACCTTTATTGGCCGCTATTTTCTCAATGGTGGGCATACTCGGTGCTTACGTCGTTGGTGTTGATTGGTTGGGTGTTGATGGCGGAACTTTTTGGTCAGTGATGCAAGATCAAGTCGATTTTGAAAAAGATATCCTCAACGGCGTAATCAAAAGTGTCGTCTTTGCTTTTGTAGTGATGTGGATAGCGGTATACAAAGGCTATGATTGTGAGCCTACCTCAGAGGGCATTAGTCGGGCAACTACCTCTACTGTGGTACAATCATCATTATGGGTTTTGTGTCTAGATTTTATTTTAACGGCGTTAATGTTCGTAAAATAATCACGGAAAGAGTTAATCAGTCAGATGTTTATATTGAATTTTTTATTACAAGGCGTTGGTGAAAGACATGGTGTCTAAGAAAGTAGAGTTATTGGTAGGTTTTTTTGTTGCATTAGGCATAGCTGCCTTATTAATGTTGTCGCTAAAAGTTGCCGATGCAGGTCTTGGCGGTGGTAGTGAAAGTTATCAGCTTTTTGCTAAGTTCGATAATATTGGCGGCTTAAAAGTGCGTTCGCCAATTAAAATTGGTGGTGTTGTGGTCGGCCGTGTCAGCGATATATCGTTAGATGACGAAGATTATACACCCGTAGTCACTCTTGAGATTTATGCTCAATACAATAAGTTATCAGAGGCTACTTCTGTGGCAATTTTAACTGCCGGCTTATTAGGTGAACAATATTTAGGTGTACAACCGGGTTTTGTTGATGAGTCGGTTGATACCTTACAACCCGGTGATTTTATTGAAGACACTAAACCAGCCTTAGTGTTAGAAGAGTTAATCGGACAGTTTTTATTTAGCCAAGGGAGTGGTGATGAATAAGTTAGTGAGTATAAGCAAACTAAATATAGGCAAGCGCAATATTTTTGTTAGCTTCGTTTTAGGCCTGCTACTGAATAATACGGCTATGGCTAATACAGAAGCAGCAACTAAGTTACCTGCAGAGGCTACGAATCTGCCTTCACAGCCTACTCGGCTTCTTGTTGACCAAAGTAATCCTTATAAAATGGTACAAGGCGCTGCCGAGCAGACCTTTAAACGCTTTGCTGCTGAGCAACAAGCTATTCGAGAAAACCCTAACTTGCTAAAAGACATAGTTCGCGAAGAGCTTATGCCTTATATCAATCATAGATATTCTGCCTTTAAAGTTATTGGTAAGCATTTAAAGAAAACAACTGACGCGGAACGTCGCGCATTTGTGCCTGTCTTTCGTGAATACTTAGTGAGCTCTTATGCACAAGTCTTTACTTTATATGATAATCAAGCGGTGGAATTTACCCCTGAAAAGTCTTATGAGGGTAAAAGAATCGTTGCGGTGAATACTCGAATTATCATGCCAGGTAGAGCTAATATTAATGTTGCTTTCAAAGTAAGGCTTAATAAAAAAACTAAAGAGTGGCAAGCGTTTGATATGGTGGCAGAAGGGATAAGTTTACTTGACTCAAAGCAAGCCGAGTTAGGTAGTATCATTAGGCAAAAGGGCCTACCTTATGTGACTGAATTATTAAAAAGAAAAAGCACTCGAGACATTGTTTTTAAAAGTCGTGCAGCCAAAGACAGTGGCACAACAGCAAAAAAAGAACAGCAAGGGTAAATCGTGAGTAAAGCGAATATAGTTCTAAATCATGGTACTCTTGCTATTGCGGGTGAATTAACTCGCCATAGTGTCGCCGAAATCAAAAAAAATGAATACGTTAACTGGTTTGCCCATGGTGCGGTGAACGTTGACCTAAGCCAAGTATACAAAGCCGATACGGCTGGACTTGCTTGGTTATTTTACCTTTTGGAACAGGCATCTCATCATAGCTGTCAATTAAGCTTTAGTAATGTTCCAGAGAAATTAACTAAACTAATCAGTTTAAGTGGTGTGGACGGTTTATTGCCCTTAGCATCTGATTAGTAACCATAAAATAACGAACATAGGAGACTCCCTTGGAAGTTAGTGAAATTGAAGAATTAGTAAGTAAACTGATTAATGACGCACTAGAACTTGATGAAGTGCATGTGAAATTTGATGGCTCACAATGCCGTATTAATGCAGTGAGTGATATGTTTGATGACTTAAGCCGCGTTAAGCGTCAACAAGCTGTGCTTAAGCCGTTAGCTGATATTATAAAAGACGGCACAATCCACGCGGTAACCGTGAAAACCTTTAGTAAGGCGCAATGGCAGCGTGATAAATTATTTAATTAATGGTTAAGTTGTTACTTAATTGTATTTTTAATGCCTAGCTTTTTAATGCTGGGCATTTTTGTGTATACTGGCTGAATATTGTTTCATCATTTTAAGTAAGTAGTAGTTATTTTGGACGCATTTAAAGTTATTGGTGGTAATCCACTTCGCGGCGATGTCGTGATCTCTGGGGCAAAAAACGCAGCTCTTCCTATCTTAATGTCGGCATTGTTATCTAAAACACCGATCGTTTTTAGTAATGTACCTCAGCTTAATGATATTTTAACTACGGTTAAGTTATTGGGTCAGCTAGGTGCTAAAAGTGAGTGGCTTAGCGAAAACACATTAATGATCGATGCTAGTACTATTGATACTTGTCGCGCACCTTATGATTTAGTTAAAACTATGCGTGCTTCAATCTTAGTTCTTGGGCCTTTACTTGCGCGTATGGGGCATGCTGAAGTTTCTTTACCAGGTGGTTGTGCCATTGGCGCAAGACCGGTAAATCTTCATATTCAAGGTTTAAAACTGATGGGTGCCGATATTACCGTTGAAGACGGTTATATAGTTGCCAAAAAAGAAGGTCGCTTAACTGGCGCCACTATTTTTATGGATACGGTTAGTGTAACAGGCACAGAAAACTTAATGATGGCAGCAACGTTAGCCGAAGGTACCACCGTCATTGAAAATGCGGCGCGTGAACCTGAAATTGTTGATCTAGCTAATTGCTTAACAAGTATGGGTGCTAAAATTACCGGTGCTGGTAGTGATACTTTAACTATTGAGGGTGTGAGTGAGCTGAAGGGCTCAGAGTACACAGTGATGCCTGACCGTATAGAAACAGGTACATTTTTAGTGGCTGCTGCCGTTACTCAAGGCCATATCAAGTGTTTAAATACTGATCCCACGGCATTAGAAGCAGTGTTAAGCAAGTTGCAAGAAGCAGGCGCTAAAATCACTACCGGTAAAGATTGGATTGAGCTTGAAATGACAGCACCGGCGAAAGCGGTAAATGTTAGAACGGCACCACATCCGGCGTTTCCTACCGATATGCAAGCACAATTCATGACCATGAATGTTTTGGCTGAAGGTACAGCAACCGTTATCGAGACTATTTTCGAAAATCGCTTTATGCATGTTCCAGAATTACAACGTATGGGCGCTGATATCACGCTAGAAGGTAATACGGCGATAGTTAAGGGCGGTACTAGCCTTAATGGTGCACAAGTGATGGCAACTGATTTGCGTGCCTCAGCAAGCCTAGTAATTGCAGGCTTGGTGGCTAAATCACCAACCCAAGTTGATCGTATCTATCATATCGATCGTGGCTACCTTTGTATCGAAGGTAAGTTACAAGGCTTAGGCGCTGATATTATCCGTATTAAAGCGGATTAATTATCCACTAGGGTCTGAATTAATATCGCTAGTGGCAGTGTTA
>JALJPA010000321.1 GCA_022969215.1 Colwellia sp. | reverse complement strand
TAGAACAAACAAAATGAGTTAAACATAGTTATTCTATATTTCATTCATTTTGTGATGTTATCAGTTAGCTACTGAGTTCCCAAAGGGCCTTTACCTAATAAAAGGTAAAGGCTTACATGCTACGTTATTGATTTTGACAAGGACGCTACATGGATCTAGCTTCTTATAGAATGCAAGAGCATATTCTCCTGAATAACCATTCTCTTCAATCAAAGCCTTGCCTCTAAGCCTTTTAATTCTCGCTAAGTGGTGTACTCATTAATTCAATTGGTATAACATATACTTGTCTTAAAGTTAGCGAAAATAGCTACACCACAGAGCAATATCATGCAAAATAAAAGTTGTCCTGCGACACAACATATCAACTGTCAAAACTGTAGTATTAGTGAGCTATGTTTACCGTTTTCTTTAAATGATAAAGAACTTGATACCCTTGATAATATAATTGACCGTAAGCGCCCTATTCATAAAGGCGATAAAATTTTTCATGATGGTCAAGAATTACATGCTTTATATGCCATCCGCTCAGGTACATTTAAAACATTTACCGTTAATAAACAGGGCGAAGAACAAATTACTGGTTTTCATTTAGCAGGTGATTTACTAGGTTTTGATGCCATCGCTGAAAATTCTCACCCAAGTTTTGCCCAAGCACTAGAAACCTCGATGGTTTGTGAGATCCCTTATACAAACTTAGATGAATTATCTAATACTATGCCTAAGCTTAAAAAGCAGGTATTACGTTTGATGAGTAATGAAATTAAAACCGATCAGGAAATGCTTACCCTACTTAATAGAAAGAATGCTGAACAACGTGTCGCTACTTTTATCGTCAGCTTAAGTGAGCGTTATCATGCCCGTGGTTTATCTGCGTCAGAGTTTCGCTTAACCATGACCCGCAGTGACATAGGTAATTATATTGGTTTAACTGTTGAAACTATTAGCCGCTTATTAAATCGCTTTCATAAAAGTGGCTTAATTAAAGTCGATGGTAAATTAATTGTAATACTAGATAACGACAAACTCTGCGAGACCGCTGCGCTATAACTCTTCACCTATCTCCTTGCTATGGTTTATTTTGCTTAAGAAATAATTAAGCCATAGCAAAACTAAGCTTAACTAATATTGATTTAAAACAAGCATTAACTTGTCAACTTTGCTATAAATAACGTAACGTTATTTTTAGTTTGCCAGAGGTTGCTATGGACATGTATCAAAATATCCTTGTTGTGATTGATCCGACAACAGAAGACCAAAAAGCCCTTAAAAGAGCCATTGAGCTTGCCTCAAGAATAAATACGGCTCAGCCTGAACAGCAGATAAAAATAACTGCTTTTTTTAGTATCTTTGATTTCTCTTATGAGATGACCACTATTTTATCCAGTGGCGAGCGCGATAGCATGCGTCAAATGGTCATTAAAGAAAAACAACTTTGGCTAGATGATGTTATCTCAGCCACGAATAGCCAAATAGACATCACAAGTAAAGTGGTATGGCATAATCGTCCTTTTGAAGCCATTATTAGCCAAGTCATTGATCACAATCATGACTTAGTAATGAAGGGCACCCACCAGCATGATAAATTTAAATCTGTAATATTTACGCCAACCGATTGGCATATTCTGCGAAAATGTCCTTGTCCGGTATTATTGGTTAAAGAGCATGAATGGCCAGAGCAAGGTAATATTCTCGCCGCTCTTCATGTCGGTAGTGATGAGACTGAACACTTATCTTTAAACAATACTATTACCAAACAAGCAAAAAATATTGCTCGGTTAATTGCCGCTAATGTGCACTTAGTTAACTCCTACCCTGGTACCCCAGTAAATATTGCTATTGAAATACCAGAGTTTGATGCCAGCGAATACAATAATGCCATGCAAACACACCATAAAGAGGCAATGAGCCAGCACGCTAATAGCTTTGATATTCCTTTAACTAACACTCATGTTGAAGAAGGGTTACCAGAAACAGTTATTGAGCAAGTAGCCTTAAAAATTGATGCCGAATTAGTTATTTTAGGCACTGTTGGTCGCACGGGGATTTCCGCAGCGCTGATAGGTAATACTGCAGAGCATGTTATTGACCAGCTAAATTGTGATGTACTGGCACTTAAACCCGACGGTTATGTGTCACCGCTTGCTGATTAAAATTAAAATCACACTGACAATTACTATTAAAACGAAAGGGCAAACCTAATAAGTTAGCCCTTTTCTATATACTTCGCTTAATATTTGCTTCGCTACAAACCAATAAGCTGCGTTTGGTTAAAGCGACTTAAATTAAGATGAAAGATGTTATCGGCTTTTGACATAGAAATAGGCTCAAAACGCACGCTATCCCCTTGACGTAATTGCGCAAGCTTAGCGCAATCTGCTGAAATAACCGCACCAATTTTAGGATAACCACCAATAGTTTGCCTGTCGTTAAGTAACACTATCGGCTGACCATCTGCCGGTATTTGTACCGCGCCATAACAAATGCCTTCGGATAAAAGGCCATCAATATCTGCCTTTATCGCTCGCCCCTGCAAACGATAACCCATACGGTCCCAGTGTCTACTGACTTGATATTCATTAGTAAAGAACAGCCTTTTCTCTATCGCCGAGAAATGCCGCTGCTGATAACTTAGCACTGTGTGTAACACCACCTCATTGGCATAGTTTGGTTGCTGATGCTCAGCTAACATTAACTGTTTGAGCTTATTATCATCCCTCAACATTGTGTGGCAGGGTAAGACATCATTGACGGCGAGTTTGTCGCCATTTAAGCCGCCTACTGACTCTCGACAAACGGTGGCAGTACTGCCAAAGCTGGCTTTAATAACAAAGCCACCCGCTACCGCTAAATAACAACGTACGCCAACGGACGCGTAACCTAATTTGATAGTATCCCCCGCTTTAACAGGAAAACTTTGCCATAGTGATGCATGCTGACCATTGATTGTCAGCGGCATCGGTGCGCCAGTAACGGCAATCACACAGTCAACTTGTGCAGTTAACTGTAAACCGCCTAAACTTATTTCAATCGCTGTGTTATTGAGTTCATTACCACATAATCTATTAGCCCAATAAAAAGCCAGTGAGTCTGCGGGGCCGCCGTTAGTAAGGCCTAAATTAAAAGCGCCATAACGACCTGAGTCTTGAACCAAGCTCAACACGCCAGCGTTAGTGACTAAAAATCCTAGGGGGTTATTACTCGCTTTAGCTATTAGCTTAGACATAAAATATCAGTCCTAAGGCTATAACCTTCATCTCAACACACACAGGACCTTGCTTAAGCTGCTGTGGATTACGTGCAGCTATCTTCAAGTTCATCAAGGTAACTTACCGCCTAATTCAAGATACTGCAGCCTATCAATAGCGATAAATTTTACTCTATCACCTACCACAATCGGCATAATTGGCTTTGCTTGTGCATTAAACATATCAAGTGGACATAAAGCTATGATATTCCAACCACCAGGGGACTCGGCGGGATATACCGCGGTTTGTCTATCGGCAATAGCGACAGCGCCTTTGGGGACTTTTAACCTGGGTGTAGCTAATCTTGGCATAGCAATGCGCTCATCGACTTCCCCTAAATAAGCAAACCCTGGCGCAAAGCCAATGGCATAAACACGATATTCTTGACCTTGATGCAAATCGATTACTTGCTCGACACTGAGCTTGGCGTGCTTGGCAATACGCTCCAAGTCGACACCAGATTCGAGTGAGTAATAAGCCGGTAGCTCAATTAACCGACCCGGTCTACTATTGCTGTTGTCACATGGCTTTAATAGTTTTTTAATTTTGTTGCGCAGATGATGATGGTCAATTTCTAATAAATTAAACACTACCAATATAGAAGCGTATGAGGGAATAAGATCAATGATTTCTGCTGATAAATGTTGACGTATGAGCTGTTCGGCTTGGTAAACCTTGCTGCTAAGCTCAGGGGTAATAACTGCCGTTGCTTGCTTATTGTCAGAAAAGTAAAGTATCAGAGCATTTTCACCGGCAGCTTCTAATCGAATACTGTCATTTATATGTGTCGACATCGGCTACCTTCAATATTAGCGCAGCAGAGCTT
>JALJPA010000320.1 GCA_022969215.1 Colwellia sp. | reverse complement strand
GGGCAGGGCGAGATGTTACTGCTGGCGGATTGCATTCAGATCTCGTTAAGATTTGTCAGCAACTTGCTCACAAACAAAACCAGGTAAAAATAAAAGGCATAAACTAAGGCGTTACTAAGGCATAGCTGCGGCTTATTACGGCGCTAATCGTGCCGAACTACCCTATGCCGATGCCATACTTTAGGTTTTGGTCCAGATAAATCAATGATGATGACTTTGATGAACATAATTAATAACTTAGTTAATTGTTCATCAAAGCAGCAGCCACTTGTCTATCTGTTGCTTTTAGCTATTATTACTAGCATGATAGATATTATTTATTCCCTTCAGCGATACAATGGCTAAAGATTCTCCCCACCAAACACACTACACCCGACAAATTCATCATTTGTTAGCAAAAGTCTATGGGCGCAGCCCCGTTAAAGACTCTTTGTTAGATCGCGCTATCGGCTATTTTGAACAAGAAGAATTTCGTCCTTCCGATGATAAAACATCGACCGATGAATCTCAGGTTGAACAAATGCAGCGCACTGAGCGTCATTCGAGTTTACTATCTCTGGCACTCATTATTCTTGAGTTAGTCGAGGGTGATAGTTACGCTGAAAATAACCGTAAATCGGCACAGTTTCTTGGTTCTATTCAGTTAATCAGCCCTACCGAAGGAAAACGCGTCTCAGCGAGCAATGAGCAGAGTAAATCAGTTTATAAAGCCGTATTATGTTTACGTTTACTTGACCGTTTAATTATTGATGGCCTGATGCTCGAACCTTATATTACTAAATTTCTCAGCGGTATTTCCCCTGAACAATATAGTGATTTCGCCAGCCATGATAATAAAGCTTACCATCGCTTTGTCGAACAAGTGAAAATTCCATTGATTATGGCGGCACTTTTACAAGATGTCGGTAACTACCATCCTAAAGCTCAAACTATTCTTATTGGTGGCGATAGTAAATTAGATCCCTTCCGTACCCTTGAGGTGAAACAACGAAAAGAGCTGTTACAGATTAATTACCGTGAAACGTTGAAATACCTTAATGAAGGTATTGGTATGCCCATTTTTGTTGGTAATACCAAGGCCGAGCGTGAGCAATTTATTGTCGATGAACAAGACAAATTATCCTTTATTAAACAGTTATTAAAAACCAGTGTTAATCCTAGAAATACTATTGGTAATATCTTAAAAGTTCCACAAATTTATACCTCAATAATATTGTCAACTAAGGCAAGTTATAATTACAAATTACTGCCGAAAGTCTTTCAGGTGCTTAATAAAAATGCTGAAGTCGGCGCTTGTGCACAAAGTGTCGTTAATGCCTTATATAAGATTACCGGTATGTTTCCCCAAGGCTTTGGTATTGTATACATGCCTTTAGGGGAGTTTGGTGACCAAGGTGACTGTTATGAATATGCCATTGTAAACAGACTTTATCCTGAAAAAACAGAGCAGCCGAATTGTCGAATGGCGACACGTAAACTCACCTTTATTGGCTATGGACAAAATACGGTAATCAAAAACAACTGTAACCTTTATTTCACCCAAACGGCGAAGAAACTAGCAACCTTGAGTAAAGATCGTTTGAATGAAATACTAGAGTTATTAAGTTCAAACTCTCAGGAGCGTAAGGAATTAGATTTATTACCCCGTTGCTGGCATGCCAATGAATTTTTCTCACTAAAAGCACATCAAAACCTTTGGAACAAATCGGATTCATAGGATCCCAAAATAAGGTGTTTTACCTAAGGCTTTTCAAAAGGAAGTGAATAAATGACCAATGTAGTAAAAAGTAAACGTATCGCGGCAATAGATTGGATGCGCGGTTTTGTGATGATCATCATGGTGCTGGATCATGTTTCAATGGTTTATAATCGAGATCATTTATCGACTGACTCCGCAGTCAATTATATTCTAGGCACTCCGTTGCCTGCGTTCGAGTTTTTTAGTCGTTGGATAAGCCATATTTGTGCGCCTGTTTTTGTTTTTTTGGCTGGTACTGCATTAGCCATTAGTGTTGAGCGCAAGTTATCAAGGGGTTTTGACAGCAAAGGCATTGATAAAGATATTTTGATTCGCGGCGCTTTTATTGCGTTATTAGATCCAACCATTACTTCATTCTTCGGCGGAAAACTGACTTTTCAAGTACTTTATGCCATTGGTGTAGCTATGATGTGCATGGCCTTTTTTAGGCGCTTATCCAGTACGCAATTATTGATTATTGCCATGGCGTGGATATTAGGAGGTGAATTAGTAACCGCGCAGTTCTGGTTCGCAGGCGGTCAAGAGCAATCTATTATTGTCGGTTTGTTAATAGGTAAATATTCATCGGCAGACTTAAGTATCTCTTACGCGTTAGTACCTTGGTTATCAGTAATTATTTTGGGTTGGATTTTCGGCCGTTATATTCTCGATTACGGTGATGGCAAGGTGACTGTTAGTCCGGCTAAATTACTATTTCGCTTAGGCTTTGCCGCATTAGCTGCTTTTGTTGCTATCCGTTATTTCAATGATTACGGTAATATGTTTCTATTAAAAGAAGATAACAGTTGGCAACAATGGTTACATGTTAGTAAATATCCACCATCGGCAAGCTTTATCATGCTTGAGTTAGGAATTATGGCGGTTATTCTAGCGTTAATGATTAAAGTTGAGCAGCGAATTGGCGTTCGCCCTAACGGTGTCTTACTGGTTTTTGGCCAAACGTCTATGATGTTTTATTTAGTACATCGAATTCTCTTAACGGGTAGCGGTACTTATGGCGGCATGAGAGATATAACAGACCTATCAGGTACTTATATAATAACTGGTATTTTGCTACTTGCCTTATATCCATTTTGTTTGTGGTATCGAAGCTTTAAAGCTAAACATCCTGACTCTATTTGGTTGAAATATTTGTAAATTAGCAGTACAAAAAAAGGCCGTCATAGTTATGCTATGACGGCCTTTTTATTATCAATTATTCATGACGAGTTAAAGGTTACAAGCAGTAGTGCTGGATCATTTTGGTGAGTAATAGCTCGGTTTTTTCCACTTCACTATGAGCCAAAAACTCATTGGGCTGATGGGCTTGATCAATAGATCCAGGTCCAAGCACTATGGTTTGACAGCCTAGTTGCTGAATATATGGCGCTTCGGTGGCGTAATTAACCGCACAACAACTATGGCCGCTAATTTCTTCGGCAATATGAACAAAAGTACTGGGTTTCTTTTGTTCAAAGCTAGGTGAACTAGGATGCATTTCGGCAAAGGTAATTCGGCCAGGGTAAAGTTCGGCCAAAGGTTTTAATGCCTCACTTAACCAGTTGATCAATTCGTCATCACTCATGCCAGGTAAAGAGCGTAAATCAATATCTAGGTTACAGTGACCACAAATTCGATTGGCATTATCGCCGCCAGAAATAGCCCCTAAGTTTAAGGTCGGCGCTGTCACATCAAAGGCTTTGTTTTCATAATTCAGGTGCAGTTTTTCTTTTAATTCAATTAACTGACCAATGACTTTATGCATAATTTCTATGGCATTAATACCAAGATTGGGTTTGCTTGAATGGCCAGACTTTCCCTCAACACTAATTCGGTGCGACATGTGACCTTTATGCATAATCACTGGCACTAAATTGGTTGGCTCGCCGATAATGGCAACATCAGGTTTAATGGCTTGGCTTTTAGCAAAAAATCGGGCACCAGCCATAGTGGTTTCTTCATCAGCAGTGGCAAGAATGTATAAAGGTTTTTTCAGTTGAGCCACGGTCAAGTTTTTACAGACTTGCAAAATAAAGGCGAAAAACCCTTTCATATCACAAGTACCTAAACCGAAAAACTTATCATCTTGA
This sequence comes from Colwellia sp., assembly GCA_022969215.1. GTDB lineage: Bacteria > Pseudomonadota > Gammaproteobacteria > Enterobacterales > Alteromonadaceae > Colwellia. The sequence continues at coordinate 257 of JALJPA010000320.1, read as the reverse complement.
ATGACTACTTTATGTGGGTCTGATTGCCAACGATTTTCATCAAAGGGTACAGTGTCACTGTGGCCTGCCAATAATAAGCCGCCTTCACCACTACCTAACTTAGCAAGTAGGTTAAATTTATTGTCGGTCTCAGGTACTGCTTGAATTTCAATGGTAAAACCAAGTTGTTCATACCAGGTGGCTAAGAGTTGAATTACCTCTTTATTGCCCTGATCCCAGCTTGGCTGTGTAGAGCTGATGGAAGGGCAAGCGATTAA
>JALJPA010000032.1 GCA_022969215.1 Colwellia sp. | reverse complement strand
AAACGCTACTGCCTTATCAAAATCGTTGGTGCCCAGTGTTATATATCCAATCATGTATCTTCCTTTTTTGATGTGAAATAAATAGAGTGAAACCTTGTTACCTTGTTACCTTGTTTAAAGTAACGGCTAAGGTACTGATTAAGCTAAATTAACCGTTATATTGTAGGACAAGCTTTTTATTATTTATAAGAGGTTATCAGGGTTTTGTTAAATTGTTTAGCACTAATATCAAGGTCTTTGTTAGAAAGTAAGTCATTAACTTGCTGCAAGTGTTTTTCAATGCTGGATAAGGTAATGGTATTATCATCGAGCTGATAAACTTGGATTTGGCTTTGATAATAAAAAGATAAAATGATCAGCGCCGTTTCTTCTCCGTCCTTTGCTGCCGCTTTCACTCTTTTAAGCTTGCGGTAAACTAAGTTTTGTAGTTGCTTTATTTGCCAAACATAATAAATTTCAGTAAAAAACTCACTGTTTTTAATTTTATATAAAATGGCACCGTTAACAAGTAACGCTAGCAAGCAGCCTAATAAGTTATACCTAAAGTTAGTCTCTGGCTCAACTGTCACACCATCAGTAATAACGTCACTCGCTAATTTCGCTAGCTCATTCACATCGCCAACAGTGGAAAACAGACTAATAAGCACAGTGCCAAAAAGCAGTGACATCACTAATAATGAGCTGATAAAGCCGACAATCGTTATATTTAAGTTTTTTCTATATCGAGCTTTGTTTATATCAATTAATTGCATGAGCTAGGTAAAATCCTTGGGTATTTTTTTGAATTATAATCAAAAGTAAAATCAAAAGTAAAAATTGTAGTTAAAGGTAAAGATAAGGCTGTGCCTAGGTGTTATGTTATCATTTTTCGCCTTTTGCGCATAAAGTTAAACCCGAATGACGTTTAACTTGTGCAGGTACCCCTTGGTTCCAAATTCGCTGGTTAGTCGCTATAGTTAACAACTTTTTCGCCCGCGTAATGCCCGTATAAAGCAACTCTCGAGATAACAGTTTACTGCCGCGTTGTGTTTTGCCCTGCGCAGTACTGTTATCGCTTTGAGTCGCTGAAAGCACCATAGCGACATGAGAAAACTCACTGCCTTGAGTTTTGTGAATCGTCATAGCATAAACACTTTCGAACTTGGGCAGACGAGACGGTAGTATTTGTCTTATGCCTGATTGCGCTGTTTCAGCCCCTTCAATCGGTTTAGTGCTATCTTCAAAACAGGCCAGCAAGTGTGTTTTGCCCTCTTTATCGAATACTCGCCAGATAATACCGATATCACCATTGTACAAACCTAAGCGGTAGTCATTTTCATTAATCATAATAGGTTGACCATGATAGAGCGCTTGCTGGTTTTGTTGATAAGGTGAATTGTTTTTTCCTAAATAGCTTTTAATGACTTCATTAAGTTGCTCAACGCCATAATCACCTTTTCTGGTCGCACAAAGCACTCTAAATTGAGCTAACAAGGCAAAAGCATCACTGACATGCTGACAAGACTCTATCGGTTGGTAGTATTGTTTTACTAACGGGGCTAACCAGCTAGCCAGTTCACCTTGGGCCAATATTAACTGATTATCTTGATGCCTATGGGCATTGCTAAGTAGCTTCCAGCTGCGATTAACATCACCTTGAATAACACCATTGGCGATTAAACCTATGCCACCTTTACCATCAAAACGTCTTGATTTAACGAGGAAAGTTAAATAATCAAAAGACTCATTTCGCTCAGCTGTTCGATCTACGGCGTGTTCTACGGTGCGATCTACTGTTCGCTCAGGGAAAGCCTCTTTAAGCTGTTTAGCGCTAAGCTGACAAACGTAACCTAGATAATCATTATTGGAGTTACTAAAACCCCCATGTGGTCTCGGCGCTATATCAGCTAAGACACTGCCCGCGGCAACAGAAGGCAGTTGATCGGCATCACCTAATAAAATGACTTTAGTATTATCTTTTAAGGCACGAAATATCCGCGTCATCAGCGGTAAATCTACCATAGAGACTTCATCTATCAGGACAATATCATAAGCTAAGCGATTATCTTCTTGATGTTTAAAGTTAGGCGAATTGGGCAATACACCTAACAAGCGATGAATAGTTTGTGCTTGGGTTGGAATTTCAGCCAAGACCTTATCATCAATTAAGCCGGAAAAACCTGAAATGGCATTCACAATAGACTCTGACAAGCGTTGTGCGGCTTTACCTGTGGGCGCAACCAGGGCAATATTTAACAGCGGTGTGTGCTGTTCATGCTGCTGCGCTAAAGCAGAATGATCTTGTGGCAGCGCTTGCTTCAATTGCTCTAACATAACCAAAGCGGCTAATAATTTAGTAACGGTGTAAGTTTTACCTGTCCCTGGTCCGCCAGCAATAACACTAAAGTTTTTATTGATGGCATTGGCGACGGCAATTTTTTGCCAATCAACTTCTACGTTTTCAAGCGCTAAGGAGTCAACTTCTTGTTTAGCTTCATCTGGAAATAACGCCGCGATACATTGGCGAATTTGTCCGTTATCAAACTGACAGTGCTGCGCTAAACGGTTGTTGATGGCTTGACCTAAGTCATATTCAAATTGAAAATAGCGGCGTAAATATAAATTATCATGTTCGAGCACTAACAATTGCCCATCTACTGGCTGAATATTTAACTCAGCTAACATATTTTGCAGCTGAGTTAGGCCCGCAAAGATAAAGCCAGCATGACTCAGTTTAGTATCCTGCAGTACGGTAACGGCTTGTTCGTCGCCTTGTCCATTGCTTTTAGTATTAGCAACAGTATGAGCATCGTCATGAGCAGGATGCACGGCAAAACCTTTACCCCAATGTTGCTCTGCGACCTCAGGTAAAGGCAAACAACTGTGGCCAGCGCGTAAACTTGCACTTAAGGCTAAAAACAAATGATATAAATTTTCTTGAACTGTAACTTCAGCCACTTTGTCCGTAGTTAAGGCGGTCAGCATCTCTTTGGCAAAGAAATAATCAATGGCTTCAATACCAAGAATGGTGTCTTTAACTTGATTAAAATGACTGTATATTGGTTTGTTCATCGTGTTAACGCTGCGCTCTCTTTTCACTGTGATTTGGCTTTGTTCAACCATGTTACGCTTCCTCTTGTGTTAACGATTGAAGATCTGCCGGCTGAGCAGTCTTTTCAGGAGAAAATAGCGTGTCTAAATTATTAAGTTCTTCTGCGGTAATTTGTCGATAATAAACACCGGCACCTTGATGTTCTGGCGCGGTAGTCATCCCGCGTAAATAGAGGTAATAAACCCCGCCAAAATGCTCAGTGATATCATAATCAAGCAAAGTTTGTTTTAAATAGCGGTGCAGTGCTAACGAATAAATCAGATATTGTAAGTCATAATAATTTTTCTCAACATTATCAAGCAAAGCATCAAACTGATAATCAGAAAAGCTATCACCTAAATGACTTGATTTGTAATCACACAAGTAATATTTACCTTGGTATTCAAAAATTAAATCGATAAAGCCATGCATCATGCCACTCAGTTTTTTATAACTCGGTAACATCACCGGATATTGACTGCGCTTGCCGTTATTACCATAACTACTACCATTACCACCATGAACAGTGCGCTGTGCGCTATTTCGGTGATCGGTTAGCAATTTAGCTAAAGCACCCGTGCCTTGACCTTGCATGGGAAAATAAAACTCACTTTCGCGCAGTGTTTTATTATGTTCAAGGTCAGCAAGACCCGCAGCTGGTTCATTATCATTAGCACTAATAATGAATGGTGAGCTAAGTACTTGCTCTAACCAGACTATCAAATCATCTTCAGTAAATGCGGCATTATCGGTGGCACTCCCTCCTGCTTTCGTTAGCTCTCCATAGACCAACAAGGGCTTTTCTAGACTCTCTTGCCAATCAGGCGCAGTAAAATCAGTTTGCTCTAAAATATCGTGTAACAAGTTACCGGTATGAGCACCCTTAGCTAATTTAAAACAAATCTGCTCAGCGTCTATTGTGCTTGTTGCGTTAGTGCTTGTGTCATTAATGCTTAGTCCGCTACCGCTTAAAACCGCTAATTGCGTGCGAGCAACATCCGTATCGCGATCAGGGTTTGAAACACCCGCATGACGAATATTACGACTTAAAGCCGTAAAGGAACTCAACCACCAATCTCGCTCTATATTACCGCTAAATTGACTAACCGCGGTATTGCTTAGGTCTTGGTTATTATTTATAAATGACTTATCAACGGCATCACTATCTGCTTCAAAGTCACAATCAAGTGCTACCTCACGTATGCCAATAGCATCTTGTGCACTGGCTTTGAGCACTTGCAGACCTTTGAGTGTGCTATCTTGGTCTTGTAGTTGTAGCGTTTTGCCTAAAGGGGATAAATGATAAGCATCAAACGCACAGCACAGCACATAACATCTGCGCTCTGCCCGTGTCACGGCCACATACAGCAAACGAATACTTTCAGCATACGCTTCATTACTCATGGCTTGTTTAGCTTCTTTTGAGCCATCTAGACTTAAACACAAAGCGCCGTCTTTATCATGATATTCAAGATAACTTACCGACTTATTGCCAAACTTTAATGGGTCTTTATGTCGACAAGCAAAGGGAATAAAAACATAAGGATATTCCATGCCTTTACAGCCATGTTGCGTGATCAAACGGATCAAATCACCGTCACTCTCTAACCGCAGTTCAGCTTCAACGTCGTTAGTTTCAAGATGGCATTGCTGTTCAAACCAATGTAACAGCTCTTGGCCCTGACTTAAGCGCACACTCGCCGCTTGCAGTATTTCATATAAGTGTAAAATATTGGTCAAACAGCGATCTTTATTGTTTTGTGGTACATCAAGCTGGTTATGCATCAAATTAATGGCCATGGTAATGAAACCCTGTCGTTGCCATTGGCTGCGATAATCAACAAAGGCAAATTTTAACGTTTGATACGCCAGTTCATCTTGTTGTAATTGATATAATTTTTGTGCATCAAAACCTAATAAACCACAAGACAGTGCCGCGACAAATAAACGTTCATTTTCAGGAAATAACACACCTTTAAGCAAACACAATAATTGTTTGGCTTGTTGGGAATGAAATAGATTGGCTCTGTCAGATAAAAACACACAATCTAGTCCCGCTTGTTGCAAGGCGTGTTTTATATCGCGCGCTTCGGCGCCATCTCGCACCAGTATGGCGATGTCTTTAGGTTTAACCTTTTCATGCTGTGTGCCAGCCTCACCTTGGTAAGTGAACAGGGTCAGTATTTCATTGGCACACCAATTTGCCAGCATAGGCCGACTACCTTGGCTAACCTTGTCACTTTTTTTGTCACCTTCACCATCAAAGTCACTTTTCTGATCAGTGAAGTGAATAAACTGTAGCGCTTTATCACTATCGGCAAGCATTGGTGTGTTAGCCGTGTGTTCTTCTGTTTTAGCTTTTTTCCCAGCAAGTACCGGTAAATACGGAATACCAAAACCAAAAACACTTTCTGTAGGTTGTTTTGCCTGGTTATTACCTTGAGCTGACGTTTGAGAATGACTTGCAGCAGTGAATAGCTGGTTATAGCCAGCAATCATATCTGGTGTTGACCGCCAGTTGGTATCCATCAACCAATGATAATCACAGCCATTACGGGCATTTAGATAAGCAAATATATCACCACCACGAAAACCATAAATGGCCTGCTTTGGATCGCCAATAAGGAATAAGCCCGCGTCAGCTTTTACCGCGCTGTCACCATAATAAATCGCTTGTAAAATACCAAACTGCTTAGGATCGGTATCTTGAAATTCATCAATTAAGGCCACAGGGTATTGCGCTAATAACTGTTTAGCTAACTTGTTTTCCAATAATGGTAAATGTTCATCACTTGAACTTTCGTCGTTGCAATCAACCGGCTTAAGACAATCAGCAAGAGTATTAATAAGGTCATCGAAGTCTAATAAATTAAGCGCTTGTTTTTGCTCAATCACTTGTTGACGAATGGTATAAATGCCTGATTTAACAATAGCGTAAGCTTTAGCTTTATTAATGTTGGTGCTTATCTTCTTAACTTGCTCTTTTACGGCTTTAACTGGCGCAAACGCCTCAAGTAGCTCAGTTTTATAAGTTGACCTTGCGTAGCGTTTACCATCAATAAAGCCATCGGGCATTTTGGCTGTGCCTTGGCCAACATCCGTTAGTGATATTTCTCTACTGATAATATTTTCAAGCCAAGTACTTAGCTGTGCCAACTCGCTACGTCTTTTCTCTTGGTCTGCACCTTTTTTAACCAGTATTAACGCATTTTCTAATAAATCACTGTGTGTTGTTAAGTTTTGCTGTGCTTGGCGAACAAGGGCAATAAATTCTGCTTCGATACTCTCAACATCAATAACTGATAACTCGCTGGTATGGCCGATAGCCTTACTAAAACTAGATAGGAAACTTGCTGGTGTTGCCCAAAAACTCGCCAATAACATAAAACTATCATCATCAGATTTAGCTAAACTGCGATACCAGTCTTGGCACACTTGTAAGGTTATTTCAGAAGAATTTGCCGCCATATTGGCGTTAAAAGGTAAACCACTGGTAAAGGCATATTGACTTAATACCCGCTGACAAAAGCCGTGGATAGTAAATATCGCTGCTTCATCTAAAAATAATAACGCGCGTTTCAGTAAAAATTCACGTTTGGTTTTTTCAATGCCTTTATCAAGAACAGTAAAATAAGGATCCTCGATAGCCAAGCTGTCCCAATCACTCAGCGCTAAACGAATAAAGGTATCAATACGTCCGCGAAGCTCTTGGGTAGCATCTTTGGTGAAGGTCATTAACAATATTTGTTCAACCGTTAACTCACGTTCAAGCAATAAACGTAAATAGATACGGGTGATATTATAGGTTTTACCGGTACCAGCACTGGCTTCAATCAGGTGTTTTCCTGTTAATTTGATAGTGGCAGCATCAAGGTTTTTAAGTGTAAGCGCTTCATTCAGCTGTTTAGCGGATGAATGTTTCTCGCCCTGCTCTGTATCAGACACATTAACTTGAGTCATTATTTTTTCTCCTGAGCAGCTTTAGCGGAGGCTTTTTTAGCTGCCTGTTTAACAACTACTTGATATAAATCTTGATAAATAAAGTCGATATCAGCTTGATGTTCATGGTATTGCGGACACTCTGGCCAAAAATAGCTAAGATACTCATCGTCACTTAAACCGCGTGTGCTCATATCTCCTAGCCAAATACCTTCAAAACGTGCTTGTGTCATTTCAGTCAGTTGACCACGTTTTTTAGTAAAGACCTTGTCTGCCAGTTCGCCATTTAGCAGTAATGGTTGTTGTTGACCTTTAATAAACATATTAATGAGGTTAATCAGCTTAGCTTTAGCGTCGCTAATGTTTGCCACAGTAAACTGCTCTACTTTTTGCGCTTTTGCATTAAAATACAAACCAATTGTTTCAGTCACTTGTTGTAGCTTACTCGACTCCTCATTGGTCGTACTCTCATTAGCAATATGTTGCTGCTGCCATACCTGTAGAACCAGTTGCTGCAAGTACATGATAAATTTATCTTTGGCTTTGGCGCTAGAGCTTCGATACTGCACCAGTAAATTACCTTTAACCGCTAACTGTGTATGTAATGCAACCTTAGCGCCAGCTATATCAATAACTAAGTTACAGTCTATCGTTTCAGGGTTTTCACAGTTAAGTTTTTTAATTTCATCGCTAAATTGCGCAACATCTTGTTGGTAATCATCAAACAAGGTCGCTGTAGTGGGTAAATCAGGAAACTTACCTGATAAATTTGCCCTTGTTATCACCTGCTCTGGCGCTGCACTTGTTAATGACTTCTGTACTGACGTGTCTAATGAAGTGCCTAATGCTGCACCAAGAAGATCTTGACGTAATAAGTAGCTTTGCAAATGATTAACACTAAAGGGCTCAACGTCTTCAAGGACGGTAGTGTTATTTTCAAAGTGTAAATTCAATTGCTGTTGAGCAAATGCTTTTGCTGGGTGTTGATAAAAACGGATTAATTGCTGATCAGATAGCTTCAAGACTTGTCCGTTATCTAAACCAGATATGTCGTGCCTTGGCATGATTAGTGAGCCATTGTTATCCATTGAGGTATTAGGCGCAGGATTTTGGCCGAGGGCTAACCAATTGGCGTCAAAACTGGGCCACTTGCCCCGATAATTGTTTGCGCTAAACGATTGCATTGCTAATTGATAAAGCGCAGATTGTTCAGTCTCGCCATCACTATTAGTATTGCTAGCGTCTACTGAAAACTGCCAGCCATAACCTTGGGTCAAATACTCCATCAGCTCTTTCACTACCAATGAGGGCTGCTTTTCATTATTATTTTTAATGTTTCTACCCTGATAACTTAGGTATAACGAATCTCTTGCCGAAATTATCGCTTCGAGAAATAAGTACCTATCATCACCACGGCGCGATCTATCACCTAACTCGGCCTTAGAAAGTGACATAAGGTCAAAACCTAACGCTTGGCGTTGTCGTGGGAATTCACCATCATTTAAACCCAGCACGGCAATAACTTTAAAGGGAATGCTGCGCATTGGTAACATAGAACAAAATGTCACCTGACCAACCATAAATTGTTTACTGGCATCACCCTGACTGAAATGCTGACTTAAATAATCAACCACAATAAGCAAGGAAATATCATCATCGAAATTAGCATGGTGACAATGTTCAACCAGACCAGCAATAGCTTGCTCGATAACCATCAGCGAGTTTTCATAACTAACATTGTCGACATCAACGCGACTAAATAAACCACTGAGTTGCTCAAGTAAAAAACTTTGCCACTGAATCGCACTACGAGCGCGTTGCAGATTTTCGCTAAAATAATGCATTTGCTCGATAAATAACATTAACTGACCGAGTAAAATGCCATCACTGCCTTCAACATTGCTCAATAACAATTGCTCTTGGTATATTTGCTCACTATCAGCAAAGGCAAATCCGCGCAATAAACGCGACAAGCCTTGTTGCCAAGTAAATGAGGCATTCGCCCCTTCACCTAACAAACTTTTTTTGTGCGCTAAATCAAGGCCCCAATGCACTGTGGCTTGCTCTAACCAAGCAGAAATCTTCACCAAATCTTCAAAATTAATGGCAAACTTATGCGCCATGGCCGGTAACCGCAAAAATGCCAGTAATTGTGAAACACCAAAGCGACTATCGGGTAAGCTCAGTAACTCAGTAAATGCGGCCACTAATGGGTCGCTATCTTTAGCGCTACGATCAGCAATAGAGCATGGTAGTGGCGGAACTTCACCAGCAATGTCTTGCCAACCGCGGGTAAATACCGCGTTAACATAAGGTGCGTATTCTTCTATTTGTGGACACATTACCAAGATATCTTTGGGTGTTAAGCTTTTATCTTGGTTAAATTGATGTAATAAGTAGTCATGCAGCCCTTGTACTTCACGCAGTGCACTATGACAACTGGTAATAACAATAGAGTCATCAAGTTGTGGGGCTTTAGGGGCAGCTATTTCATCTGCACCTTTAGCTCTGGCGTCAGACAATTCAAGAATATCATTTTGCAGCTGATGTAGGACACTGCTCGGCTTAGTAGCTTTATTCTGAGCATCATTACCAGCTACATCAGCCAGATCAGGGCTCTGAGCATCAGGATTAGCCTGCTCAAACAAGTCGATATCAATGGTACTGTAGTCTTGTAACATTGAGATAAATTCACGTCCCTGTTGACCTAAATTGGCTAAAAGTGGGTTACCAACAAAGCTTTGCACATCACTCTCTTGGTCTGAAACACCATCTGACCATTGGGATAATTTATTTAAGGCATATTTTTCTTTAACTTCTTGTTTATCGGTAATGATGTCTCCCCAATAAGAGAAACACGGATTAAGATGAAAGAAATGCACTTCAACATGTTCACTCAAGGCATTGATAAAGTTTAACCACATTGGCGCCATGGTATTTAGACCAAAAAAACTAATACGTGCTGGGATGAGCTCTTTTTTACTGGCAATATTAGCGATGGCATCATTGAGTAATTCAACAGGATTATAAGGTAACTGTGCAATTAATAGCTGCCATAACTTGCCCTGCCATTTATGTTCACTGTTCGCTACATTTTCTAAACCTTTAAGTTCAAAATTTCCTTGTTGCCAATTGTCTAACCACTGTGGTCTGAAAATTAAATACTGCTCATATAAATCCGCTAATTGTGTCGCTAATTGATAGCGTTTTAACTGGGCATGTTTACTTTCTTCATTAACACTTTTATCACTATCATCTGCTGAGACTGTACCACGCCAATAGTGGGTAGCTTGGCTGAAATCTTCATCGTCAACCACAGAATTCAAGGCTAAAAGCGCATGAATACGCCAGCAAAGCACCTCTCTTGAGTAAGGTGACTGATCAGGGACCTTATCTTCGCTAGCCAACGACCTTATTAGCTTCCATAAAAACTGCGCTGGTAACGCGTAACGCATATTCATGCTAATACCACGTTCGCTGGCAATAGCTAAATTAAGCCAATGCTGCATACCGGCATTTTGCACGACAATAACTTCTTGATTAAATACGCCGAGGGGAGAAAGCTGGGAAATTTTGTTAAGTAAGAGCAACAAGTTTTCCATTTTGTTGGCAGGGTAAAGATGGATCAAGATAGTGCCTTAATTGTAAATGACTCTGCTTGCCAGTGGCGAAAAAACACTGAGGATGACATAAGAAAACAAGCAATAAAATTACCTTAAATTTAACCACAAGGCGTAAAAGAATACGAGTTAAATTAGTTATATATCTAAGTATTCAGCCACTTTTATTTCGCGCTAGATTACACTTTTTGACAAAATCACACACTGTTTCGACATTTTGTTAACAAAACAGTCACCGAAGAAAATGTTCTTATTGGTTACATTAGCTTTCATCAAATCTGCTGCCAAACGACAACTAATGAATTTATATCAAGCAAGCTTTGCAACATCCGCAAAGCAGTTCCCCAATAATATCGCACTTTATGTTGAAGCGAGTGCAACAATAAATAACAAGGTAAAAAGCAAAACTTTTACTTACCTGGCTTTATTTGAACTCAGTCAACAATGGGCAAAAAGCATTAGTTATTTTAATGATGGACATTGCCCCGTGGCTATTTATGGTGGCCGACAATGGCAGATGTACGCCGGTATACTAGCCATTCTTGCCAGTAATAACGCCTATGTTCCGCTAAATATCAAACAACCGGCTAAGCGTAATAACAAGGTATTATCTGAAATTAATAGCCAAGTACTTTTGGTTGCTGATAACGAAGACCCAACCGAGATATTGCAACAGATTGAACAGCCATTAGTTGTGCTTTATTTAGGAACAGATACACCTAGTTGGTTAACTGATAATAAACATCATCAGTGTTTTAATATTGGCGATGCTAACTTAATCACAGCCAACTCAATGACATCTTCTTCAGCAATAGGTACACCAATGCCTGCTGCCATCAATAACACTGATTTAAGCCCGATTACCTCTGCAGCAACTGAATCAACTAATGGGAAAAATACTCTATTAACTCAGAGCTCTGATGCTTATATCTTATTTACTTCTGGCAGTACCGGAACACCAAAAGGCATTGCCGTTAGTCATCAAAATATTATAAATCATCTTCATCGCCTCGATAAGTTATTAAAGTTAACAGCAAAAGATAAAGTCAGTCAGTTTTTTGAATTAACCTTTGATTTATCCGTGCATGATATGTTCAGTTGTTGGCACAAAGGTGCTGCACTCTATATTATTCCTGCGGAGCAGCTTATCTGTCCTATGGCATTTATTCAAAAACACCAATTAACTGTTTTTTCTGCCGTTGCTTCAGCTTTATCTTTTATGGATAAAATGCGCTTACTAAAACCACAGCAATTACCTAGCCTAAGACTAAGCTGTTTTGGTGGTGAAAAACTGCTAACCAACCAGGCACTAAAATGGCAAAAATGTGCCCATAATAGTCGAGTAATTAATCTCTATGGGCCAACCGAGTGCACAATTACCGCCACTTACTTTGAATTGACGGATAAGAAAAAAATCACCTCTGCATCGGTACCCATTGGTCAAGCGCTGCCTGGATTAACGGCGATATTGGTAACTGACAACAAAAAGATCACTACCAGCAATACCTTAGCCGAATTGTATCTAGCAGGGGATCAGCTTGTTGCAGGTTACTATCAAGACAAAGAGAAAACAGCACAAGCTTTTATCACCCTAACAAGCCCGTTAACGCAGACACCAACACGTTTCTACCGTACCGGCGACATTGTTTATTATGACGAACAAAAAAACATTGTTTTTCATGGCCGTAACGATCACCAATTTAAAGTATCAGGTCACCGTGTCGAAGCCGCCGAGATTGAGACGGCCATTGTTAGCTTTTCCAATGATATAACTTGGTGTGTTGTTTCTGCACAAACTGAACAGAGCGGTAATACCAAGATCATAGCTTTCATTGAATACAAGCAACACTCATCCTCTTGTTCAGCTTCGAGTTCAAGTTTAGGCAATCACCAAGGCACTATTAACGCACTAAGAAAACATTGTTTACAGCATTTACCCTCTTATATGGTGCCTGATGAGTTTAATCTCCAGCAACATTTACCCCGTAATATTAGTGGCAAAGTGGATATCAAAGCACTACTGAGTGGTAACCATAGTGACAGCAATAATTACAACAATAGTTACAGCATTAAAAGCAGCAAGAATAAGGAGACAATATAATGTCAATACAACAAAGTATCATCCAGTTCATTGAAGAAAAGACCCATAGCCCGTTAATAGATCTAACTGACAATTTACTCGGCACAATAAAATCATTCGATTTCATGATGCTTATGCTGGAACTCGAACAGAAATTCAAGCTGAAACTGCCCTTTGAGCAGGCACTTAGCACTAACTTAAGACAAATAGATGAGTTTATCTGTTGGGTTGAATTGCACGATGAAAGTTAACAACGCCAGCAAGTCTACAAACACAGATATAACAAACTCAAAACGAAGCTTAATAAAGCAGAAAATAATTAGTCTTGGCATAAGATTATTAGTGAGTACTTTATTGAAGTTAACTAGAAACCGAAGAAAAAAATTGGTCCAAAACATTGGTAAAACAATATTACGTTTTGCCAATAAAACCAGAAAACGTGCGATAAACAATATTATTAACGCCATGCCTGAACTCAGTATCAAAGAAGCAACTGACTTGGCCTTTGACGCTTATGGAAATTGTGCCTATGGCGTTGCTGAATCATTTTGGTTATCACAAGTTGAACCAGATATTTTTTGTGATGAAGAAACCTTACAAATTTTACAATCAGGCACAGGTGCTTGCATTGCTACCATGCATATAGGCTGCTACGAAGCAGTTCCGCTTGCAGTGGCTAAATTTGCTAAACAATCCGTTACCTTAACTAACATCCCTGATTTTTTAGCGGATACAATGGACTTTTATTCTGATGTAAATATTACCGCCATCAACAAAAAATCTGCAAATGCTTTTAGCGAGTTAGTAATAAGGGCAGGAAATAATGCGTATATTTCTTTGCATTGCGATCTTTATGCCAACCAAACTGAAGTAACCTTTTTTGGACAAAAAACTAAAGCGCCCTCAGGGGTCGTTTTACTCGCAAAATTGACTAAAAAGCCATTATTACTTGCCTATGCCGTCTATCAAGACGATGGCCAAGTACAAGTTTTTTTTGAAACCTTAACAAGTGAGAAATTGGCCGAGCAAAAAACACAGCAAGAAAGTGAGCAAACTGTTGAGCAAGTGATGGCACAAATTTACCAACGCTTCGAGCAGATAATTAGACAATACCCAAGTCAATGGTATTGGTCATATAACCGATGGAAAAACTACTCATCATGATAAGCAATATAAATAGTTTAGAGCAATCATCAAATAAGTCTGCAAGCAACACTGTAAATACTATTTCAAGTAAGGCTTCAAATAAGGCAGAAAAAAAAAGCGCTATATTATATCGCCGATTACTGTCTTATTATCTAGTACATAAAAAGCTTATTTTCATTGCCTTGCTGGCCTTGTGTTTATTTAGCTTGGTAGATGCCGGCATGATTTATTTCATCAAACCTCTTATTGATCAAGGCTTAGGAAAAGCCGATAGTAATACCTTACAACTAGGCGCTTTATTAGTCATAGGCATTTTTTTGTTACGTGGTTTGGCAAGTTTTAGCTCTAACTATGCAATTGCCTATGTCAGCAGCAAGGTGACTTATCGAATAAGGCAACAAGCTTTTAATAAATTATTATATTTACCCAGAGCATTTTTTGATAACAATAGCCGTGGCAGTCTTATTGCCAAATTAATCTATGATAGTGAGCAACTAGCTCAAGCTTTTTCCAGTGCTGTAGTTATTGTCATTCGAGAGTCTGTCATTATCTTAGTATTATTAACTATGATGTTTTACAACAGTTGGCAATTATCGCTAACTTTCCTTGTTATAGCCCCGATAATCGCGTTGATTATTAAGAAGGTATCCAAGCGTTTTAAAATAATTAGCCGCAGATTACAGAGTAGTATGGGAGAAGTCAGTAAAGCAACAGAGCAAGCAATTGTAAACCAACAAGAAATAATACTATTAAGTACTAGCGGTCAAATAAGCAGCCAATTTGAGAAAATAAATAATCATAACCGCCAACAAAATATGAAGTTACAAGCGACAACTGCAGTAAGTAACCCGGTAATTCAACTTATTGCCTCGTTTGCTATTGCTGCAGTGCTACTACTTGCCAGTAATGAGCAAGTACTTAATCAATTATCCCCTGGCACGTTCACCCTCGTTTTAATTGCCATGGCTTCATTGCTCAAACCATTAAAGCAATTAAGTAATATTAATCAACACTTGCAAAAAGGTTTAACTGCAGCAAGCAGCTTGTTCAATTTTCTAGATGAAAAAGAAGAACATGATACTGGCAACACGCCATTATTAGCACCATGTTCAAACATCACTTTCAAGAATGTATCTTTCACCTATAAAGGTAAAAATCAACCGGCATTAAAACAGTTTTCAGTAAATATAAAAGGCGGTACCCGTGTTGCCTTTGTTGGTGAATCTGGCAGCGGTAAAAGCACCCTAGCCCGCTTATTATTACGTTTATATCAATCTCCCCAGCAAAGCATTTTCATCAATGGTATTGCCATTGAAAAATATAGCTTAGCTTCACTTAGAGCACAGTTTGCTTTTGTATCACAAGATATTGTTTTAATAGACGACACCCTAGCAAACAATATCCGTTTTGGCTGTAATCGCCAGGTATCAAACGAAGAAGTTGAGCAAGCCGCAAGAGATGCAAATGTGACAGAATTTGCTGAAGAGCTTGCCTTAGGGATGAATACACCCATAGGAGAAAATGGTCGCAATTTATCGGGCGGGCAACGACAGCGTATTGCCATAGCGCGTGCGTTTTTACGCGATGCCAGCATTATCATTTTAGATGAAGCGACTTCTGCCTTAGACAACCATAGTGAACAACATATACAACAAGCTTTTACTCGTCTTAGTAAAGGCAAAACCTTACTGATTATTGCTCATAAGTTATCAAGCATCAAAAGTGCCGATGAAATCATTGTGCTCAACAAAGGGGAATTAGTGGAACAAGGCACTCATATAGAGCTACTCGCTAAAGCAGGCTATTACCAAGCATTGCACCAGAAAAATGATTGAGTTAGGTATTATAAGCCCATAAACTTTATTGGTTATCGCTTTATTTATAAGATTAAAGTGAGGCTAGGGTTAGATGGCAACAAGCTATTTTCTAATATGCTCTTTGGGGGGTTGATCGCCAGTAAGTTATGCCAACAGAATAGCAGTCTAGAATAAATTCATGTTGGCACATGATTGAATCACTTAATAAAGTCTAAATGCTGTTGATAAAAATCACCCAATAGAGGAACTTTGTATTCTTGTCCTCTAATCGCACTATAGAGACCAATAACCCATGCCAATAAGACCCCAATATTGAGTATCCAACCCACTAAAGGAATCAATGACAGGATGGCGCCGGTAATAATAAGTCCTAACGATTGGCGCAGATGAAAACTAGCTAAGGTTGATTGATGTTTATCATAGATAACCATTGCCACCACCCAGCCAATTAGGGTGAAGTAGCTGATAACGGCTACGAGTGTTGCCATTCTTTGTCGCTCGGTCCAACTCATTTTCTTTTCAAAAACATTGTCATAATCACTGGGAATATGTGGCATAACAGACACTCCGTTGTTAATTGTTATTTTATTGATGGAATCATCCAAGTATTTCGTATTAGTATTAACTTGGTATTACATTAAATTTAGGAAAAATATTGCTATTCAACAAGGGATTTTACTCTCTAGTATTTAAGGTAACGGCTAATTGTTTCAAATATATGAATAAAGCCTAGAGGATTTTTTATCGATGATTTTTAAAACTTGGACGAATTGTTGATATTGTTGCTGCATCGTTAGCATCAATTTTTCTTGTTCATTAGTTGATAACATTTGGTAGCACAGTCGATTATAACTTGCGCTAAGTCGGGTGAAAACTATCGCTAATTCTGGGCATTGCTGGCGAACCTGTTTAGCGAAGTCATTAACTGTCATACTAAGAGGTTTCTCCATGCCCTGTTTTGCTAATTTCCCCATGGCTTTTTGATAAATAACTTGCCACTTAGTTAATGATTGTGGTTTTGTTTTACTACGATTTAGTAGGTGTAAAAACAACATCAGCATGGACATGCTAATGACTAAGGAAACAGCAATAATCAAGGCTAATTTCCAAGAAACCATCTTGCCAAACCAGTTTTTAAATAAATCATACTGCTGCTTACTGGTAAAACCAATAACCCAGCGGGTCCATTGATAATCAAGGGCATCAAATTGTAGGCGCAAGGCATTTAGCCAAGCAATATTCTTCATGCGATATAAGCTAAATAAATCATTATTAAGCTCCGATTGCTGTTGTAATAACTGAGTTGACCAACCTGAATTTACTCGCTCTGGGTCTACCGCACTGGTTGGATCAACACGTAACCATCCTTTACCCTCTACCCAAATTTCAGACCAAGCATGTGCATCATATTGATAAATACTTAAATGACCTTTGTTAGCTAATTGCCCGGTATTATCACCTGTATTAGTCACGCCATTATATTCACCACCTAAGTAGCCAGTTACCATACGTGCGGGGATGCCTGAAGCGCGCATGACAAAAGTAAAAACACTAGCATAATGTACACAAAATCCTGCTTGGGTATCGAAAAAGAACTGATCTAAGCTGTTATTGTCTAATAATGGTGGCTGTAAAGTATAAGAGTAATTTTCTTTGTTAATAATGTTTAATACCGCTTGGGCCCTCGCCTGCACATCCACATAATTATGCTGTAGTTGCAGCGCTAATTGTTCAAGTCTTGGATTACTGCCTTGTGGGTAGCTCAAGTTTAGTTGCCGGCTTTGCTTTGTTAGCTCTAGTGTTAGCGGCGCAGTTAAATAGCTAGTTAAACGATAAGATTTAGCCTGGCTAATTATTTTGGAATTATTAAAGGTGTGATCGGCTTGTGCTTGGATACCCTTTGCATCACCAGTCACTACCGCTGGTGCTAAGGCAAATAAATATTTTTGGAAACTCGGCTCAACAATAACCTGATAGCTTAAGGGTGAAATCTCCGTTGCACTGTTATCAAAACTAAAGTTTTTAGCCGCTACTGCAGTTTTATTTCGAGTGGACTTATGTTGTCTACTCCACTGCCTACCATCGTATTCTTCTAGCACCATGGCGCGCCAATATAGCAGTGAATAGTTAGGTACTTTCTGTTGACCAAAATCAGCGCGAAAGGCCAACTTGGTCGAGCGGGTTAAATTGGCAATATCACCGGGTTTAACCGTATCTGACAAGCCTGTTTCTGCCGACTTTGCTAACGGCACTTGCCAAAAAGGCGATAATCGAGGAAAGACTAAGAACAGTACAATTGCCAAAATCGCACTTTGGCCAAGTAAAACAATCACCACTTTGATGTTAGTAACAAAAGCTTTTTCGAAGGAGAAAAACTGCAGTAATACCGCTAAATTAAGCACCAGTAAGGCGAAAGTTATTAAGGAAAAGGCTAGATCTTGTCTAAATATGAGTGACGCCGCTAAGACAAATAATCCTAACAGCTGTAATTGATAAAAATCACTACGCGAGCGTAATTCAAAACCTTTCAGCGCATAAGAAAAACAAAGCAAATGCAGCATACTAGCTAGAATACCGACCTGTTTTGCGGTAATAACGATGGCCACACAACCTAATAAAGCAAATATGCCCAAAACTATAGGTGAGACATTAGTAGCTTGTTGTTTTTTCTGGCGCGTATTTTGTCCAATACTTTGTCGAAAAATGTGCTGATGATCTTGTCGACTATTTTTCCGATGAGTTTGACCAGTAGCGGGGTTATTTTTAGATAGGCTGTTACCCTTTTCTCGTCCTTGATGTAATAGTAATGCTTGCCATGCCAATGACAAAGCAATAATCGCTAGCATCCAAGTACTTAATTCCAACGCAATTACTGAGATATTCAAACATTGACACAGCCAAAGTAGCCAAGCATTTTTTCGGCTTAGGTAAAAGTTGCTTTTGGCTTTACTCTTGGTCTGCCTTTTAACGCCGCCGACAGTATCTGCTGACACTTTTTTACTTTTATTCTTGAAGAAAATCATGAATATAAAGCCAGTGCAGTCAAACAAGCTTGTTGGTGGTGAAATCCCGAATTTGGTGATATGTTCATTGACTGATTGCTAAGTTCAGCGGAAAGCTGTAAACCAAAGCTTTGATTCGACGCCGTCAGCTCACCAATTAGGAAACTTAAATAGGCCAATTGTATTTCCACATCATTACTGGGCATTTCGCTCAGTTTTAACCATTGTAATTGACTTTGCTCTGCTTGATAATGTTTTGAGTAATGTCCTTGTCCTTTTGCTAGTTGTTTCCATGCCGTTCTTGCTTTTGATTCACCGCGAACAAAGCTCTTTAATTCGGAAAAATCATCGGTGCCAACACTATTTGTACTTTGATAACTATCTATACTCGGCTCATCGGCTTGCCCAGATAATTGATATTGACCGGCAATTAGGCTTTTCGCTTTAGGATAGATTATAGCGAAATGGCCAAAATCCAAAATTGATTTACTTTTAAAAAGGCCTAAGGAATATTCACTAAAAACAGTGACTCTGCCTAGCCAGTGTTTACCACGCTGCAATGTTCTATAGACTAGCCTGAGCTCATGACTGCCCTGCTGGCACAGTTCTATTTTCTCTACTTGGCTGTTTAACGCCTTATCAGTAAAATGAGCATTGATATCATAATGCGTTTTTTCAGTGGTTATTTTAATGACAAAATATAACGGCTGTTCAGCATAACCTTGTTGTTTTGCCACGCTATAAAAACGCAATTGGGAAAAGTTATAAAAGCTATGCAGCATTACACTGATAAATAAGCTGGCTAATAAATAGCTGAACAACAAAATAATGTTATTTTGATAGTTAGTGCCTAATAAAAACACCAATACCACAAAGCCTAGATACGCCAAACCAAAGCGAGTTGGGTATATCATGATGTTACGACTGTTTAGCTGATGTTCCGGCTGATTTGGGATCCTTCGCGCCAGCCAACGTTCAAAGTGTTTTTGAAAAAAATGCCTAACCGGCCTAGCCAATGAAAATTTTGCAGTTGCTGCCATAACTTACCCGTGACCTGCCTAGTTAGTAACCAAGGGGATTAAGCACATCAACACTATTGAGTATTTGCCTAGCCACGCTAGAGGACTCAAGCTGACTTGGATCTAACTGTCGGTTTGGCTGCATTTCTAATCGGTGTTGGCAAACCACATAAAATACTGCCTGAACATCATCAGGTAAGACATAATCACGATTATCAATAAAAGCCATTGCTTTAGCGGCTTGTAATAAGGCCTTGGAAGCGCGCGGTGATAACGGCTTACAGCTTATCTCGCTGGCAATTGCGTCAGCATTATTTACCGGGCTAATGTGACCATTATATACCCGTCTACTGACATGACTTAAAGCAATAATATATTCCAATACATCGTTGGAAACACTCACTTGCGTTACGGCATCTTGCATCACTATAAGCTCTGCTTCGGCAATCACGGCTTCATTATCAGCCTTACTGTTACCTTTGCTATCCGCTGAAGTTTGATTAGTCCGCTGAGAGGTATTTAATAGAATCTGTTTTTCGGCTTTTAAATCAGGAAAGCCGAGCGATAAACGCATCATAAAACGGTCAAGTTGCGACTCGGGCAATGGATAGGTACCGGCATGAAACAAGGGGTTCTGAGTAGCAATAACAAAAAATGGCATAGGTAATTCATGGGTAATGCCATCAATACTCACCTGCTGCTCCGCCATGGCTTCAAGCAGCGCACTTTGCGTTTTTGGACTGGCTCGGTTAATTTCATCGGCCAAGACCACTTGATTAAATATCGGACCTTTATGGAGTTCAAACCGATTAGTTTCATTATCAAAGATAGAAAAGCCAACCACATCCGCGGGTAATAAATCATTGGTGAATTGCGTACGCTGATAACTTAACCCCAGCGTGGTGGCTAAAACATGAGCCAGAGTTGTCTTGCCCATGCCGGGTAAGTCTTCTATTAATAAATGACCTTGGGCAAGTAAACAAGCCAGGGCTAAGCGACATTCTTTCGGCTTACCTAATACCACTGACTCAATTTTATTTAAAATGGCAGTAATGGACTGCTGACTGGCTTGTACGATATCGATAACTGGCGGCGTTTGCGGCATAAAAAAACGTCTAATTATAAAGAGTTAATTAGACGTTTTAGCATGAATTGTCATTAAAGGGAATTACTTGCCCTTATATGTTTAGCTTAGTCGTTAATATTACGTCGGCTCACTACCGCTTCACTCAACTGACTTAATAACTGTTCGGTATCGTTCCAGCCAATACAAGCATCGGTAATACTTTGGCCATAGACTGCCGCTTTACCGTTTATTAGACTTTGGTTGCCTTCAACTAAGTGACTTTCCACCATAACACCGAAGATATTAGCGTTACCTTGGCTTATTTGCTCGCTAACATCTGTTGAAACCAACATTTGGTTTTCAAACTTTTTCTGTGAGTTAGCATGGCTAAAGTCAATCATCACTTTGGTATTCAATTCAGACGCTGATAACTGCTCGGTTACCAATTTAACACTTTGTGCATCAAAGTTAGTGGTTTTTCCGCCACGTAAAATGATATGACAATCGCCATTACCTGTGGTTTCAACAATAGCAGCATGACCAAATTTTGTTACTGATAAAAAGTGATGTGATGCGGCTGCTGAGCCGATGGCATCTATAGCAATTTTAATGGTACCGTCAGTACCGTTCTTAAACCCTACTGGACAAGAAAGGCCAGAAGCTAATTCACGGTGAACTTGTGATTCAGTGGTACGAGCGCCAATGGCTCCCCAACACATAAGATCCGCCATATATTGTGGCGTGATCATATCTAAGAATTCGCCCGCAGTAGGTAAACCGAGATCATTTAGCTCTACTAATAACTTACGGCCTAGACGTAAACCATCATTTAATTGAAAGCTGTTATCCATATACGGGTCATTGATCAAACCCTTCCAACCCACGGTAGTACGTGGCTTTTCAAAATAAACTCGCATGACAATTTCAAGACTATCTTTATACTTTTCACGTAATTTTACTAAGCGTTGACCATACTCAAGCGCCGCTTTAGTGTCGTGAATAGAGCAAGGACCAATCACTACTAATAAGCGATCATCTTTACCTTTGAGGATATTGTGTATAGCAGTTCTGCCAGCAACGACTGATTTAGTGGCTTGCTCTGACGCAGGAAATCGTTCCAATAAAGCGATTGGTGGTAATAAGTCTTTAATTTTGTTGATGCGTACATCGTCAGTTTGGTACATAGTTGGCTCTCTACTGCTCTTTCGTTACTTATTCATCACTAACATAGTACTCATTTTGCACTAATGTAGTGTTAGCATGAATGTTGACGATACTCATTGGCTTAGTTTTACTTTTATAAATAGTAAAAGTCTTCGCAAACTAACTGACCCTGAGTACCTATTATTAATTCCTAATTAGAATCCCAAAATCAATCTAGCAGTGTTGCTGGTTGAATACCATGAAAAATTGCTGTTCTAAGCTAGTTTTTAGAATATTTATTCTAACGCGGAAAATATCAGTAAAGATGTAGCAAATATTTAATCAATATTTGCTACGGTTAAGATGGCTTAACACCTTCAAGTAAATGATTACTTGAGTAAAGCATGGCCTTCTGGTAACTGCTTAGCGATCCAAAGAGCGAGTTTATGTTTCATGTTAGGTTGGTCTTCATTGTCGACTGCTAACGGTTGAATGAGATTATCGCTGACTAATAAACGATAAAGGCTTTCGATTTTATCTTTGGCCGAATTAGTTGCCGCAAAAGCATTATAGCCACGGTTTACCGCATATTTTTCACCAATGGTTAATGCTTTCTTTAGTAATTCTGCTTC
This sequence comes from Colwellia sp., assembly GCA_022969215.1. GTDB lineage: Bacteria > Pseudomonadota > Gammaproteobacteria > Enterobacterales > Alteromonadaceae > Colwellia. Next base: position 8,749 of record JALJPA010000032.1, on the reverse strand, counting down.
ATTTTTTAATTTTTTCATCGAATAGTGTCCTAGTAGCAATCTTAATTGTTATTACCATGCGTTAAATGCCCAAGAAACACAAGCTTAAATACACAGACAAACATCGGCAAAGCCCTCTAAATATGACTAATAAACAATCAATTACAAATTTAATGACTTGCAAACTATTCTATTGATTTACATCATATAGACAACTTTTTAGTCTTGTATAATTCGCCTATGAATTTATATTTTCATTAGATTTGTTCTATTTAACATTACTATTTAATATCAGGGGTAACTATGCCTTCATCACGTACCAAAAATTTGCAACACAAAGCTTATATCCCTTTATCTGCTCGAGAGAATCAATACTTGATGGCTAAAATTCCTTTAACCGATGAGTTATTAGCACAATACCAAGGGCATATTGAACAAAGCAGTGACAGACCTTATGAGAAACTCTATCAAGACTTAGCCGACAAATTCTTTGCTATCAATGATAGTTTCTCACTAGAGAGTACTCAGTTTATTGCCAATGATAAATTTGCTCGAGTACGCTTTAGTCCGGAAAAATTTACTGCCCAAACCAAACAGCAAGTGTTATTTTTATACAACCCTAAATATCACACCAGCCGAAATACCTTTTTCAATGGTGCCAACAGAGCTAAAAAGATAACCTTAATATTTTTAGCTAACGGTGAAGATATTCGTGGTCAATCAGCCAAGTTTCATCAGCTAGTCACTAAGGCATTAACCGCTTTTGCTAGTAAAGCTAACATTGACCTGCAACAGATTAGGGTCAGTGATCATCAACATTTAACCTATGATTTGTTTGCTAAAAATAAAGGCATTGACGGTAGTCAGGCACATAAATTTAGAGCGATTTCTGACAGGTACTTAGCAGATCAATACCAATTACCAGCGCAGACGAAAGCGTTAACCTATGCGGTAGTCGATTTCCCTATTAACCGACGAGTCCGTGCCTTGGTTAGCCATGACGAAAACCCGCAAGAGCGTTATAACCCCTTGTATAACCTTATCGCTGATGCTTTTATTAGTACAGCTAAAAACCACAACTTAAATAACGGTGCTGTCGTCGCTAATGGCCTGGTACCGATTGTACGTTCGGGGGAAGATGAAAATGAGGTCACTGCTGGCGAGTTATTAATGCTTGGCTACAACCCACAACATACCAGTTGTGGTTATACCTGTAAGTGGAATTCGGCAAAATTAGTCGACAGTGTGCAACTCATTTTTGTTGCTAGTGAGCAAGATAAAACCAGCCACGGCTACGGTAAGTTTGTTAATAATATCGAGCAAGCATTACGCGAATTTGCCCAGAAATTGGCCGTGGTTAGTGAGCAAGAAGAAATGATGATTCGATTGCATCAACATGTTGGATTTCAACTAGGCTAGCTAAGTTTGCCCTGCATTTATCTCTTAGCCGAACATAGTTCGGTCTTCACTAAATATGTTCGGCTATTTTGTAACAATCTATTTTGTCACTTTTATTAATTTAGATCCCTTTTCCCGTCATCAATCCTAGTTAACGCTTATACTGATAAGCAAGGGGTTATGCTTGCTGGAGGTTACTATGTTTTTAAAAAATAGAAAGAATGGTGATATGGTCGATGTCGATAAAATCCAAGATTTAACTAATTTGTATCATGAAAAGGTTTTAGGTTGTTATCAAGTAGGCGAAGAGGTGCAAGATCCACAAGAGTTTGCGAAAGCTGAGTTAACCTTTTTATCGGGTGAAGACTTACCACGCTGTTGGACCGATCCACATTATAGAAGCCATAAAAAGTAGCTTTGCTAAAAATAGTCTTGTTTAACAACTCGATAACTGGCACTGATACTGAAATTTATTTTGGGGGAGATAATAATTAACTCCCCCCTTTTACCAATAATTTCACCAGCCATTTTAGTCAAGTCACTTTTGTTAAAATTAACCTGACGCAAGTTTAAGGGCGAACCACAGTAACGCCCTATAGATCTCACCAGAAAAACTTCCCCCGACAAAGCAACTGTTCGTTATTTGAACTAAAATAATACTAAGCAGTAATTAACTTGAGCATCTAATTATGTTGCGCTGGTTATTTTTTATCATACTTAGCAATCCTCTTATGCTCAGCGAACTATCAGCTGCAGAGCTGACTATTTCTGCGCAACAACAAATCCCAGTGTTAACCATAAAAGGCGCTATTGGCCCTGCAGTAAGTGATTATATTGGCAAAGAAATAAGCAAAGCAAATCAACAGGCTCAAGCTTCGGCCATACTACTTATTATTGATACACCCGGAGGTTTAAGCAGTAGTTTGCGCGATATCAATCAACGTATACTGGATTCAGACATTCCGCTACTGTGCTTAGTTTTCCCGCAAGGTGCACGCGCCGCCAGTGCGGGTACCTATATACTTTATGCTTGTCACATAGCAGCAATGTCCTCAGCGACAACACTGGGCGCAGCTACGCCGGTAAATATTGGCGGTGGTTTTACCCCGAAGCAACAAGACAAAGAGGCTAAACAACAAAAATCAGCCATGGAGAAAAAAGTCCTTAATGATGCCATTGCTTACATTCGCTCTTTAGCACAATTAAGAGGCCGAAATGTGAAATGGGCAGAGCTAGCCGTGAGTGAAGGCGCCACCTTATCGGCTCAAGAAGCCTTAGCAAAAAATGTAATTAACTATTTAGTAGAAAGCCCTGAGCAATTACTACAAGCACTTGATGGCCAAACCATCATAGTTAAAAAACATGACTACAAATTAAAGCTCGCGGGTGCGCAGTTAGACTACCGCCAGCCAGACTGGCGCAGTAAGTTTATTGCCACCATTACCGATCCTAATATTGCTTATATTTTAATGTTAATTGGTATCTATGGCATATTACTCGAATTCTATAATCCCGGCATTGGCATAGCCGGGGTTACTGGTGCTATTTCCTTGTTTATTGCCCTTTATGCTTTTCAGCTTTTACCAATTAACTACGCTGGTTTGGCATTATTATTACTGGGCATCACCTTACTCATTGTCGAGTCTATGATCCCGAGTTTTGGTGTCTTTGGCATAGGTGGCTTAATCGCCTTTGTCTTAGGCTCTATTTTTCTAATAGATACCGAGCAACAACAGTTTCAAGTATCGCTTAAGCTCATCTTTACCCTAGCTATTGCTAGTGGCTCATTTATTGTCTTTATTCTCGGATATATATGGCGCCTGCGTAATAATCAAGTCGTTAGTGGTATAGAAGCGCTCGTTGGCGCCCAAGGTACAGTACTAGAGAATTTCACTGGTGCCGGCTTTATTTTATTAAAAGGCGAGCGCTGGGCAGCTGTTAGTCCTGCACAGCTGCAACAAGGCGAGCAAGTGACGGTAAATAGCATTAAAGGTTTAACGGTTAGCGTAACAAAGTCCGCTAATCCTAAGAAAAACTCCCCAGAAATAGAGAGGTAGTGACTATGATGGAAATTTTAATTAATACCGGTATGTTGATGCCAATAACAATCGTTAGCTTAGTATTATTGTTTGCTTTTAGTTTGTTTAGGGTTTTACGGGAGTACGAGCGTGGCGTGATATTCTTCTTAGGCCGTTTTGAAAAGGTAAAAGGACCTGGATTAATCATTGTGATACCTATCATTCAACAAATGGTGCGAGTTGATTTACGTACTGTCGTTATGGATGTGCCCAGTCAAGATGTCATTAGTCGCGATAATGTTTCGGTCCGAGTTAACGCCGTTATTTATTTCCGCGTTACCGACCCACAAAAGGCCATCATTAATGTCGAGAACTTCTTACAAGCAACATCACAATTAGCACAAACAACCTTAAGGTCGGTTCTTGGTCAACATGAATTAGATGAAATGCTTGCCAACCGAGATATGCTTAATACCGATATACAAGCAATATTGGATGCTCGTACCGACGGTTGGGGCATTAAAGTATCCAATGTCGAAATCAAACATGTCGACTTGAATGAAAACATGATCAGAGCCATTGCTCGGCAAGCGGAGGCAGAGCGAACTCGGCGAGCTAAGGTCATTCATGCCTCGGGAGAAATGGAAGCCTCCACTAAGTTAGTTGAGGCTGCTAGTAAATTAGCTTTGGAGCCAAATGCTATTTTATTACGTTATTTGCAAACCTTGACAGAAATTGCCGGTGAAAAGAATTCCACCATATTATTTCCTTTGCCGATGGAATTGATGAAGGGCATATTTAATCAAAATGCTCCGCCCGAACAGAAAAGCACTCAACACGGTTCCCAACAAGATAAGACGCCAAATAGCTAACGTGATCGCTAAATAGCCATAAAGAGTAATTATTGCTTAGCTGTATTTGTTCACACTGTTGCTTAGCAATTTTATTAACTTATTATCTACGCGACCAATAAGTTACCTCTTGCTCAGTCAAAAACTGCTCTGCGCCCTCTCCTTGCAACAAGGCTAGCGTAGCTAACATACCCGCTTGAATACATTGCGGTGCCAGCGTGGTGATTGACTTGGGTGCCCGCTCAATTGGCCAGCCAGTTAACGCATTAAGCACGTGACTATAACGCCGGCCATCTTTAACTAAAAAACGCTTACTATCACCACTTGTAGCTAAGGCGCCTTGATATAAAGCCACTATGGTATCTTTGTCATCTTTATTATTGTCGTTGTTTAACTTAGTTTCCTCAATTGATTCTATAGCAACTTGCCAGGGCAGACCGTTTTGTCTTGGCCCAGTTACCGCCAAATCTCCGCCCAGATTAATCAGCACTGGTAGCTTTGTTATTTGCTTAGCGAGTAAAATACCGCGGTCAACGGCATACTCTTTACCAATGCCGCCAAAATCAAGGCCCATGCCTTTGGGTAAGGTAATGCTATTTGGCTGGTAACTAATATTTTTCCAGCCAACTAAGGGTAAAACACCGGCAACCTGCTTTGCTGAAGCGATATTATCACTGCCATCAAAGTGCCAGACTTGATTAAGAATACCGGCGCTAATATCAAATAAGCCATCACTGAGCTGATAACACTGCTCAGCAAAGTTTAATAACAGGTAGCATTCTTCATCGATAGCAATGCTCTGCCCGATACTATGGTTAATTTGGTAACAGACACTGTTTTTGTTATAACGACTAAACTTGTCTTCAATACGCCAAACCTCATCACTAACTGCACGGCCGACCAGCTTTGCTAAGTGTAAGTCATTTGTTTGCATCAGTACTTCACACGGACTGGCCATAGCATCAAAAGAGAGTACATAGCCCTGCTCTTGAACTTTGACCGATAGGGTTCGCTGACTGCTCTTAATCGTTTTTTTAATGGTATTGTTAATTATTTTATCCATTGTGCTGCTAATAGCATTGCTCTTTGACCTTACTATTAGGGGAAAATTTAAGATTAACTTTCAGAGCAACATTCAAATTGAGTGCCATAACATTTCCCAGATTAATTACCCTATCAAGCATCATAAAAACGAATAACTCAGCTGGAATATAACCGCTTGCACAACGGGATAAACAGTTAAACTCGACAGTTCACTAGGCTCATCAAAACCGGCATTGCTTGGCATTTGCCGATAATATTCTAACCTTACGGAGAAATCGTTACCATTATTCAGGCTAAAACCATACTTTACCCCAAGAGTGATGGCTGTCATTTCGCCGATGCGATAATCAGCACTGATATAGTTTTCGTCTGGCGTAGTCTTATTTTCTTGTTCCGCAAAAGTATAAGGGCGATAGAATTCGGCGGCACTTTGTTGATAATAACGAATATGCGGCCGAAGGTAGCTTTGTTTACCGAAGCGACTAGATAGCGGCATGTACAAAGTGCTATCTAGGGTGTGCGATTTAATTTGCCAGTCATCCCACATATAACGATATGAAATATCTAGCACACTGTTCAATAAGTTTTGGTCAAAATGGTATTTAGCTTGAGCAAAAGTACTTTGCTTATTACGTTCATCTGGCCTCTGTTCATAGATATAATCTTGCGCAGTGCCTTGTTGATCTAAAACACTGACAATTTTAAAGGGATCAGTTAAATAACCTCGCACCATAGAGTAAGAATAATTAAACTGAGTGATCATCCTGCGGTTAATCACCTGGGTGAAACCCAGTAATACATCGCTAGTGACCTTTTTCTCACTACTTCCTATACGAGTTTTAGCAAAATCTTCATCCCAACTTGCCGAACTACTATCTCCAATAGGCATTGAAGCATAAGGCTTAGGTATGCCGCCCATAGGGGTAAAGGTATCTTGAAAATGACTTAGCCCTAATGAAATAGTTGAGTTTTTCTTATAAAAATCCACCGCCAAATTACCATTACCCCCTAGGGATAAATAATCAAATTCTTTAGAGAAATGTCCGCCAATACTGCCCGTGTAATTTTCAGCTAGGGGTTGAGTCCACTGAGCGTTTAATTGCACTCGAGTATCTTTGAAGGTGTCATCAAGGGGCGTTTCCCCTGCAGGGGTAACATATTGGCCCTCACCTGAGGGGCGAGTAAATGTTTGCGCCTGCGCTTGTACTACAGCGCCATTCGCCGAAGCGCCAGTTAAAGAATCGATAGTCAATTTTAAATTTAATATTTCATCGTTAGCAAAGGTTTTGTTGCCGCTGACAATAACCTCAGCCGCGGTTACTCGCTGGTCTTCAGAATAAAATAAAAAGGCGCTATCAAATTGCCAATCTTTTAACACTTCAGCTTTAGCGTCATTGACCATAGCGCTAGTACCTAACAAGGCGCCTGCGGCCATGGATAAAGCCATTTTTATATTAGCTTTTTTATTCTGACTTTGTTGATTATTTTGACTAGGTTGCTTACTGTTTTTATTGTTTGAATAACTCATCTATATATTGATAGTTACTGCTTGCTTAACCAATGGGTTAATTGCAGCCACAGCCTCCGCCACCAAAACTTTTACCACCGCTAGAGGCTTCTTTTGAAAAATAAATGTGATCATCTAAAGCGGCATCAACAGGACTGGATGTTAACGCCATTGCTTTTGTCGCCAATAAATCACGCTCCCAAGGCTCTACCCCCAAACCACTGCAAGCACTCAGGTTGACAAGTACTGCAGCTAACAGGATAAGCTTTGCTTTGGAAACAGCTATAGACATAGCCTTAGACTGATATAGCTGTGGTGATTTTGTAATAGTAGATTGATTCGCTTTCATTATTACCTTTTGTGTCTTTGCTTGTCTTTAACACCCTTTTTAAAAAGAGTGGCTATGACAATCAACATTGAATGCCTGCTTTATACTTGGCTTATTTTATCGATAGTAGAGCCACTATAGCGATATTTGAACTCGCCATCAGCTTTTATTAACACGCTTTTGATATCCTAGTTGGCATTGGTATAGGTTTACTTGTTAGTTTCCGTTTATGGAAAGTACTTGCCTAGGATGGGTAATGTAACTATCGGCTCTCATCAGCTTAGACAGTAAGCTAAACCAAACTTAACTAACGCTAAATGAATAAAATATTTCAAAGTTAACAATTTTTGAAATCGATTAACATTTCTTTAGAGCAAGCTTGGGTATATACTGCGCCGCCATGGCGATGATTAATGATTTGAAATAATGACTTTCAATAAGCCTTATACCTTATTGTATTTTTTATTATGCTTTTGCTTTCTCAGCACGAGCTTTGCACAGCCATGTTTATCAGAAACCAATCTAAGCAGCGGCTATCATTGCCAACTTGAGTTAGAAGATAATCATGAGCCCAGTGAGCTATTAAACAGCCATATTTATCTGAATAAGCTTGCAGCCACTTGGGAAATTATTTCATATACACCACTAGAAAATCTAAACCTACAAAGCTTACCTTGCTGTAATCGTGGTCCTCCCACTTACTTTACCTTATACCAATTTCATTAAATTATTGCCCACTTGTACTGGTTAAAATACTCCAAGGCGGCGTTGCTCTCAATTCCAATAGCCAGCTATTGGTCAATCGAGCGCCTTGCTTTGATTTATTTTTCCTGTGCACAACAAGATCACAAACTTAATGATACTGGTATTATTCAAACAACAGCAAGCAATACTATAAGCTAGGCAATAACTAAACAGTTATAAGGCATAGTCTTATCTTTTTCTACCGACTCAGTTTCACTATTTTTATTAATGGTGACAGTAAGTTATTATTTTCCAGTAGTCCATTATTATGATTAATACCGTTATTATTACCCTCGTTTTCATCAGTCTTGTGATGATCATTACCGAGGACTTAATTCACCTCAACAAAGCAAAAACCACACTGTTTTTTGGCACCCTGTGCTGGATCCTAGTCTTTATATTCCCAAGCCACCCAGATGTTGCCAGTGAAACCACTGAGCAGCTCAATGAAAATTTATTAGAAATTGCCACCCTGTGGTTATTTCTTATGTCGGCAATGACTTTTGTTGCTTATTTGAATAGCAAAGGTTTTATCTCTGCTTTAGTACAACGCGTTTTGCCCGCAGCCATTTCTGAACGTGGTTTGATGTTCGTTATTGCCATTTTTGCCTTTGTCTTCTCTTCTTTTGCCGATAACGTCACGGCCACGCTAGTTTCTATAGCTGTGGTAATGAACTTACAATTAGAAGTAAAAAAACGTTTAAAATACGCCACCCTAATAATATTCGCCGTTAACAGTGGCGGTGTGTCACTGATAACCGGCGATGTCACTACCCTAATGATATTTCTTGAAGGTAAAGTCACTATTGCTAACTTACTTATCTTAGTTTTACCTTCTTTTCTAGGCGTATTAACCTTAGCTAGTTTATTGTCGATAAAA
>JALJPA010000319.1 GCA_022969215.1 Colwellia sp. | reverse complement strand
AAGCGATCAACCACACCCGACTCTCGCATTAAGTTTCCTAAACAAAACATACCGACCAAGGGAGTTGCTGCCGGTAAAAAGAAAATAGTCATTAACAAGACACCTAATGGAAAAATAATTTTTTCTATTTTAGTGACTGATCTCAGTTGCGCCATTTCAATTTTACGTTCATCTAACGTGGTTAATGCTCTCATGATTGGCGGTTGGATAATAGGTACCAAAGCCATATAAGAATAAGCTGCCACAGCAATTGCGCCCAATAAATCTGGTGCTAATTTTGAAGCAAGAAATATTGCGGTAGGGCCATCTGCGCCACCAATAATAGCAATAGCTGAAGCATCTTTAAGGGTAAACTCTATACCTGGGACATAGTTTAAGGCGATAGCGCCAAACAAGGTAGCAAAAATACCGAACTGCGCTGCTGCGCCTAAAAGCAAGGTTTTAGGATTAGCGATAAGGGCACCAAAGTCAGTCATCGCACCAACGCCCATAAAGATAATGAGTGGAAAAATTCCCGTATCAATACCGGCATAGTAGATATAATGCAGTAAACCACCGACTTCTGAAAAGCCTGATAATGGGATGTTGGTTAAAATAGCACCAAACCCCATTGGTAATAATAATAATGGTTCAAAGTTTCGAGCAATGGCTAAATAAAGCAGGCCGCAGCCCACTAACATCATCACTACTTGCCCTAACTCAAAGTTTGCTAAGCCAGTTGAAAGCCATAGTTTAGTTAATGAATCCATGAGAACTCCTATGAAAAGCTAAGCAAGGCATCACCAACGGCAACTGAGTCACCTTCTTTGGTAAATATCGATACAATTTCGCCAGCCGTAACCGCGCGAATTTCAGTTTCCATCTTCATAGCTTCCATAATGATAACGACATCGTCCGCTTCCACATGATCACCTTCCCTTACCAAAACCTTGAAGATGTTACCTGCTAATGGCGCATTTAGCGTTTCTTCTGCAGAGATAGACGCTGATTGTTTCATCGCATCATCACCGGCAGGAAGGGTTATCGAATCAATAGAGCCTCCAGGCGCAACGATTACATCATAAACCTTACCATCAACACTCACGGCATAATTCTCAGTTGCACCTGCACTAGTATTGTCTGCGACAGTTTTTTCCTTGGTACTCGCTTTGGTTGGGATAGGTTCAAATGCCGCAGGATTATTGCGATTTTCTAAGAATTTCAAGCCTATTTGCGGAAACAATGCATAGGTTAATACATCATCAATAATTTCATCAGCTAAGCTAATGCCTTTCTCTTTGGCTAGAATTTGTAGCTCTTCTGATAATTTATCAACCTCAGGGTCAAGTAAATCAGCCGGACGACAAGTGATAACTTCTTTACCGTCCAATACTCTTGCTTGTAATTCCAAGTCAACTGGCGCAGCTGTTGCACCATATTCACCTTTTAACACCCCAGCAGTTTCTTTTGTTATCGATTTATAACGCTCACCGGTTAAGATATTAAGTACAGCTTGTGTACCAACAATCTGTGACGTAGGAGTAACTAGAGGGATATAACCTAGGTCTTTACGTACCTTGGGTATTTCAATTAATACTTCATCAAATTTATCCGCCGCGCCTTGCTCTTTTAACTGGTTTTCCATGTTAGTTAACATGCCACCAGGAACTTGCGCTGTTAAAATTCGGGCATCAACACCTTTTAAGCTACCTTCAAATTCAGCATATTTTTCTCTTACATCACGAAAATATGCGGCAACCTCTGCCATTTTTTCAACATTGAGCCCTGTAGCGCGAGGACCACCTTCAACAATCGCAGCAATGGTTTCTGTTGGTGAGTGACCATAAGTCATACTCATTGAAGAAATAGAGGTATCAATAACATCAATATCACTGTCGATAGCCTTCATTTGCGTGGCAAGACTTAAACCTGTAGTCGCATGACAATGCAAAGCAATAGGTAGAGCAACCGTCTCTTTTAATTTACCAATCAACTCAGCTGCATCATAAGGTTTCAATAATCCTGACATATCTTTAATACATAAAGAATGAGCACCCATGTCTTCGATTTTTTTCGCCATCGTTAACCAACCGTCCAAGCTATGTACTGGGCTCTCGGTGTAACTTAGCGTACCTTGGGCATGCGCGCCGACTTTAACTGCGGCTTTAATAGATGTTTGTAAGTTACGAACATCATTCATGGCATCAAAAATACGAAACACATCAATACCATTGATATGAGCACGCTCTACAAATTTTTCAACTACATCATCAGCATAATGGCGATAACCTAGAATATTTTGACCGCGAAATAACATTTGCTGTTTGGTTTTAGGCATCGCTTTTTTAAGGGCACGAATTCGTTCCCAAGGATCTTCACCTAAATAACGAATACACGAATCAAAGGTTGCTCCGCCCCACGACTCAATTGACCAATAGCCAACCTCATCAAGTGTCGCAGCAATAGGTAGCATATCGGCTAAGCGAAGCCTGGTGGCTAAAATTGACTGATGCCCATCTCTTAAGACTACTTCGGTGATACCTAATGGCTTACTCATGTTTATGCCCTTTAATCTAATTTTTAATTATAATGGTGAAGAAGAGTTTCAATTTCTATCAAGATTATTTATCTTGGCCATTTTGGCTACGATAGCGTTTGACCGCTCCGCTAATTGCAGCAACAACTGCTGGTGAAAAATCACCATGAGATTTACTGTGGCTCTTGCTCTTTTTATTAGCGCGAGAAGACGATGCGACAATAGGATCCGGAAATTTTATTGCCAGTTTTGCCAGTACTGTATTAATAAATATAATTAACATACTTAAAAATACAAATACAAATACCATTCCGGCTAACATTAGGGTGCCAGCTTCAATAAACTGCTGCTGCATATTGTCCATTATTTATTCTCATTCAAATATCTTATAATTAGAATAATCACTCCAATAGCTACATTGCAAACAATTTTATTCAATTTCATAAAAATAACTCACCGTCAAGCCCTTAAAGGGCGAATATTCACCGTATATACAGAAATATACAGAAATATACGGAGCACTTTGCATACTTGTAATATTGTATACATTATCAAACCCATGAATATAGGCATTCAGCAAAAGATAAAATACAATAATATACAATATACACTACTGGGCATACCACCCATATTATGGAATATATATACGAAAGCATTGGTAGTTAGTACAAAAAACACAGACAAAAAACAACACAAATTAGATAATAAACACTTACTTTACCACCAAACGGTGTTAATCCTAATGATGAGCCTCATATAAGGCCCACGAATAAAGCAAACTGTTCAGCCAAGTACCACTGATACATTTCTACCTGATTAGAAACGAAAAAAGCTCCACCTGGTAAGGGGGGGGCTTTCGATATGGTGGGCGCGGCAGACATCTACCTACAAGAGAAACCTGCGGCTGCACAGTAACCCGTGGTAGCCAACGTTCCTATAGGTAAGTCTATCCAGCTTACTTCAGATATAAAAAAACCTAGCAAAAGCTAGGTTTATTTATATCTACGTGAAGTACAAAAGTGATGGGCGTCTATCCAGCGGAGCTACGCGCTTACTGTATGAAAAGGATGCGCAGGTTATTTCAGGCATAAAAAAACCTAGCAAAAGCTAGGTTTTTTTACATCTACGTGAAGTAGAAAAGTGGTGGGCGCGGCAGGAGTCGAACCTGCGACCGCCTGGTTCGTAGCCAGGTACTCTATCCAGCTGAGCTACGCGCCCTTATTAACTATGTTTTATATCTTAGTTAAGATAGCGAACTTTCGTTCTACACAAACAGTATCTATATAAAATAAATAATGGCGGAGAGGGAGGGATTCGAACCCTCGATCCGGCTATAAACCAGATACTCCCTTAGCAGGGGAGCGCCTTCGGCCACTCGGCCACCTCTCCAATAATTACAAATAATAAGGAATTCTAAAAATACCCTATTACCCGCTATTAAGTCTCTTCGTTCTAAAGTGGGTGCTTTATATTAAGCAATATCACCTTTGACTTTATAACGAAAAAAAACCCCACCAATAGGTGGGGTTTTCAATGTGGTGGGCGCGGCAGGAGTCGAACCTGCGACCGCCTGGTTCGTAGCCAGGTACTCTATCCAGCTGAGCTACGCGCC
>JALJPA010000318.1 GCA_022969215.1 Colwellia sp. | reverse complement strand
AAAGTCGATGGCACTGCTAGTAAAGCTTAACTCGACTGTTTCACGTGTGTCATTATTAAAATCAACGCCATTAACGTATGTTTTTAGTGTGGTCCAGTCTAAACCGCCATCACTGCTATAACTCAGCCTAAAGCTTTCATTACTTTCAAAAGATTTAGGCATATAACTGAAGCCTATTTTTATCTCATGATAACTTGATAAGTCGAGGGCACTCGCTAAGGTTATTGAAGACTCCACACCAAAAGCTTGTATGTTGGCACATTGTGAGCCAATACACTTACTTCCCGCGAGCTTCGCATGAATGCCGCCAGCAAGCCAATTACCCCAGTTGCCAGAGCCAGCTTCGAAATCATCAACGATTAGTTGGGTAAAATCGCCCGCTGCACTGACATTTATATTCAGAGTTGTGGTATCACTACCATCGTTGCCATCACTGACTTGAACAGTGAAAGCATTGAGACCTACTGTTGTTGGTATGCCTGAAAGTTCACCGCTAGCTGTTACGTTTAACCAGGCGGGTCCGGAAATTTTTGCATAGGTCAGAGCATCTGAATTAGCATCCGTGGCCGTTCCCTTAAGTGTGCTGCTATAGGGGACTGCCTCTGTGACTGTGCCGCCATTGATAGCGACGTTGATGAATAACGGTGCGTTTGTTGTTGACCAAGCACTAAAGTAGCCATCGGCATCATTTCGGATATACAAGGTACCATTTGCATCGACGATTGTTTCATCGGCACTAGCAAGCTCATAACCCTTAACCTCTGCTCCTGGCGTCCAGTAGAGCGATCCATTTGCAATCAAGCTATCGAACAAAGCACGATCAGCGCCTTGTTGTAAGCGCAATATGCCACCGGCAATGTTGATACTCTCTGAAGTACCGCCAACATTTGCCAGGGCAGCAGTTTGCAAGACGCCGCCATTTAATTCAATTGCAACGATAGAACTCGCGTTTCTACCTAAAGCAAGCGTATCAGCGTTTACCACTCCGCCATTGATCACCAGTGTTCCCTGAGACGAGCCAGAATATCCAAGGGTTAGATTAGGCACAGTAAGTATGCCTTGATCAAAGGTTAATTGACCGATGCTTTGCCAACCCGAACCCACTCTCAGTTCGGTCGCTAGATTTACCGTACCATCTTTAACATGTAATGAGCCAAAACTGCCGGAGCCACCGGCACCAAGACGATATTGATTGCCGGTAATATTGCCGCCATCCAAGACGATGTAACCAGTGCCTGCGCTCGCCTTACCCACTTCGACAATGCCGCTATTGATGAAGGAAGAATAGCCAGTAATATGAAGTGTTCCGGTTGTCCCTGACTTGGCGCCCAGTTCAACATTCTTAACATCAGTAGTAAAAGTAGCATTACTAATGGTTAGTGAGCCATCAGCAGAGAGCCCCACCGATAATTTGGCAGACAAGCTAACATTAGCTTCACTCGTTATTATACTATCGATTATCGCGCGGTCTGATGAACCCGGCAGGCCATTAGACCAATTTGCAGCCTTCGACCAATCATTATCGATACTGCCATTAAATTCGGTATTAGCGGCATAAGCCAATGGGCTAGCCAGTCCTAATAATGCGCTGGTATAGATTAAACGCTTAACTCGAAGGAGTTTTCTTCTATACAGCTCTAGTTGAGAATGGGATGAACGTTTTATCATTTTTAATCACCTCGTAATTTGAACACTTTCGGCAGCTAATATTTAAGTTGCATCCGTGTTTTTATTTTTTGTTACGTGTTTATTGCTTCAATGCTGATTTTAATCCGTGTCGACTTCAATCCGTGTTGACTTCAATAGTGTGACTTCAATGTTTTTATCTACGTACTTATCTATGTGGTGTGTTCGTTATTTGATCTGTTTTTGATCGAAAATACAACGCTTTATTATGTTTACAGTGGTAAATGGGTTAAATCAATATCAACAACATGCTTTCACATTAATAATTCATATATGGAATATTAATGTGCTTAAGGGGAGCTATTCATGGAAATATACAGTCAATAATCTCATGAGCGTTCTTAATAAAAAGAGCTGATATCCAAGAACCAGAGAAATTAACAAAGATTTAAATTTAGCTGTCTTTCACCAACAGATTTTAATAATTAATAATTAATAAGCCAATAATCTAAGGTGAGTTTCATATATGAACATTAACGGAATCCCTTTAAAGCTTGATTGCTCGCGATTAATTGATTGGATAGTATTTAAACGATTAACATTGTTATTCAATGATAATCAATCAATAAACGGTCAAATATTTTAAAATAATAAAAAGGAAGTTCGTACAATGAATAAAATATATTTAACTTTAGGTAAAACTATTCCGTTGCTATCAACATTTTTTGCAGTTTCCATGTTAATTTCGCCGGTAGCCAATGCGGGTTTAGTTTTCTTTAACGATAGAGCCGCATTTGAACTCGCGTCTGGGCTAAGTGGTATAACTGAAGATTTTGAAAGTGCTAATTTAGGAGATTGGGAAATTGCAGATATTGGCGAAATTGCATCGGGACTTAATGTCTCTGCCTCGTACGGAGACGTGGTGGCACTAAGCTCTGATTATTATGGTAGTCAAACGGTTGGTGCTACAGAATTTAATGCATCAACAATATTGAGTTTTGATGCTGGCGTGCAGGCTATCGGCCTTGACCTATTCTCTTTCGAAATTTCAGACATCTTTGACATTAGTATATTTGGGGTTGGTGACTCAGAGTTAGATAGTACGGTATCTACTTCTACTACTTATTTGGATTATTTTTGGTCATCAAGCTTTTTTGGCGTTATTTCGGATGATGCACTTATTACGAAAATAGATTTTAGTAGTCCTTTAGAACATGGTATAGACAATATAACCTATGGAAATGTGGTTGGTGTGGTTGATGTGCCTGAGCCATCGTCAGTATTTTTATTACTTAGTGCCATGATTGCCTTTGGTATGAGCAGAAAAAAAGTTTAATCCTACAAAGTTAGTGACTCGGTCTTCGCTTGGATAAAATAGTGATATATCCAAGCGACAGATCATCATTTAGATTTTTATGCATTTATCAGTTATAAAGCTATCCAAAACAGCTCACTCCCATAGAGAGTGCACTAATTTCAATTTTCTCCTTTTCATTTATCCCAAGCTTATCGTTATTCTAAGTATTTAAGCCATAAGTTCATTTGTGTATACATGCGGCTTATTGATGGTTACTTTTATTCCCAAGTAAAATCGTTAAACAACTTGATTTTGGGTGGTCGATTTTAGCCCCAGGGATTACCACATTAAGTACCGCAGGCAATGACGTGTATGTAAACTCAAATAGGCTGAATACTTGGTTAATAGCACGTTTTCAACCAGACCAGTGTAGTGATAACAAGTTTCGATATCTATGCTACAAAACAGTTTTAGGCTTTGCGCCTAACCCATGGATTTTTTTGTGTTGGTTAATGCGTTTAGTAAAGGCCTAGCTCAGCTTACTTAAATAAAAACGGCCTCTCTGCAGAGTAGGGAGGCCATTATTTTCTTTTACTTGTTTAATCGTTAACTAACGAGTTAGTTAACTTGCCATTTAGTTAATACTTATTAGCGTAAGTAACAGCATCGGGTAAGACATCAACAAGCTCTTCAACAATATCCCCGCGCGGGGTATTTTTCTCCATAAACAGCGTGCTTGATTTATAACGTCCCAGCAAAACAGTTTGGCTGTTTACCACTAGGTTATTAATCCCTTCAGCATACAACAAAGCAACGTTACCATCACTACTGCGGATTTCTAATCGAGCCGGCTGATTGGGGTCAACCTGTGCTATCACAGTATAATCACCCGCAGCCACAGTGATCAAATCGGTGCCGGTGGCCGGTAATGCTGCGACAACTTCATTGATATTGGTTGATGGCGTCAATTCAATCACGTTAAGAAAACGCACAGAAGGGGATTGCTCCGCTGTTGTTAAACGGGTATTCCAATGTCCCTCTGTTGGTCCTAATACTGTTGTTGATAGCGCTGAACTAGTAAACAGGTTTGCTGTCGCCAAACCATGGCCATTATGGACGCTGACCACATTATCACTCAGTTTGTTAATGTTATCATGAGCGTTTAGTGTGTAGGTCCAAGTGGTAGCACTTTCTGTCGACTCTAGTTCATCATATATCACCAAGATATTGGGTTTAAGATGAACCATATGCCTACGGAAGCGAGTTACCCCAGTTG
>JALJPA010000317.1 GCA_022969215.1 Colwellia sp. | reverse complement strand
ACTCATTAGGCTTTAATCGCTTAAGCTTAGGTGTGCAAGATCTTGATTTAAAAGTTCAACAAGCCATCAATCGCGTACAGTCGACCGAGTTTATTGGTGACTTTATCAAACACGCTAAAGCTGTTGGCTTTAAATCCATAAATATTGACCTTATTTATGGTTTGCCACATCAAACCTTAGTGAATTTCACAAAAACCTTAGTGAAAGCACATGAGTGGGATGTTGATCGTATCTCACTATTTAGCTACGCGCACATACCAAGTCGTTTTGCTGCACAACGTAAATTACGTGATGAATGGCTGCCTAATACTCAAGAAAAATTCGCCTTAATGAAGTTGGCTATAGAAACGCTTTGTGACTTTGGTTACGACTTTATTGGCATGGATCACTTTGCCAAACCTAATGATGAATTATCAGTAGCACAAACTGATGGCACCTTGCATCGTAATTTTCAAGGTTACACTACCCGAGGTGGTTGTGATTTATTAGGTTTAGGAGTGTCATCAATCAGCTCTATTGGTAATAGCTTTAGCCAGAATATAAAAGACTTAAAAGAATATTATCAAGCAATTACCGAAAGGCAGCACGCGCAGATAAAAGGAGTAAATTTAACTGAAGACGATATTTTACGTGGTGAAGTCATTCAAGAATTGATGTGTAACTTGTATCTAGATAAACAAATAATTAGTGAAAAATTTAATATTGATTTTGATGAATATTTTGCTGAAGACTTACCACTATTGAATACCTTTATTAATGATGGTTTAGTCGAAAATACTGCTAATCATATTAAAGTAGAGCAAAAAGCCCGTTTATTAATTCGTATTATTTGTATGAGCTTTGATGCTTATATGAAAAAGCATATTAATCAACAACGCTTCTCGCGGGTTATTTAATCCGCTAGATATAATATAAGTGCAGGATTTAATCTTTACATGAGAGCTCGGACGTTGCGATTAGCTAACTTGCCAGATGTTATTATTGAAGGGTACTTCCTGAAGTCAATGACCCCGAACGTTGAAGTTCGGGGCTTAAGATTACTTTGTTTGCCTATCAAATTTATTGATCACATTAAGTTAACGAAATAAGCCCATATTTCTATCGGTAATGGCTTCTCGCCAGCCACCTAACCATTGTGATTTTGCCTCAATATTTTGATAGGGACACTGCTCCTTAGCTTTTCCACCGAGGCCAGCCTGATACCCATTAGAATGCGCTCTTCCTAATTTATCTCTTTTTTGTCTTTTCATCTACTACACCTCATAAACACCTCGTAATTATCTTATAAATCAATTGATAACATATGCATAAACCTTAATTAGCTAAAGGTTTTTCATTACTAAATACTACAGAGTAGCCGATTTACTAATTTTGTATTGTATTTTATGTTGCAGAATTTTTTAAATCGACGGGTTATTTAAGAGGATTTTGACAGACGATGCAAGAGGGGAGAATAGAAATACAGCGTGTAAAAAAGTGATTTATAGTAAAAAAGATAACAGGTTATTTTGAGCTTAAAAGTTTATCTAATAAAACAAATTGTTAGAAAAATTTAATGAGAATCGTTATTACTTGAAGTATTAATCCGTTTGTTTTTTAGACAAAAATACTCTAAGGAAATCGCAAGGACTATTTAGTATTAAATAGTCTGAGAGGAAATTAATGGCTGGGTGTTTAGTATGACTAAGTCAGCTGCAGTTAACTTTACCTAGGTTCGACTTTAGTTGGATTTAAACCTTAACTCTCTAATAAAGGTTGCAGCATAGCTTCGAGACCATTGAGTTTCACCTCATACATTAAGGCCAGTTGTTGGCCTAATTTACCTTCAGGGAAACCTTTGCTATGAAACCAAACCAGATAAGGCTCAGGTAGCTGTAATAGCTTTCTGCCAGCATATTTGCCAAAGGGCATGGTTTGATTAATGGCCGCAACTAATGTTTGTTGATCGTTTAGCAAAATGTTGTCCTCTACAGCGTTTGTCATATTTGTGACATGCTTAAGTCACAAAAGCTTCATTTGTACTCATTATACTGCTCCTAACTTAAAAGGTTAATAACTCAGTGTTAACCGGTTGAATAAAAGTAGGGATGAAGATGTCAATTATTAGAAAAAGAAGTGCGGCACACAAAGCCTATTTGCCTGGTAATGTCCGCGATAATCAATATATCTTAGCCGAGTTTACTTTGACCGATGAAATGCTGCAGCGGTTTTCCGGAAAATACAGTGCTTTAAAACCACAGCCATTTTATGATTTTTATCAGCAATTATCGACAATGTTTTTTCAACTAACTGAGGAGGTTGAGCTAAAGAACTGCCAATTTATTGCCAACGACAAATTAGCCCGGGTGCGTTTTAGTCAAGAGATGCACCAATGGCAAACCAATCAGCAGATTCTATTTTATTACAACCCAGAGAGTCACCAGCTTACAAAATCGTTTTTTGACGGTAGTAAAAGAGCAAAAAAGGTTTGTTTACTTTTTTTGGCTACGGGCAGTGAAATTCGAGTCAATGCTGCAAGATTCCATAGTAGAGTCAGTCAAGTAGTACAGAAATTCTGCGAAAAAATTCAGCTAGATAAAAGCGATATGCGCCTTAGAGATCATCAACATCTTACCTATGATTTATTTGCTAAAAATAAAGGCTGCACCACGACACAACCGCATAAGTTACGTGAAATTAAAAAACGTTATGCTAGCCAAGATGTACAATTACCCACTTATCACAGCGCCATGAGTTATGCCGTAGTTACCTTGAATATTAGTAATAAGCTGTTGCAACAAGTTGAAATTGATAGTCACTCGCAAGATCCTTATAACCCTTTATACACTTACTTAACTGACATTTTTACTATGGCAGCAAAGCACTATAATTTAAATAATGGTGCACTGATTGCTAACGGTTTAGTGCCTATTGTTCGTTATAGTATTCATGAGATAGTTTCCCGTGTCGGCGAGTTACAAATGTTGGGTTATAATCCCGAGCAAAGCCCATGCGGTATTATTAGTAAGTGGCGTGCTGGCGAGCTAACGGATAGCATACATTTGATCTTTGTTGCCACCCCTGAGAATAATAGTGAATATGGCTTTGGTCAGTTTTTAAATCAAATAGAACAAGCGATGCAATTGATGGCGATTGAGCTTGAAATTGAGCCGAGTAAAGAAGAGCTGATGGTTAGATTCCATCAACACATTGCTTATAATTTTTAACTGCTAGCTTTAAGCAGACTGAGGCCGTTTTTGTAACTTACGTTGCAATGTTCTGCGATGCATTGAAAGCTGTCTAGCAGTAGCTGATATATTACCTTGATTGGCTTTTAACACTTGCTGAATATGTTGCCATTCTACTTGCTCGGCAGATAACGTTTGCTCGTTTTGACTATCTAGTTCGATAGCTGCTGCTTTACTGCCCTTGAGAGTGGCGAGTAAGGTTTGACTATCTACTGGCTTAGACAAATAGTCATCTGCACCTAGCTTTATTGCATCAACCGCGGTGGCAATGCTAGCAAAACCAGTAAGTAATACAATACGGCTTTTCGGCCGTAATTTACGTATGGGTGTGATGATCGACAGAGTGTTTTCATGAGCCAATTTCATATCCAGCAAAATATAATCGGGCGTGTGCCTATGGCAGGCGAGTAGTGCATCATTATTATTATCGACCTGCACACAATCAAAACCATGTTTGCTCAACCGTCTGTTCAAAGTGTTGGCAAAAATAACATCATCTTCAACGATTAATAATTTGGACTTTGCTGTTGGCATTGCTCTTGTCCTAGTTAAGTGAGGCATGTCTTACTCCTTTCTTGTTTATTGGAGGGTATTTCCTTTGCTGCAATAGGTAAACTTAAAGTTACTAGTGCGCCACCATCTTGATGGTTTGTTAAGGCTAACTTACCACCAAGGCGCTCTAAACTTGCATGACTTAAAAAAACGGCCATGCCAAAGCCTTGTTCACTGGCCACGGGTTTAACCCCTAACTCATTAAGCTTTTTTAAGGTAAAGCCTTTGCCAAAGTCACGAATAGTCAATTGCCAGTTATCTTCAATAATTTGGCTAGTGAGACTAAGTGCATTGCTGTTATTGGCTTTGCTGGCTCTAATGGCATTATTAATTAAATTGATAATTGCGGGTAACAAAGCGGCATCAGCGTTAATAGCGACCGTTTTAGTCGAGTCAGGGGTGTTTTTTTTGCGTAATTGTAAGTTTATTTCT
>JALJPA010000316.1 GCA_022969215.1 Colwellia sp. | reverse complement strand
CACTCAGGACATTTGTTGCCGCACTAGCGTCCCTTTTATCATTTTCTTGATAAAAGTTTAATAAACTGGTTAACTCTTGCAAGAGCACGGCATTAGCCACAGGTAGCGATGCCCCGACAACCTCACTAAGCTGTTGCTGTTTGTTATTATTTTCATCATCATTGAACAAACGTTGTTTAGCATCAACTAGCACCCAAACCAAGGTTAATAGCAGTACCGCGCCACTGAGCTTACTACGAAATATAACCATGCATGGGGCTTTCATATCAGCAAGGATATTCTTTGCTATCATCATATAGCTCCTGTTGTGCTTATTTGATTAGCAACATAAAAGCGTAAACTAAAACGGGCATTTTGGCTCCTACCTAAAGAGTTATCCTTTTGACCTTTCATCGGTATGTTAAAACCATGTATTTCTATGCGTTGCTGTTGAGACTCGAGGACAGTAATAAAACCTATTAAGTTGCTGATATTGCCCTTAAGTCTAACGCTAGCCTGATAACGTATTACTTGTAATTTTTTATCTTCACTATTTGCTTGCCAAGAGAAGTTCATCAAGGTTAACTTGTGTTTGGCTGCTAACCCTTCGAAATATTTCTGTTGCTCAAGTTTAAAAACTGAGCTTTTTTGAGATGGATATAGTAACAGTTCGGCGCTTTTGAGTTGCTGTGATACCTGCTGATTAAGACTGTCAAAGCCATCTTCTTTAGTTAATAGGTTGCTTGTTTTGCCAAGTTTTTTCTCTTGCTCTTTTATTTCAGCAATTATTTGTGCTTGCCAAGTAAAAATAGGCACTACAACAAACTTGGCGACCATTAACATTGCTAAAAAAGAAAGCAATAGTGCATGCTTTTTAAGTTCCGCCATTGTTTATTTCTCCTTTTTTAGTTAATTCGTTCACCCCAGTATTTACTTGTTCTGTAGATTCAGCTTTTAGTTTAACTTCAGGTTTAGCTTCAGGTTTAGTCAAATACAAATTTAAAGAGTGATGCTGTAAAGTGAAACCAATAGTAAAACGCTCTTTTGAACGCATTTTGGTACTTGGCCGATCAAACTTCGCCTCAACAACATTATCTAATAGGCTAATTTTTTCTAAGATGGCCGTCGCCCTCTCACTCGAACCTTTGATTACATAACGGTTGCCAATTTTGCGAATATTACTGAGCTTTACTTCGGGTAACACATTTGCCAATACTAACCAAAATGGTGAACTAAGATCCTGTTGCTCGAAAAAGCTTTTAAGTTGCTTATAACGAAGCAAATTATTATCTAATTGCTGTTGCTTATTGAGTGCCTGATTAATTTGCACGCGCTGTTGTTGTAACTGTGCCTGTAAATTGTGATTTTTTAGTACTAAATAACCACTAGAGACAATAAGATAACTGCTAATTACGCCAATAAAGGGCATGGCTATTTTCTTTATTAATAAAGGGTTATTGCTTGTCAATTTACTGGTATTAATAAAAGCTGACCATAACGCTAGCGGGATTTTTTGTAAACCTAAGGCTAATCGAGTCGCTGATTGAGCGTGATTGATACTACTTTGCTGACTTGCTTGCGATAAACCAGCAGATATAATAAAGCGCTGGACTGAATTTATCATCGAGGATTTCAATGATGAGTAAATAGCACCTTGTTGCTGGCTTACATACAAATCAGCGGTACCTTTAAAAGAATTGTCAACCGTTAACACATGTTTGTCACTTGACGTACCAGCTTGTGAAGCTATCGCTAACAATAATGATTCTGGTAATTGAATAAAAGCAGCAGGTGTTTTTTTACTAAACTGCCAGATATTTACCCGTGACTGACCGTTATCATGACGCCAAATATAATGACAACTTTCATTAGCTGGATTTTCTAATTTTAACAACTTACTCAGTTCTTTTCTATTTTCTATCGGGTAGTCATTCACTTTTTCATTATAATACTGCCGTGAAATGATGAGTATTTTTGGTTCGGTTTGCCGGTTAGTCCCAGCAGTCAAAACTAGCTTATTATGGCAATCTAAGGTGAAGCTTTTTATCTCACCATCATAATAGCCAACCAAAGCACAAATGGCTTTATTCATTAGCTTAGTCATTACAGATATTGGCTGTGCTTTTTGCTGTGCCTCTAGCTGTGTCTGTTGCTGTGCTTTTTGTTGTATTAGGTCAGTACTCACTAGTCACTCATTTTTAACTACGGTTTGAATAAATATTTATCGGCGAAATATTATTACCAGCATTAGGCTGTACTTTAATTGTCATTACTTTTGTTGCAATAGACTTACCTACTTGGCTAAAAATGTCGATTGCTAAGTAGTTAGATGGATAAAAATAAATTTCATCATCTTCTCTTATGCCCGTTAACTCAATAAAGTTTCGTTTGGTTAATTGTTTATTAACTCTTAAAGTATTCACCTGTTCGGCTATCGACTTACTTGATAGTGCCGCTATTAACTCTATTGATGCATTCCTCGGGTTAAAATTACCTCGACGATATATCGTTAGGTTTTCTTTTAATATGGGTAGTAACCGTGGGGGTATTGCCTTGATATGCACAAGTTCCGAAAGCGATGATATAGCCCCGTTTCGAACAGTGCTATTAGCTGTTTGTTCTTCATTGCCATTAATGCGAGCAATACTATCAAGGTCTTGCCAATCTAACAAGTTGTCAATAATAACATTGCTTTCTATCTCACTAAAACCTTGCGAAGTAATAAGTGTTCTAAGTATGCGTTGAATTGGGTAGTGTGCATGTATCAAACCTGACTGATCTTGTATCGCGACTTTTACGTGCTCATTAATCGCAAAAGCTTTACCAAAAAAATTCCATCTACTTTTCAAAGTCATTGGTACTGTATTACTCGCATCTGATGGCTCGACAAAAGCATCACTATCATTGTTGTTATTGTCCAGGTCTATATTTTCAGCAAGAAAAGGCTCGGTTAATAAAGAGAACAATAGTTGTGATTCCGCACTATGCAAAGCAACTTGAGCACTGGCTTTATCATCCAACCAACGGGCAATAGTTATTTGCTCTCTAGCAGTTTGCGTCAAATATAAAGCCAACACCGATAAGATAGCTGTGATAAGCAGTACCTGAATTAACGCTATACCAGTATTTTTTCTTGGCCCGTAGCTTGGTTTTGACAACATCATTGATTATCATCTACAAATGGCGACAGTCGTAGCTCTGACTCTTTATCTAACTCTACTGGCAAGGTAAAAGCACTGTCGTCGATGGTTAAGGTTACTAGCATTTTTGTCGGCATTAATTGATTATCAATACCCGAAAAACGTTCAAACCAACTAGCTGGTTTAATTATTTCGCCGTTTGCTGTTTTTTCATTAAAGTGTGACCACCCTAAATAAGCAAAGCTGACTGAAGTTAAATTGCTAAATAAGGTAAGTTGTTGAGTAAAATTTATTTCTTGCTCAGTGGCGAGCAAAAGCACGTTTTCGGTTGAACTCGATTGATAAACCAAATCAAATAAACCATTTTCTTTCTCTGTTGCTGTTAAACGAAATATTTCTGGATATTTGTCACTATAAAGACCACTGCGACTGACAGCAAGCAGACTAGTTTTATCACCAATAAAAAAGAAAGCTGGCCGTTGATTTTTATCAGTAATGATAAATGTTTGTATGCCCGTTAGTAAATTTTGCAACAGTTGTTGGTTTTTTGCTTGTTTGGCTATTTGAGCAAAATTGCCTAACTCTTTGTTCCATCGTGTCGACATTAGGCTATAACTGTACGAGCCAGTAAAAAGTAACAGGCTTAAAATGCTGATGGCAATCATTAACTCAATCAGAGTAAAACCTTTATTGCTTTTTTGCCGCTGGTTTTTATAACTTGTGTTATTCATTTAGCCAACTTACTTCATTAAAATAATACTGTTTAGTCATTGATTTAGAAGTTAATACTAGATTTACTTGCCAAAATTTATATCGAGCTTTACTTGTTTCCATCAAACCACTTTCAGTTGAAAAAGTTGGCGCACTCGCTTTAATCGTTATTAAATTTGCTTGCCATTGATACTTAATTTGCCAAATAGCGGATTGTCCGGAAATCTCTACTAAATCATTATTACCATTTAGCCGTATTTCATCACGAACATTAGCCAATACGGCCGGTAATACACCGGAAATTGCAACATGGCGTTCTGCTTTTTGGCTACTGATAAAAGCGCCACTATAAATAACCGATACCACAGCAATAGAGGCAAAAAGTAT
>JALJPA010000315.1 GCA_022969215.1 Colwellia sp. | reverse complement strand
AATAACGATTTGGCACTGCTTATAGCTACTTCAACTCGGTATAGTTGCTCTCTGGTTAATTCGGTATTTTCAAGCAGGGCTATGGCGGCAGATTGGGCAAAATTACCACCGCTACCAATAGCGATAAGATCATGCTCTGGCTGAATAACATCGCCATTACCGGTAATTATTAATGAAGCGGTTTCATCAGCAACGGCAAGTAAAGCTTCTAGCTTTCTTAACGCTCTATCACTGCGCCAGTCTTTAGCAAGCTCGACGGCAGCTTTGGTTAAATGGCCTTGGTGTTGCTCTAATTTACTTTCAAAACGCTCAAACAAAGTAAATGCATCAGCGGTGCCACCAGCAAAACCAGCCAGTACTTTGTTATTATATAAACGGCGAACTTTTAGGGCATTGCCTTTCATTACTGTATTGCCAAGTGATACTTGACCATCGCCACCAATAGCCACTTTGCCATTACGTCTTACTGAAATAATAGTAGTCACATTAACCTCATTTTAACTCAATTCATTGATGCTAATGTAATTGGGGTATTTATGACTTTTTCAAGGAGTATTGGCAATAATAATTATCGCCACAACAAGATCATGCAATAATTAATATTGCTGCGTTTAAGCTTATGTTTATCTTTTTCTGCAAGGCGTTTTCGAGGGTAAGGACCTAAGAAAACCTTATGCCAAAGGCCACTTTTTCCAGTAACACTTTTTACTTGTGCTTCGAGTCCCGCAAAGGCAATTCTTGCTTTTAATACTTCAGCTTGTTTTTGTGTTCTAAATGAACCACATTGCATTTTATAAGGGCCTTTTTCGACCACCTTATATTCACCGACTTCAATTTCTTTGGTGGCTAAATCTTTTACATAAGTCCACTTTTCTTTAGGCGGCTTAGGTAATTCTGTGGCTTTGTTTTTTTGCTTTTTATCTTGCACTTTTTTAACTGACTCAACTAAGGGCGTTTTAGTGCTAGGGTCTGTTTTCAGTGACCATAAACCATAGGAAAATACGCCAATTAATATCACTAACAATAGGCTGATTAACTTAGCTTTTAGTGGTAAGCCATTGGAATGTTTTACTGGTATTTTACCGTTACGGGTGTTTCTTTTCTTTTTTGCCGGTGAGCGAGAAACGTAATCTTGATTAGCCATGGAAAGGGAAGGATCGATAACAGGGAAAATTTTAGCTAGTGTAACCGAGCTGATAATAAAAAACACGCTTAATACTACTCAGCATAAAAAGCGAACACTTTTTCTATGAACGGAAAAAGTTTTCAGTTTTTTGTTACCAGTTAAGATCAATGGGGTCGATATCTAAACTCCATCGAACCTTACCTTGCCATTCATTGTTAGGTATCTGCATAAGCAGTTGTAAAATTGCTCGATGTAAATCTTTACGTGATTTAGCTTGAATGATTAAGTGGTATCTAAACTTGCCTGCTTTTTTCTCCATTGCCGCCGCAACGGGGCCAGCAAACTCACATCCTTCTAACCGCTGCTGCGTTAGCGCCCGTAAGAACTTTTCTGGGTACGAAGGGTAATTGGCATCAGCACGTAGCAAAGCTTGAAAAGTAAATGGCGGTAGTCGTGCTTGTTTACGTTCAGTAAGTGCTTGATGGGCAAAGTGATGGTAACCATTATGTACCAAGTCTTGTAATAAGGGGTGATCAACATAATTACTTTGCACTAATACTTTTCCAGGTTTACTGGCGCGTCCAGCACGCCCAGCCACTTGTATCAGTAGTTGCGCCATTTGCTCACTGGCGCGAAAATCAAAGCTAAATAAAGCCCCATCAACATCAAGTACAGCAACTAAGGTGACATCGGGGAAGTGATGACCTTTGGCAAGCATTTGCGTACCAACAAGCAGTTGGTGTTTTTTATCAGTGACTTCCTGTAGCAACTTTGCTAACTCACCTTTTTTTCGGGTACTATCACGGTCAATACGCACGATAGAAGTGTCAGGAAAAAGTTCGGCTAAGCGTGATTCTAATTGCTCGGTACCTTGACCTAATGGTGCGATACGAACACTGCCGCAACTCGGGCACTGAGGAGGTATACGTTTTTGGCTACCACAATGATGGCAAATAAGTAGTTGTTGTTTTTGGTGCAAGGTGTAGGGTTTATCGCAACGCTGACACTCAGCTAACCAATGACACTCTTGACAGTTGATCGCTGGCGCATAACCACGTCGGTTCAAAAACAATAGCACCTGCTCACCGCGTGCTATTGTTTGCTTTATTTCATGTTTAAGCGTACCAGATAAACCGTATTCAACTTGCTGCTGGTTCATATCTATAAGCGCTATTTTGGCTTTATTACTTTTACCGGCTCGATTGAGTAATTGATGGTAGTTATATTTTCCTGACAAGGCATTTTGTAGTGATTCAAAACTTGGTGTTGCGCTGCCAAGTACAATGGGAATGTCGAGCTGTCTGGCACGAAGGATGGCCATATCTCTACCATGATAGCGAAAACTGTCTTGTTGCTTTAATGACGAGTCATGTTCTTCATCGATAATGATTAAGCCTAGACGATGCAAAGGGGTAAAAATGGCCGAGCGTGTACCAATCACAATGGCGGCACTGCCTTGTTGAGCACTTAACCAAGTGGCTAATCGTTCTTTATCATTTAGCCCTGAATGGTGCAGAGCAATAGGCACGTTAAAGCGTTGTTCAAAGCGGTTTAATGTTTGCGGTGTTAAACCAATTTCAGGCACTATCACTAAGACTTGTTTATTATCAGCAAGTACATCTTCCATGGCCTGCAAGTAAACCTCAGTTTTACCGCTACCGGTAACCCCGTCAACCAAGTGACAAGAAAACTGTGATAAAGAATTATTAATAGCACTGACTATGATGGCTTGCTCACTGGAAAGCACTAACCTATCAGCTTGATTAAGGGTATCTTCTTGCCAAGAAAATTGGCTAGCAAGTTGCTCTTGCTCAATAATTAAATCTTTACTCTGTAGAGCATTTAACTGTGCTTTACTATAGCCTAAGGTGCGAAGTTCTACCCAACTAATGCCATGGTGACTGTTGATTAGTTGATATAACGCAAATTGCTTAGCTGCTTTTTTTTCGAGTTTAACCAGTATTTCTTTAAGGTCTTTATCAACTGTCTTTGCCTGCCAAACCATAGGAGGACTTAAGGTAATGTTTTCTATTTTCCGCAGTAATATGGGTAGGGCTTGTTTAAAAACATCACCGATGGGGTGATGATAATAATGGGCACATAACTGTAAAAAGCTAACTAATGGCTTACTTAAATTAAAATTATCATTAAGACGGCCAGTAATGCTTTTCACTTTACTGACATCGAAATTACACTCCGCTTGTTCATCAATAACAATACCAATAACTTTGCGCGGACCAAAAGGCACCACGACACGTTCACCTACCTCAAGAGCCGGTGAGCTTAATGTTTCGGGTACTTGATAAGTAAATAACTGCCGCATAGGGACAGGAATAGCAACTTGAATGTAATGTTCAGACACGGTTAATTAACTGGTGTGGTTAGCAATTGTTAACTCCATTTTGCCCGCTGTAATGGCAGCTGCCAAGAAACATTATTACTTTGTTAGTAAATAAGCCCCAAAAGTCTTTTTTTAGCCGCCTTATGCTCTTTTATGTTGCAGTTAATAAAACTATCCTTTACAATTTGCCCCCATTAATTTTTAACTACGTATGGTGCTTAGCGTTTGGTCTATTATAGCAATAGGCAATAATAAATGGCTAAGTGGCGATGCGCCCAAATTCTCATAAAAGAGATAGAGGTCCCCATGAAAAACGGTATTCATCCTAAGTACACTGAATTTAAAGCGAATTGTTCTTGTGGCAATGTTATAGTAACGCGTTCTACTATAGGTAAAGATATTCACCTAGACGTATGTTCTGCTTGTCACCCATTCTACACTGGTAAGCAGAAAGAAGCTGAGACCGGTGGTCGTGTTGATAAATTTAACAAACGTTTTGGTGCACTTAGCAAGAAGTAGATTCTTCTTTACTGCGATAAACGTAAAAAAGCGCCTGTTGGCGCTTTTTTTGTGCCTGTTAAATTGATATCACTCTAACTTCTCAGTTAATAAAGCTGAAAAAGCATAACGCAAATATAGGCCTTTTTTTTGTGCCTGTTAAATAGAGATTACTCTAACCCCTCAGTTAATAAAGCTGAAAAAGCATAACGCAAATATCGGCCTTTGTTTTGTGTCTGTTAAATAGAGATCACTCTAACCCCTCAATT
>JALJPA010000314.1 GCA_022969215.1 Colwellia sp. | reverse complement strand
CAAATCGGTATGACAAAGACCAGAGGCAACAATTTTAATCAATACCTCATCTTCTCTAAGAGATTGCAATGTGACTTTTTCAAATGTTAATGGTTCAGAAGAGCCTCGGGCAATTGCTGCTGTCGCTTCATATTTATTATCTTTACTAATCATAGTTAATCGCACCTATTGTTTGAGTCAAACTGACTTTAATTATTTAGGGTAAGGAGTATCTCCTTGGCACCTGCTATAGCTACGTCCTGATAATCGTACTTAATGTTGTTATCACGACAATAGCCATTTACTGTAAAACCTATCCAAGCTTACAAGCCGATACAACCAACTTTCGTTGGTTTTCCCTAAGTAACAAATTCATTTAAAAATTAATCCTCTTTTATTTTGCAAACCCATCACTTTTAATTTCCCCAACTTTGGTTGGCTATTCAAGTAAAAAAGGATCCTTTAGGGTGATGTTATCCAAGGCACTCAAAATTCGAATGACTATAATTTTTACTGTTCAGGATAGGATTCAAAATATATGAATATGTTGGTAATGCACAATAACTAAAAAATTTAATTTTATGTTGTAAGTAGACTAAATAATAAAAACTACAGGTAGAAGATAACTATGAATATTATCGAAAAAACTATCGTTAAAGCACGTATCAAAAAGCCATCTTCAGCTGGATTTATACACCAGCCTGTTATAGCTAGTTATTTACTAGCTATAACTATTAACCAAGCGAATGCGTTGGAGTTCACGTTAGACAATGGGGTTACAATAGACTTAGATACTACTTTAACCTACGACGCTCAGTGGCGACTAGAAAGCATTGATAACACTATCCTCGATAATGGCGGTGGCGGTCTCCCAGGCTTTTTGACCGATGATGGTAATAGAAATTTCGAAAAAGGTGATATTACTCAGAATCGACTAAGCTTCAGTTCTGATTTTGATATTAACTATGACTCTGGCGGAGTTTTCCTTCGAGTTCGTGGCTGGTACGACGATGCCTATAACAATACAACGCTTACGGGTACCAAGAGCTTTCAGCAAGACGGTATCGACATGCATAAATCAAAGGTTGAATTACTCGATGCCTTTATTTATCACGACTTCGATATCGGTGAGCGAAACTTAAACCTACGTGTGGGTGAACAGGTAGTTAACTGGGGAGAAAGCTTGTTTGTATTTGGCGGAATATCCTCAGCTCAAGGGCCTATTGATGCAACCAAAATCAATGTTCCAGGCGTTGAACTAAAAGACATTTTTATACCAATCGGGCAAGTATACGGTGAGATAAATATCACTAAAACAATCTTCTTAGCAGCTTATTATCAGTACGATTGGGAAGAGGTCAGAATCGATGCCCCTGGCACATACTTCAGTGCCACTGATGGTTTGGGCCAAGGCTCCGTCGGCGACACTCTGGATCTAAAAGGTTTGCCAATTACAGAAAAAAAAACTGATGAAGGACAATGGGGGGTTGCAATACGTTACTTGGCTAAACAGCTAAACTACACAGAATTTGGCTTTTACTTGCTAGAATACAATGATTTCGTTCCTACGCCAGAGCTACTACCGCCATTTTTTGGACCACAACTCTCCCATCAATATTTTGAAGATATCAAATTGCTCGGTGCGAGTTTTAGTGCCGTATTTGGCGATACCAATGTGAGCGGTGAAATCACCTACCGTGACGGCCAACCAGTACATCTAAAAGTTCCAGGCGCCTTTTATTTTAGTGAAGCTGAAACATTCCAGGCTCAAGTTTCATTAATACACTTGATCAGTACAACAGTTATTGCTGACAGTATCACTTTAGTGGGGGAAATAGGCTACAACAATGTACTGAGTATTGATGCTGAGGGCACTGCTCAAGCCTTAGGGATAGATGTCAATAATATTGATGCCTCATTGGATAATGATCGTAGTGCCGCTGGTGCAACTATCAGTGTTAAAGCCGATTACTTTAACATTTCAAATGGTCTAGATCTGGCTGTTAGCGGTATTTATAGAAACGACTTTGATGGTGTATCTTCAGTAGGTTTTACCTTTACAGAAGGAACAAAACAACTATCAATTAAAGCTGACTTCAATTATCTCAATAATCACAGTTTTGGTCTTGCCTACGTAAACTTCATAACAGACCCCGATGATATTATCGCTGATGCTGGTGCGTTAGAACTTGGGCATTTAAATGCTGACCGTGACTTCACAGCCTTGTACTACAAGTATCGCTTCTAACAAAGAGCAATAAATAAAAAACATCATAAAAACTTTTAAGATTTTAGGAACTAAATAATGAAAAATATAATTTTTACTGTTTCAGTCGCATTAATAGCACTGCATTCGACTGGCTCACTTGCTAAGTCTTCTGAACAAGAAGTAGCAAAATTAACTGCTGAACTAACACCTGTGGGCGCTGAACGCGCTAGTAATGCTGACGGAACTATTCCTGAATGGACTGGAGGCATGACTACCCCTCCTGCTGGCTATAAAGGTGAAGGTACTACCCGTATTGACCCATTTGACAATGATAAGCCCATTTTTACTATAGATGCCAGTAACTATAAACAGCACGCTGAAAAACTCAGTGCTGGGCAACAAGCATTATTTGTAAAGTACCCTGAAACTTTCTATATGCCAGTTTACCCAACTCACCGTACTGCAGCTGCTCCTCAGTGGATATACGACAACACCAAAAACAATGCGTTAAACGCGCAATTAAAAGAGGCTGGCAATGGTGTAATTAATGCCTATGGTGGTTACCCTTTCCCTATCCCTCAAAATGGGCATGAAGCTATCTGGAATCACCTCCTGCGTTGGGGTGGCCAAAGTGAGGAGTATAGTTTTCGTAGTGACACTGTTTACCCTAACGGTGAAAGAACTGTAGGTGGAGGTATCGTCTGGCAGAGTTACCCTTACTACAACCCCAATAAAGATGCTAGCAACTATAACGGTAATATTTTACAGCTACTCGCTGAATACGACACACCAGTACGACGTAAAGGTGAAATAATATTGTTTCGTGATGCCGTCAACGCGGCCGAAACGCCACGCCAAGCTTGGCAGTATATACCGGGTCAACGTCGAGTGCGCAGAGCGCCTACAATAGCCTTCGATACACCTAACGCTCAGTTCGCAGGGCAAAGTATTTATGACGAAGTGTTCATGTTCAACGGTTCGCCTGAACGTTACGATTGGAAGCTAATCGGTAAGAAAGAAATGTACATTCCCTATAATAATAACGGACTAATAGCGGCTTTTGAAAGTAAAAATAATAAGCTAGAGGATATCGAAACACCGTTTCATTTAAACCCTAAATATGCTCGCTATGAATTACACCGTGTATGGGTAATTGAGTCTACTTTAGCTGAAGGTAAACGTCACGTTTATGGTAAAAGAACTTTCTACCTTGATGAAGATACTTGGGCAGCAGTTATTTCAGATAACTACGACGGCCGTGGAGAGTTGTGGCGTGTAGGCATTGCTAGCTTGTTGAATGCCTATGATATACCAGTGACAAGCTTACGTGTGATCTCCCATGTCGATCTTCAAAACAACAACTATGTAGTTAACGTAGTCGACCGAGCACCTGTGAGAATTTACGAAGGTGAAGATGAAAAATTCCATACTCCTGCTCAGGTACGAAAAATGAGTCGACGTTAAATTAGAATCAAGCTAAAGGTAAGCTAGTTATTATGACTAGCTTACCTTTTGTGCTTTACACGCTGACGATAATTTCAAACTAACAGTACAACCTAATAAACAATCCCATTCATTATGACCATGAGAATATAACGTATGATGAACATCTATCGCTACTTAGCTCCACATCAAGCACAGCGCTATTTCACTGCTTTAGCTCTCACTGCCTACTTGTGTCTTAACTCAGTAACAACATTTGCCCAAGACGACGCATTAACAGACATGTCATTGCCCAGCTCACTAACACCACACAGCTTTTTACTAGATTTGGAGCAAGTCGGTAACAAGTTAGTTGCCGTTGGCGAACGAGGTCATATCTTAATATCTGAAGACGAGGCAATCAGTTGGCAACAGATGCAGGTGCCTGTGCGAGTTACTTTAACAGCAAGCTATTTTATTAATAAGAAACAAGGTTGGGTTGTTGGTCACGATGGTGTAGTTCTAAATACGCTAGATGGTGGTATCCACTGGCATAAACAGCTAGATGGAGAACAAGTCAATCAGCTGATGAGCGAACATGCACAATCAGTGCTAACTAATGCTGAAATTGCAATTAAA
>JALJPA010000313.1 GCA_022969215.1 Colwellia sp. | reverse complement strand
ACATTCTTTGCTCCTAAGGCGGCTAACAATTTCTCTGCTTTTTTCGATAGGTATTCACCCACTTCTAGATCGTGATCATGATAACCAATGCGCACCTTAGCGACCGGGTCACCCCATTGATCGGTTACTTCGTTATCTAAACTAACAAAACAATCGTCTGTGGGTAGCCAATCATTAAACACTTCAAAGCGTAACGTTTTATAACTGGTGAATTCTGTTTTTAAACTTTGTTTGAGATCTTCGCCCCACAGTAGTTGTTCATCACCCTGTTCATCAAGGCCCCATTGTGTGCCTCGCGCTCTAGCGATGGGGTTTTGGTGAAATAAAAAGTCGATAGTGCCGCCTTTAGCTTGGCCTTTTTTATTGGCGCCGCTAAAGCTTTTATCCGCAATTTGATACCAGTCTTGCAGCGCGCGATTAATAAAAGGTCCCACTTGTTTTAATTCATTAACTTTTTGCTCAGATAAGTCAGCATAATTAAAATCACCTTGGCCGGTGCCACCACCACTAAAGAGTAAGTTTTTGCCTACTTGGCCACTATTATTAGCTAGACCTTTAGGGAATTTTTCACCAGTCGAGGCCAGTAATAATCGCGATGTTTCTACTGCCTGGCAAGCAACGACATATATTTTGGCGGTGATTGATTTTTTACGACCGATTTTGTCGTAATAGTGTACGCCAGTAATTTTACCCGCTTGGTCAGTGGCAATTTTATAGACCTTAGCATTGGCCTTTATCGTGCAATTGCCCGATGCTACCGCATGGTTTAATAATGCAGCTCTACCACTACCTTTTGCGCCAGAGGAGCAACCATAACTACTGCAGTAACCTGAGTATTCACAACTGCGTCTGCCCATGGCTGGTTCAGATAAAATAGCTCTAGGTACAGGAATGGCGTGATAGCCTATTTCTGCCGCGGCTTTATCAATCCATGCCGACATAGGTAATTCGGCAATAGGCGGGTAGGGGAGGTCTGTTGAACGTGGCTCTTGATGGGGATGTTTAACCACACGGCCTGATACGCCAACTTCACGCTCTACTTTGGCATAATAGGGTTCAAGTTCATCATAACTGATCGGCCAATCGGCGATATTAGCGCCTTTTATTCCACCAAACTCAGACTTTAAGCGAAAATCTATCGGCTTTAACCGGTGAAAGTAACCACTCATAAAGTTTGATGAGCCACCGACCACATTGCCATTCCACCAACTCCAGCCTGAATCACTGGTTTTTTCACCTTGCCAAAACGGCTTATCATTTTCATCAAGATATTCTTCTTCAATAACGTGCTGTTCATCACTCAACTTAGGATTATAAGCGTCATGAATACTGATGGTCAGTTCATCTTTGAAGAATTCTTTTTCCGTTAACCAAGGGCCTTTTTCTAGCACTAATACTTTAGCACCTGCTTGTGCTAGTTGATGGGCAATAGGAGAGGCGCCAGCACCGCTGCCAATGATGCAAATATCATAACTCATGGAAAACTCCAATATTGAGGCGAGGTAAAGGCGTTGTGCTTAATAACTCGGTAGCGGCGGACAGTACCGTCATTACAAATAAAGCAAATGTCATCATTTAACGAAACGGTCATGCTTTACGGGTTCCTTGATGGGCTTTTTTACGGCTGCTTGTTAGACGCTTATTGTCGTAATCCTCTCGACTAAGCATATCTACTCGAGCTCTAGTCGGTAATTCAAAATAGCGTTGACCTTTTTCGGGTAAGGGAAAACCTGCTTGATGCTCTAACCATTGCCAGCCAATGCCGTTAGGATTTCCGCCGTAGCTTTCTGGTGAAAGCATCGCTTCAAAGATATAACCGAGCAGGGTATTTAACCAATTTTGTCCGGCTCTTGAGCTGCTAATGCCACGCAGTAACTGTTCTTTATCGGAAAAATTTAATTGGGCAAAGTCTGCTGATTTTTCGCTGTTGGCATAACCATTCAACCAACCAACCCCTTTGAGAATAAAATCTTTTTCATCTTGCTCGGTAGGTTGTACTGTCATCACTTGATGCAAATAAGCGGTAGCCCTAATTTCGCTGGCACTTGGGCCTGTTGTTGAACGGGGTAATAAATGATTAAGCGTGGCATCAAGCGTTAACCAAGGCTCTGTTTTAACTAAGATTTTAAGCGATTCATTTAGCGAATCCTGCGCTTTAGCGCTAACAGAAAAAGTAGATAAACTGGCCATTGCGCCCATGCCAGCAGCAGATTTAAGAAAACTACGTCGACTTTGCTTTGCTTTTTTTTGTTTATCTTTGATAAATTCAGGTGTTTGATGATTTTTATCAAAAAAAGAAGTTACAGTTGGCAAACTGATTATTCCTCAGATTGTTGAGCGGCGATTTTTACGTCAGTAGAGTTGTTTGCTACCGACCATTGAGTGAGAAAGCTTAACCATTGTGATTTTGAATAATTATTGTCAGTCAGTAATTCAGCGGTATCTTTCGATAAAATCATTTTTCCTTGCGCCGTTGAGACATACATATGTGGATAACCCAATACTGGTGGCAGCGATTTCATAAAGTCATTATTTTCATTGCTGTCACTGACATTAATTTTCAACAATACGTATTGGCTATGTAGTGCTTGATATACCTCGGGATTTTTAAATAGAAAGGCATCCATCTTATGGCACCAACTACACCAGTTTCCGCCTATTTCAATCAATACTTGGCGATTACTTTCTTTTGCTAAGGCAAGTGCGGCAGCGGCATCTTTAAAAGGATCGCGTTGCTCATCATAGACTTTACTGTAACTGGGTAAGTCTGCCGTGATTGTAGTAGGCGTGGCATTGCTAGTAGCGCTTACGGTAATAACAAAGCTTAAAAGTATATTTAAACTTATAACTAGTGCGGTGATAATTTTCATGGTGCTCTCTGATGCAATACATTACTAGGACAATTAATATGACCTTGCTTTGTTGAACTATATTTCAAAAAATTGTGATACCCAAGTTACTTTAAAAGCTAGCATTCAAAGTGTCGCATCTTGATTGGTAATGGGTATAGGCATTATAATAGCCGGAATTAATTTATCCGTCTTTATATAAAGGAACACTTCATGCGTCCAAGCGGCAGAACATTAGGGCAAATTCGCCCAGTAACGATTACCCGTCAATTTACTACTCATGCGGAAGGCTCAGTACTTATTGAGTTTGGCGATACTAAAGTAATTTGTACTGCGTCAGTTGAGGTGGGTGTACCACGTTTCTTAAAAGGCCAAGGTAAAGGTTGGATTACAGCTGAATACGGCATGTTACCTCGCTCTACTCATACACGTATGCGTCGTGAAGCCGCTATGGGCAAACAAAGTGGTCGTACTTTAGAAATTTCTCGCTTAATTGCGCGTGCATTACGTGCCGCGGTTGATTTAAAAGCTTTAGGTGAAAACACTATCTCAGTTGATTGTGATGTTATTCAAGCTGATGGTGGTACACGTACTGCGGCTATTACCGGTGCTTGTGTTGCACTGGTAGATGCACTTAACTACATGCGTGCTAAAGATATTATTAAAACTAACCCACTTAAACATATGATTGCTGCAGTATCTGTTGGTATTTACAAAGGTGAAGCCGTTGCTGATTTAGATTACCCAGAAGATTCAGCAGCAGATACTGATATGAACGTGGTGATGACAGATACCGGTAAACTTATTGAAGTACAAGGTACTGCTGAAGAAGAACCATTTAGCTTTGAAGAAATGCAAGCCATGCTTGAGCTCGCAAAAAATGGTATCAATGAATTATTCGACATACAAAAAGCTGCATTAAGCTAAGCTACGTCCAGTTAAGCTATGTTCAGATAAGTAACAGGAAAATAACTATGAAAGATTATCAACGCGAGTTTATTGAATTTGCTATCGAAAAACAGGTATTACGCTTTGGCGAGTTTACGTTAAAATCAGGCCGAGTTAGTCCGTACTTTTTTAATGCGGGTATGTTTAAAACCGGTGGTGATTTAGCACGTTTAGGTCGTTTTTATGCCGCTAGTTTAATGGATGCAAAAATTGATTTTGATTTGATTTTTGGTCCAGCTTATAAAGGTATTCCCATTGCAACTACCACGACAGTTGCTCTGTACGATCACCATAATTTAGATGTGCCTTATTGTTTTAATCGCAAAGAAGCAAAAACTCATGGTGAAGGTGGCTCATTAGTAGGCGCTGATCTTGAGGGTAAAATCATGTTAGTTGATGATGTTATCACTGCGGGTACTGCCATTCGTGAATCGATGGAAATCATTAAAGCACA
>JALJPA010000312.1 GCA_022969215.1 Colwellia sp. | reverse complement strand
AATGCACCTTTTATTGTTTTTGATGACGCCGATATTGATGCCGCAGTGCAGGGCGCTATGGCGTCTAAATATCGCAATGCCGGACAAACTTGTGTCTGTACCAACCGTATTTTCGTGCAACAATCGGTACTTGAACAATTTACCGAAAAATTCGCCCAAGCGGTCAGTGAATTAATCCTAGGTGATGGTTTGGTTGCGGGCGTAACTATAGGCCCAATGATTTCAGCTCAAGCGGTCAGTGATGTTGACAGCTTAGTGAGCAAGTCTATTGCCGCTGGCGCAACATTAATCACAGGTGGTAAGAAAGATCCCGCGGGAGATAATTTCTACCAAGCCACCATCTTAACTAATGTTACTAACGATATGCCTATTGCGGCTAATGAGATCTTTGGCCCAGTATCACCGATTATTGCCTTTGACACTGAGGCAGAAGTTATTGCTATGGCGAACGATACAGAATATGGCTTAGCGGCTTATTTTTATTCTCGAGATATTGGCCGAATTTGGCGAGTAGCGGAAGGCTTGGAGTTCGGTATGGTTGGCATTAACGAAGGTATTATTTCTAATGCCGCAGCACCGTTTGGTGGCGTCAAACAATCGGGCAATGGTCGTGAAGGCTCAAAGTATGGTTTAGATGATTATTTAGAAATAAAATATTTATGTATGGGCGGCCTAGATAAGTAACTAAGCCGTTAGTAAATGATTACCAAAAACCAGCGCCAGTAAGTGATGATGTTAATGACGCTGGCCCATTGATTTATAGAAAATTGAACTAGGTAAATAGAATGACAAATTCAGAATTACAAAAAAGAAAAACCCAAGTAATAGCCCGCGGCCAAGGAAATATGTACCCAGTGTATGTAGAGCGTGCACAAAACTCTGAGATTTGGGATGTTGAAGGTAAACGATATATTGATTTTGGTACGGGCATTGCTGTATGTAATACCGGACATAGTCACCCGAAAGTGGTTGCCGCGGTAAAAGCGCAACTTGATAAATTTAGTCATACCTGTGTAATGGTTAACCCTTATGAAGTTGCGGTTGAACTGGCGGAAAAATTAGTGGCTATTGCTCCTGGTGATTCAGAGAAAAAAGCCATTTTTGTTTCAACTGGTGCCGAAGCTGTAGAAAACTGTGTGAAAATAGCGCGTGCTCATACAGGACGTCGTGGTGTTATTGCTTTTAATGGTGGATTTCATGGCCGTACCAATTTAACTATGGCGTTAACGGGTAAAATAACCCCTTATAAAAATTTGTTTGGACCTTTTCCTGGTGATATTTTCCATGCACCTTTCCCCATAGCTTGTCATGGTATTACCGTAGCGCAATCCCTTAAAGCAATAGAAAATCTCTTTAAAGTAGATATTGCGCCAACTGATGTTGCCGCTATTATTGTTGAGCCTATCCAAGGCGAAGGTGGTTTCTATCAAGCGCCAAATGAGTTTTTACAAGCGTTACGCCAACTGTGTGATAAACACGGTATTGTTTTAATTGCCGATGAAATTCAAACGGGTTTTGCCCGTACCGGTAAAATGTTTAACTTTGAATATGCTAACGTAGAGCCTGATTTAATCACCATGGCAAAGGGCATTGCTGGTGGTTTTCCTATTGCTGCAGTTGTCGGTAAAGCTAACATTATGGATGCACCTTTACCCGGCGGTTTAGGCGGAACTTATGGCGGTTCTCCTATTGCCTGTGTAGCAGCTTTAGCGGTACTTGATATTATTGAAGAAGAAAATTTGATAGCGCGATCTAATCAAATTGGTGCATTATTTAACGAGCAGTTGTCACAATTACAAAATAAATTCCCAAATCTTATTTTAGATGTTAGAAACAAGGGCGCTATGATTGCCATAGAGCTTATTTGTGATGGTGACGTTGAGCAACCAAATACGGAGCTAACCCAAGCCATTATTGCTAATGCCGCTAAATACGGCATAGTGCTATTAGCTTGTGGCTTTTATGGCAATGTTATTCGTTTCTTACCTGCATTAACTATCAGTGATGACTTGGTGCATGAAGGCCTTAATGTATTTACCCGCTTATTTACGGATGTAGTGGCAGATTTTGCCAAATAGCAGCGAAGTATTAGCGAGTATCTACTGAGTAGCAGCTTAACTTGTATATTTTATTTGCTAAGTAACTGAGCCAATGTGCTCAGTTACTCAGCTTTTACAGCCAATAGTCTTACTTAACTTCACGCGATTAAAATAGATAGTACTTTGGTAAAAAAACACAAAATTAGCCATTCAAACCATACCCTTAGGTTATACATAGTCTAAAGATAAGAATGGAACTTTTTGTCTTTGATGGCTTTTGATTGCTTATACTCGATAAGCCTTGCTTAATTACCCCCTTTTTAGCAAAAAACTTGGAATAACTATGCGACAATTTATAACACTAATAATTATCTTAGCCGCTTTTGGTTTTCAACCTAATGTTAATGCAAAACAAACAGTTAATATAACTGGCCGTTTACTTGATGAATCACAAAGTCCGCTCAGTGATGTGAAAATAACGCTAAACAATAAAACAGTTATGAGTAATAAACAGGGACGTTTTGTACTGCCTGTTGAACATTCAAGTACTGAACAAGTTATTTACCAACTCAGTTTTGTAAAAAATGATTATTTTAAAAACATCCAAACGTTTAGTCATTACGAATTGTTTTCACTGCAAGCTAAAAAGCATCATGGTGTTATAGCTGATATGACCCTTGTTGCCAAAAAAGCTAAGCGCGTGATGCTAGCTTTTGGCGGTGATGTGATGATGGACCGTCGTTATTACAAACCTTACTTTGGTGATGCTATTTTGATTCATCCTGAAACTCGGCTTAAAGATAGCAAAGCCGTGGTAGAAAATATTAAACCCTATATGAGTATCGCTGATTACGCAGCGGTAAATTTAGAAACACAAATCGCCGATAAAAAGCCCGGTGAACGTGCACCTAAATCAGTTACCTTTTATTCTCGACCTGAAATTCTTGACGCTTTATCGTGGGCAGGCGTTGATTATGTCAGTTTGGGAAATAACCATACCTATGATTATTTAGAGCCTGGAATGCAGTCAACCTTAGCATTTCTAAAGCAAAGCCAACTGGGTTTCTCTGGTGCTGGTATGAATGAAGTACAAGCGTTAAAAGCGCATCGCGATACCATTAAGAACACTGAATTTTCTATGCTAGGTTATGTCGGCTGGGAAGGACGCTCTGAGCCAACACAAACCGCTAATCACCAACACGGCGGTGCTGCTTATGGATCAATGATCAACATTGTTAACTCAGTACAAAAAGAAGTGGCTAAGGGTAGAATCACCATAGTGCAATATCATGGCAGTCAAGAATACGCCAGCAGTCCAACGGGTGTAACTGAGCAACGATTAAAATCAGCACTAGATAATGGCGCCGCACTTGCCATTGCTCATCACCCTCATGTTACTCAGGGTTTAGAGCTATATGACAATAAGTTAATTGCTTACTCAATGGGCAACTTCATTTTTGATCAAAATTTTACTGCAACTCAACACAGCTTTATTTTGTATGTTTGGTTAGATGAGGGAAAATTTCATCGTGCGGAAATAGTGCCTTTGTATGTTAAAGGTTATAAACCCACCCCAGCAACGGGTGTAAATCGTTATACTGTGATGAAGCGTTTAACAGAGCTTTCAAAGCTTCGAAATACCCATATTCGCCAATCCGGTGGTCACGGTGTTATCACGCCAATAACTGCCTCAGTAACAGTTAAGGCAGTTGATACTAAAGCCGCTAATAACAATTCAGCACAAAAGTCAGCAAACAATTATGCACTCCAGCATAAGCTAACTTTTGCTCCGGGCAGTAACATAGCGAGCTTGTATCATTTACCTTGGCATCAACAAATAAGAGAAATATCTTTACCAAACTCGCAAGTAAAGTATCGACTAGGGAAAAACTTAATCAATGGTAGCGACTTTGAAAGCTACTCAACTTTTAATAGCCCTGAACGTGGTTTGTTTTTTGACCGAAGCATCATGAGCTTAAATAATTATGGTGTCAGCGGTAATACCAGTATGTCTTTAGCACTGAATGACCAACAAACTACCACCTTTGGTGTGAAGAGCTTTTGGCGCGTATATTCTGCCAGTAGACCGATGACCATTAAAGCTAATTATCAAAGTAAAAATCCAGTGAAATTGCATTATTACTGGCAAGGTAGAAAAAGCAGACAAAAATTATTTGATGCTTTTAAAAATAGCCCTAAGATCTTAATAAAAACCGTCGAGCTTGCAGGCACAGATAAATGGCAAAGTGTCGA
>JALJPA010000311.1 GCA_022969215.1 Colwellia sp. | reverse complement strand
TAACTAATTCATAAAGCGTTTGATATGGCGAATATGATAACCCTATTAAACTGGCTAGTTGCATTTTACTGAGTAAGCTAGCTAAATACTTTAAAGCGCAGTTAAGGCATTAATAATGATTCTAGCCATAGATCAAGGCACTACTGGCACAACCATCAGAATTACCACGGCCCAAGGTCAGGAAGTTGGCGCGGCATATAACGAATTTCAACAGTTCTACCCAAGGCCAACTTGGGTTGAACATGATGCCATGGAAATTTGGCAAGTTACTCAAGATAGTATCTTACAAGCATTAGAATCAGCTAAGTTAACTTCTGCTGATATCACTTGTATTGGCATTACCAATCAAAGGGAAACCACCGTTGTCTGGCATAAAAAAACGGGTAAGCCAGTATATAACGCCATTGTTTGGCAATGCCGGCGCTCGGCAGATCTTTGTCAAAAAATAAAAGCGTTAGGTAAAGCCGATTGGCTTCATCAAAAAACAGGTCTGATGCTTGATGCCTATTTCTGTGCCACTAAGCTGCAATGGTTATTTAATGAAAAACCCGAGTTAAAAAACTTGGCAGAAAAGGGCGAGCTTGCTTTTGGCACCATAGATTCATGGCTGATGTGGCAGCTAAGTAATGGTCAGGCGCATTGCACCGACCATAGCAATGCCTCGCGTACCATGCTTTATAATATTCACCAGCAACAATGGGATGATGAACTGCTGGCATTTTTTGATATTCCTAAGTCAATATTACCAAGCATTAAAGCCTCAGCAGGCTTATTTTGTCACAGCGCTGCCGATGGTTTTCTTGGCGCAGAAATTCCTATTACCGGTGTTGCTGGCGACCAACAGTCAGCTTTATTTGCCCAACAGTGTACCCAAGCGGG
Source organism: Colwellia sp. (assembly GCA_022969215.1). GTDB lineage: Bacteria > Pseudomonadota > Gammaproteobacteria > Enterobacterales > Alteromonadaceae > Colwellia. The sequence goes on along the minus strand of JALJPA010000311.1, from coordinate 3,417 downwards.
TATGATCAAAAACACCTATGGCACAGGTTGTTTTATGTTGATGTATACCGGTGAGCAACCTTACTTATCTAGTAAGGGTCTATTGACAACTATTGCTTGCGATCAAAATGGCCAGCCAGCTTATGCACTTGAAGGGGTTGTTTTTATCGCAGGAGCGGCGGTGCAGTGGCTTAGAGATCAATTGCAACTTATTGACCATGCCAGTGAAACTGAAACGTTAGCCTTAAGTGTCAGTGATAATAATGGTGTTTATTTTGTACCGGCCTTTAGCGGCTTAGGCGCGCCACATTGGGATATGCAGGCGACAGGGGCGATAACTGGCTTAACGCAGGGCTGTACTAAAGCTCATATCGTTAGAGCAACGTTAGAAGCCATTGCTTTTCAAAGCTATGATCTGATGCAGTTGATGCAGCAAGAAAGTACCCTTAACATTGAGCAGCTGAAAGTTGATGGTGGTGCCAGTGCCAATAATTTTTTACTGCAATTCCAAGCGGACTTATTGGGCGTCACCATTGAGCGACCAGCCAATATAGAATCAACCGTGTTAGGCGCGACTATTTTAGCGGCTATGGGGCAAGGTATCTGGAGCGCAGCAACAATACCGGCAAGTATATATGGTGAAATAGATTATTTTACTGAGAACATGCCGCAAGATCAGAGTAGATCCTTACTTGCGGGTTGGCACCATGCCATTAATAAGTGCCTTGTGGCTAAGGCAGATAGTGCTTTAGAGCTTATCTAAAATGATATTGTATTGATATTTATTGCTTTTAGTTGTTGTCTTAGCGGTCATCATGGCTTGTTGCTCAGCAGATTTCCTTTTGAATAAATTATCTTGTGCATTCAATACTTGGTTGGGAAAGTACATTTGTGTCAGTAGCGATTCATAGCCTTTTTTTGATATTTTAAAATGAATATGAGGTGTTCTTTGCCTGCTAGTACTTATCGGGTATGCTCCTGGAATAATGGTTTTAAACTTATAGCGACCTTCCTTGCCACTTTGTAGAATAGCCCAAGCTTGGAAGTTTTCATCCAATGGAGCCTCATTGGTGTCATGAGGATGATGGTAGCGGCCAAAACTATTAGCTTGCCAAAGATCAATGGTTACATCTTCAACGGGGTTTAAATCTTGGTCTAACACCTGACCAAATACTTCGATTATTTCACCTTGAGCAAGCCCCGTTTTTCCTGCTACTTGTGTCAAGTCGGCATCTTGTTCTTTTTGTGGTCTGATGGGATAAAAAGGTCCCTCCATTTCTCTAGGCGTGCTTATTCTGGCTTGTAAGCTGTTAGCAAATATAGCGGCCACTGATCCTACTAAGCTAGTTTTTAGAAATGTACGGCGTTTCATGTTTTCCATTGGTATTCCCTCACTGATAAATAACGTATCAAGCCTAATCACTAGCTGGCAGTTAGCTTATTAATACCTTATCAATAGCCTAACCAGAGCTTTGAACTCATTTATAAATATAAATTAATCTAAGCAACTGGCTAGCGCCTTTTTGTATCATTTTATTTATTGGCTTGGGGAAAATAGCCGAATCGAAATATCAGCTATTCATCACGTAATATCAATGATGGCCTGCAACTGGCCGTTTTAAAGGCAAGGCATGCTACGGTAAGCCAAGTAATGACCGTGATAAAAGCGGCAGCAATAAAGTAGACCCAAGCAGATTGCTCAATACGTTCATTGAAATTTGCCAGCCAGTCATCCACCAACCAGTAAGTGAGCGGGTAAGCGATAACCACACTAACAGCGACTAACAGCATAAATTCTTTGGCCAGTAAGTTAACGATACTAAAGCGTGAAGCGCCCAGTACCTTACGAATGGCAACTTCTTTTTGTCGTCGTAAAGTAGCAAATGAAGCCAAGCCAAATGTGCCCAAACAAGTTAAAAAAATGGCAAGTAAACTAAAGACAGTGACCATTGCTAATATTCTATATTCATTGTTATGGGCACTCATGTAATCGGTAGATATTTGACTGACTTGTACATCGCTCAAATGCAGCTCTTCAGCTATTAATTGTTGCACTTGTTTGCTCAGCGCTGCCATATTGGCATTATGGGTCTTAATAACTATATTGGCGACAGCATTGCTGTTAAAACCTAAGTTAAATGACACGGGTAGCACCTGTTGTCGTGCCGAGCCAATTTTGACATCTTCAATAACACCAACCACCCGAGCCCGCATATTTTCATGTCTTGGCGCTATCAGTGTCAGACCTATAACTGAGTCTAGGTTCTGATAACCAGCTAGCGCCACCATACGGCGACTCACTAATATGCCAATAGTTTGCAATCCCTCAGTATTTGTCTGATACCAATCACCACTAAATTCGGGCGAAAAATCACGGCCAGCAAGTAGTTCAAGCCCTAAGGTTTCAACGGCATAATAGCCCGTTGCTATTGTCGGTTGCACACCTGTTAGCACCTCGCCATTAGGCCAATTAAATTGCAGGTTATATTCCATATCATTAGTGAGGTCGGTATTGGAAGCGGTAACTTGCTCAACACCAGGTAAATTTTTAATGGCAGAAAATAAGCTGTTATGCCCCGATTTATACAAGGCTTCATTAGGTAAATCTTTTACCACTAACCTTGCTGACTTTTCATAGCCGACGTGTAACTCACTTACTAAGATCATCTGTTGATATAACGAAGCGGCGGCGATAATTAAGCCGACAGACAAAATACCTTGTAAACATAGCGTAAGTTTTCTAATCAAAATAGCGCTACCACCACGGACTAAATCACCACTTAGCACCCGCTTGGCACTAAAAGAGGCAATAAACAGTGCTGGATATAAGCCAGAAAGTAGACCAACAGACAAAATAACAACTAGGGTCATCAACATAAATTCAGAGCCATAAACCAAGCTAAGTTGCCTAGCCATCATCTGATTAAATTGTGGCAGTGCTAATTCGACTAGAGAAAATGCTAACAAACCAGCGAGCATTACCACTAAAAAAGACTCGGTGAGAAACTGGCTAACCAATTGCCCCTTAGTTGCTCCCAAGGCTTTGCGGACACCGACTTCTTTGGCGCGTTTTGCTGACTGGGCAATATTAAGATTAATAAAGTTGATACTGGCAATCAATATCAATATAACGCTCAGAGTAAGGCAAATTTTCACCGTGGTGGCTGAACCGCCTTTCTTCATGGTAAAAGGGCCATTGCTGTTTAGATGCAGTGCTTGCATATTCACCATAAATTGTTTGACGCCTTGTTCTGGCTCCCATGAACGTAACGCATGGCTTTGTACTGTTAATTGATGGGCAAAGACTGTGGCATCGGTGTTTGCTAACAACTTGAAGTAAACATAGCCATTACCATTTTTCTTTAGCTGATTGGGCATATGAATCAAGCTATCAAACTTGAGATGGCTGTTTTCGGGTAGATCATTAAATACAGCGCC
>JALJPA010000310.1 GCA_022969215.1 Colwellia sp. | reverse complement strand
AGAAAATGTCACTTATGTGAGCGTTGGTTTCAATCAACAGTCGCTAGCAGAACAACTATTGGCTGCGGGTTTCGATCAAAGCAAGCCCACCGTATTTACCCTTGAAGGCGTCTCACAGTACATCACTAAAGAGGCAGTCACTGCAACAATCAAAGAAATTGCAGCGCTTACGCAAAAAACAAGTTCAACTTTTTTTATATCTTACGTCGATAAACTGCTAGATAAAGATCCTGTGGCCTGCTTTGGTAAGGGTTACCCAAAAGCTGCGCAGCGAGCAGAAACAATAAAACAGTTATCTGCTAAAGTGGGGGAACCTTGGATATCATTCTACACGGCGGAAGAAATAGAAAGCCTACTTTCTCAAAATGGTTTTTCGATAAAGGAAAATAAAACTTTGGCAGATCTAAACTCTGTGTACTTTACCCCTGTCGGTAGAACCCTTGCTGAAGATCAAATCTTTAAACTCGAACATTTTGTGATAGCGAAATCTTAGACTGTAGAGAACTCCATGGTAAAATTGAGCATCTAGGCTATCCGGTTCCAAGTGCTAATATTGCGCTGACTACAAAGCTTGAGAATAATTGGCGGCAGTGTGTGAGTGCAGCAATACATGGGAGTTTTCCCCTGCGTTTCAAACCAGTCGTAAATGCGGGTGTTATCGATACAAAGCCTAATACAACTTGTCCAATTAGCTGTATTAGCTAATGTCTTTTTTTTGGTAAAAGAAGTCATGTCTTCAAAGTGCCTTGAGTTCAAATAACGAAAACACCATTCTTAGTATTAACTTTGATTAAACATCTCATTTACAAAGGTTAGCTATTTAATCCCTAACAAAATCATACAATTACTTATCAACCAGTGTCGGTTATTTTTACATTGGAAAAATACTTAAAAAACATAAAAGTTTAGTTAATTGATATTATAGGTATTTGTTGTTTTGGACTGTTTTTTGCTTGTAAGCGCCAACATGTCATGTGTTAGCGCTTACATTGTGGTTATGGTTGCTTACTTGGTATGTGTTAAAACTTTTAACGACTCATGTAAATATATGGGACAGGGATTGAAAAGGAATAATAATATGAAAGTTAAGTTTCTAAATGCGGCAATTGCTGCATTAATAATGGCAGTAAGTGGTGCCGCTAATGCAGGACTGATTAATCAATGGGACATTGATTTTGTTGATTTAAATAATAATAATAAGTTTACGACTGTAAGGAATCAAAACCAGTCAGGCTCTAAACTAGATGCAGATGCACCAAGGTTAGGTACTAAACTATGGCTAAACCATAACTCTTGGTTTTCTTTAGACTTATTTGATGCGATAGGTGTGTCTTCTTTAAGTTTAAATGAACAATATAGTGATATTATTTTGTCGTTTGATTTCAATGTAAATGGTGCAGCCCCTGAAATTGCAGGTATTCAAGTATCTAACAAGGCAAGACCATCGCGCAGAAATGGCTTTAATTTAGGCGGTAGACACTCATGGGGAATAAAGGATATCGAATATGATAGTGATGGTTCGGCATGGCAGCGGTTTAATATTAATTTAGATCAATACCTTACCGGAAGTTTCTCTAAACTTATTTTCATTAATGATTGTGATGCTAGAAAGCACTGTGGTGAAGGTAAAGAAGCAACAGTGTTATATCGTAATATGCAAATATCACAAGTGCCAGAGCCTTCTACACTGGCTATTTTTGCACTTGGCTTGCTAGGGTTAACCTTACGCAGAATGAAGAAACAATCTTGATTTTTTAAATTATGTCATATTAAAAAGCACCATTCGTTAAGTTGGTGCTTTTTTTCTAACGGTTGGTCATTGGTTATGAGTAAAGGATTGAGCTCCTTTTGATTGCTCAAATATGATAATTTATTCAAGCCATACTATTTAAGGTTAAGTACCCTTCAATGTGATTTTATTACCGATGTCAGTTTTATGAATTAACGAGGCAGTAGATTTCTTTCTTATTGTTCCATACTTAAGTCTCTGTTGTGGTCAAAGTTAACATAAACTGATCACCCTAAACGGTTTAGTTTTGGGAACATAAACTATGTCTGTGCGAATATTCCCCAAGTACACTTTGCGAAGGTCAGCGTAAAAAACGCATAAATACTTTTCTAATACGTTATCATCATGCTTTTAGTCACATATAAGCTTACATGGTCAACATTCTCAGTTATTAACTGCGTTACATTACTAACAAAATCTTAAACAACACTTAATTCTCTAGAGCTATAAAGTAATATCATGACAAGAAAAATATTAACTTTGAACGTGAAAAGAAAAAAAATCGCCAAACCAGTAGAGGAAGTGGTCAAGGTTGTACCTCATGAAGATCCACAAAAGCGTTTTTTAAATGGCGTAGCCATCCATCCTAATCAGTGTATTCGTTTAGAGTTAGGCTCACAGCAGCTCTCTACACGAGCGATGGATTTATTCACACCCATTGGTTTGGGGCAGCGAGGTTTGATTGTTGCTCCACCAGGCTCTGGCAAAACTACACTGTTAAAACATATTTGTCAGTCGGTGGGCACAGCCTATCCCGAGATAAAGCTTTATGCATTACTCATTGATGAGCGTCCGGAAGAAGTGACTGACTTTAAGCGCAGCGTACCGGCAAATGTATACGCCTCATCGACAGATGAAAGTTATGACCAACACGTTCGTGTAGCCAATGACCTTCTTAACATTGCTCGAAGGGAAGCTGGCGAAGGTCACGATGTCATGATTGTCATTGACTCTCTGACCAGGCTCACTCGCGTTCATAACGCCAATCAAAAAGGCAGCGGTCGTACCATGTCGGGCGGGCTAGATGCTAGAGCGATGGCAATACCACGAAAACTGTTTGGTGCAGCTAGAAAAATTGAACATGGTGGTTCGCTAACCATTCTAGCGACCGTACTGGTAGACACAGGTAGTCGGATGGACCAGGTGATCTTTGAAGAGTTCAAGGGTACGGGTAATATGGAAGTGGTTTTATCCCGTGAAGCGGCAAATCAGCGGGTTTTTCCCGCGTTAGATATTGCTAAAAGTAGCACGCGCCGTGAAGAGTTGCTGTTAAACTCGAAGGAACTCGACAAGGTAAGAGTATTGCGCAGGGCACTTACTGGTCTTAAGCCGGTAGAAGGTGCTAGAAAACTGGTTGAGTTACTAGAAAATTTCCCAACAAATGCCGAGTTGTTGAACCGTTAGTAATCAAAAATAACCCTAACTTAACTGCTCGTTAAAACAGAGCACACTAGTGGCACTGTAAAGGCCAACTATTATCATAAAGTAGAGCTTTCAAAAGAGCTCCAGCCGTTTAAAAACGACTTGGAGTTCACCTTAAGTAGAAACCAATTAACCGCTAGTTATGTAATTGCTAAATTCATTGGCTAACCAGTCATGCCACTAGCCAAGGTTTGAAATCAATGTGCTCCACTGAAAGTGATAATATTGCTGCGCAAAAAGCGATTGTCAGTGCAGGGTTTATTTCAACTAACCGTATCGTGCAGTTTGAATTTAATCATGCTTAAAAAAACTATACTTTCAATGCAGTTAGCATAAAGTAGCCTAAATAAAATTTATTGGAGGGTGTGATGATACGTTGGTTAAAACCACCTAAATTGCTAGAGGTTGCTAAATATATCGAGTGCTATTGGTATCTTGAGAAACCTGCTGGCGGCTTTGAGCGCCCTAAACTCAATCCAGACCCGTCAGCACATTTAATATTGTCTTCAGCAAAGCAAACTTATCAGTATGAAATAGACGACGATGTATTTAAGGGCAAAGGCTCCCATTGGCTTTATCCTTACAGTAAAACAATTGAATTAGATCATGCTAAGTCTCTCGCCTGCATCGGAATTAAGTTCAAAGTAGGCGCATTATATTCATTAAATAGTGTCGCCTTTAGCCAAGCATTGCTAAACACAGTTAAAGCGATGGATTTTGACGTATTTAAAGGTACTGCTTTAATAAGTGCAGATGAACTTGTTGTAAAAGCTAAGGATGAAGCTGAGTACTGTATTGAACTATTAGATGCCTTGTTTTTACCTTTGTTAGTCAACTGTCATGAAGATAAACATAGTGAAATCACCAGAAAAACTATTCCTTTGCTAAGCAATAATCGGCCTATTAATGAGTTAGCTGACCTGTTGTTTTGTTCCCAACGTAGTGTCGAGCGTAGTTTTTTAAAAGTGACCGGCTTTACTCTTAAGCAATGCCAATCGATGAATAAACTTGAGGCTATTTTAGAATACCTTTATCAACGTAAAGAAAGTGATATTGATTGGGTGGATATTGCTTATCAGTTTGGTTTTAGCGACCAACCGCATTTAATTCGTTATTTAAA
>JALJPA010000031.1 GCA_022969215.1 Colwellia sp. | reverse complement strand
TATTGCAAAACTAGATGAAGATGCAGACTTTAGCTGAAATCGCTTTTTAATCTGCATTCAAATAAGTACAAGCTAATAAGTAAATGCTAACTATCAGTACTAAAGCTAACTAGACTAGTTAACTTGGTAAGGTAATTAGCATTTTTGCTTTTAAATAATAACTACTTTAAGGAATACTATGAAACTTTATGGCTACTGGCGCTCTACGGCGGCTTATCGTGTCCGCATTGCGCTGCATTTAAAAGAAATAACCTTTGAGTCTATTTCGGTACATCTGGTTAAAAATGGCGGCGAGCAACATGCTAATGATTATAGTGAACTCAACCCAAATCATTTAGTGCCTACTTTAGTTGATGGCGATTTTTCGTTAAACCAATCATTAGCCATTATTGATTATCTCGAGCAAAGCCATCCAAAACAAACGTTATACCCCAGCGGGGCAAAAGCTAGAGCGAAAGTTCAGGCATTAGCTTTAGATATAGCCTGTGAGGTGCACCCTCTTAATAACTTACGGGTACAACAGTATTTGGCCGGTACACTGAAAGTTACAGTTGAGGCGAAACAACTATGGCTTGAACACTGGATGACTATAGGTTTTACCGCCATAGAAACACAATTAAATGACAGCGCAGGGCGGTACTGCTTTGCCGATACGGTTAGCGTGGCTGATATTTGTTTAGTTGCACAAGTGTATAACGCCCACCGATTTAATGTTGATATGAGTGCCTATCCCATAATCAATCAAGTGGTTGAAAACTGTAATAGGTTACCAGCCTTTATCAAGGCTTTACCTGAAAATCAGGCTGATGCGCAGTAGGCTAATTGAATAGTGTTAGCCATTCAATAAGGTTACTTATTACATAAGCCACAAAATGACAGAGGCTTATTTTTAAGTGATTCATCTTTGAAAACAAAAAATAACATAAAAGTCTAAGAAAAAACGTATTGATGGTTGCATCGCGAGGCAAAAAGCGTTGCAATAATGTTTACTTAGCATTAACTAAAGATAATTTGGATAGCCATGGAAAACGTCGAACCAACACAGCTAGAAGAGCAGGGCGAAAGTAAGAGAAATTCAGGCCCGCTTATTATATTTATCGTTACTCTCGTTTTAGTGGCTGTCGCTTTGTGGCAGTTTTCAACGGGGAAAACAGACAAGCATGCTATGGACACAAGTGAATTGCTAAAACAACCGCCTGTGGTAGAGGCTACTCAGCCAATGCAAGCAGTGGCGGATGAGTTATCATCTGAAGCACCGGTTAGTGAAGTGGTAGAGCCCATTGTGGCAGAAGCTGTTATCGAGCAGGTCATTGCGGTGCCATTACCGCCGTTGGATGAAAGTGATGCTTGGATTCAAGGGAAGTTACCCGAGCTAACATGGCGTAATGAGTTATTATCTTTGTTAATCACTGAGGATATCATTCGCCGTTTTGTGGTTTTTACTGATAATTTTTCTCAGGGTCTACTGGCTTATGAACATAGTCCCTTTATTCAGCCTAAAGTGAAGTTCTCGGTTGATGAGCAATCGCCGAATGTTGATGGACAGCAAAACGTTTGGCAGTGGGACGGCGAAACAAGTAAACGCTTTGACTTATATGTCGACTTATTACGTTCTATTGATAGTACTACCCTAGTTAAACTGTATGTTGATTTTAAACCGTTAATTGATGAGGCATACAGTGAACTTGGCTATGAAGAAGACTTCACTTATACGCTGCAAGATGCAATCACCCGAGTGTTAGATATGGAGCTACCTAAATCAGCGATGAATGTTACACGTACCAGTGTTATGTATAAGTTTGACGACCCTCAACTCGAAGCTTTAGATGATAGTGACAAACTGCTACTACGTATTGGTAAGGAAAACTTATTAATCATTAAATCGGTATTATTAGAAGTGAATGAAAAGCTGGCTAAATAAGCTAATAAGTAAGTTTAACTCACTATATTGCTATGTGGAGCTTAAAAAGCAAGCAGTTGGTAATGTTTTACCAACTTGTGCTTGCAAATCTAACGATGTTTAGCGATAATTCTCGCCGCTTTAAGAAGGAATTTTTAAAGCTTCTATGGTGACCCTTTCGGTCCCCTCGCAATGATACTCTGTGAACTCGGCCAGGTCCGGAAGGAAGCAACCGCAGCAGACGACTCATGTGCCGAGGTGTGGCTGGTTGGGTCGCCACCCAACCTCTCTATCTTATTCTAAATCCCCTTAATTCACATGCATGAATTCAAGTGCATCAGAAATGGCTTTCTTTACTTTAGATTCCATCTCGAAACGCTCTGATGGCGGTAAATAAAAAGCCATATCAACTTCATGGCGAATATAACGTGTTGGCAATTGGTTTAATACCACACAGGTTAAATCTGCAATAAAATCTACCTCATATTTATCATCAAGTTTTGCTTTGACAAAGTGTTGTACAACTAACTTTTCATAATAGTTATGAATGTCATCTGAAATTTTCATAAAACCCCTTTATATATTGCAGTAAATAGCACTGTTAAATAGAACTAACATAAAGAGTAACCTTAGTTAAAACAAAATGCGAATATATAAGGTTAAGCTTTGCTTACTATCTTAGGCTTTTCTTTTCCGCAAGTTTTATTTTTTGTTCTATGGCTGAAATAGCCTTTCGACAACGTCCAAGGCGTTGGTGTAAAGCAAGGACTTCCTGTGAAAGCTTGTCAATATTACTCGCTCTACTTCTCATACGCTGTTGCTCTCGCTCACTAATCATTGCCATTAGCCTTCTTTCGAACTCATGATGTTCACTGAGTTGCTGATGCAGTTGATGACTTGAAAGGAGAACATTTTTTGCCATTTTATTGTAAATGTCATTTTGCTGTAATTGCTTTACTTGAGCCGACTTTACCCGAACCTTCTTCCTAGCATCAAAACTAACCTGAGCAGCTTGATGCATTGTTTGGTTGGCCTGTATCGCCTTCATTAAAGCCGAAATTTGCTCTTCTATGCGTTGTAATGATGACAGCGCAAATTCTGCTTTATTAATGTTGTTAGCACTTGAGTTGTACAGTCGAGAAAACTCGTTTAAGCGCTTGGTAACTTCTTTAGCGTAGGGCGAAAACTTATCACTCTCAGTGTAAAATAGATGTCTAGAGAATAGATTGTTATTTTCTATAAGGTAATGAGATTTGTTTTTAGCGTTTAACTGGTCAATTTGCTTTGTTTGTACAGATAAATGCTCAAGTAGAGTTGATAAACGCTGAATAGCTATTTGTTGTCTGTTATTGGTCATATAGTGAGCGATTATGTCGTGTGGAGTCTAATTATAACGTAGTTGATGATAAAGCTGAACTGTATCTAGCGCTTAAGTAAATGGTGGCATATGGCGTTCAATAGAAACTTTTAATATTAATAAATCGCCACTTTGTAATTATAATTGTACATTGTGTTTTTTGTATTTCTATGTGTTTGATTTTGTTCATGTTATCTTTGTTTTGTTTGTTGTTTTCTTTAAGGTACTAATTTCACTAAAGTAAAGTTATTTTTGTTAAGTCTATGTTATTTAATGTTTAAATGTTTTTTGTAGTGAAACTGTAAACTTAGAGTGATGTGTTTTTTATAGAAATGCAATTAATATGAATTTTTATTATTTAAATGAAATTGATTAAGTTAATAACCGTATATTAATCAAGTTGTTATTTGTCTATCTTTATAGTGATGTGAATGAAAATACCGAGGTGTAACCTCATGTTTCGGCATGTGTCAATATGTGTTGAATGTTACCTCATTGTTACCATTTGGTTTTATTTGTGTTGACGATTCGAGCAATTCCCGTTTAATATTCTTGTCGACAGATCAGATCATACGATTTGATTAAAAGGTTAACGAGGCAGTATAGCCTTGAAGCTTTTTATAATAAAAACAAACAAATAAACAACCAATCACCTAGGTGATCCAGGGAGTAAGCATGTATAACAATAGTAAAGTAGCTAAAGCCATCCGTTTAGCGATGATCGTTGGCGCTGGTGCTGCCGCAGCAATCTCAGCACCTGCTTTTTCAGCAGAAGACGAAGATAAACTTAAAGAAGTAGAGCGAATTTCTGTTACCGGCTCTCGAATTAAACGATCGGAATTATCTACCCCATCTCCAACAATTACTATTGATGCGCAAGAATTAGTGCGCTTTGGTAATCCAGACCTTGGTAGCATGTTGGCTGAACTACCAGCAATTGGCGCAACAAGTACTCTTATCGGTAATAACAACGACGGTGCTCAAGCAGGTATTAGCTCTGTTGATTTACGCCGTTTAGGCACTAAACGTACTTTAGTGTTAATTAATGGCAAACGACATGTCGCCGGTTCTCCTGGTTCTTCTCAAGTTGATTTATCAACAATTCCAGCAGCACTAATTGATCGTGTTGAAGTCATTACTGGTGGTGCTTCTGCCATTTATGGTTCTGATGCTGTTTCAGGTGTTGTAAACGTAATCTTAAAAGACGATTTTGATGGTTTAGAATTTAACATGACGGGTGGTAATTCCACTGAAGGTGTTGGTAATGAAAACTATACCTTTAATGTTCTAGGTGGTACTGACATTGCCGATGGTCGAGGTAATATTACGTTCTTCGCTGGGATTGAAGATACCACTGAAGTGATGTCTTCAGCTGTTCGTCAATGGGATAATTGGGGCACAGTAATTAATCCTGATAATACTGCCGAAGAAGATGGTATTTTTGATAAATTCCGTCGCCCTAACGTTGGCTCTGAAATGATCAATGATTTTGGTGTGATGAATCCATTTGGTGCCAGCCGATTTACTTTTGATCAAAATGGCAACAGACAAGATGCCTGTGAACGTGGTTTGGATAACAGTTTTGCCTTCGGTGAAATGGAATCAGGCTGTGCAGAACGAGGTTTCTTTACCGAAGCTTACGAAAACTATATCCCAGGTGTAGAACGTACAACAGTTGGATCTACTATAAACTATGAAATTACCGAGAATATTAACTTCTTTGGCGATTTTAAATATACAAGAGCTGATATAAAGCAACAATTCCAACCTAGTTTCCGCTTTGGTAATATCAGTATTAATGTTGAAGATAACGCTTTCTTAAGTGATGACGTTAGAGCTGAACTAGGTGGCACGGGCACGGCCTCAATGGCTAAGTTCTTTGGTGAACTTGGTAACCGTTCTTCTAACCATACTCGTGAGCTTTTCCGTTTTGTTGGTGGCTTGGATGGTTACTTCTCATTAGGTGATACTGATTTAGATTATGAATTATTTTATATCTATGGTGAAACAAGTAACAACCGTGTAACTGAAAATGACTTGATTCCTGGTAACTTAGCTGCGGGTATTGATTCAGTTATTGACCCTGAAACAGGCCTGGCAGTATGTCGTAGTCAACTAGCAAGTGCTCAAGGTGATGATTACAGTGATCCTGCCACGGTTGATGCAGCGAGTTGTGTTGCTTATAACCCATTTGGTTTTGCTCAATCTTCTCCTGAAGCATTAGCCTGGGTATCAGCTGATGTAACACGTAAAGATGTGATTAAACAGGAAGTTATTGGTGGTAGTTTAGCCGGTGATACTGGTGCGTTCTTTGAGTTACCTGGTGGCGCTGTTGGTATTGCCGCTGGTTTTGAATACCGTACTGAATCATCAGCCACTATTACTGATGAATTAACTAAAAGTGGTGCAACTACTAACTCTGCAACACCGGATGAGTTTGGTCAGTATGATGTAACTGAAATGTTTGTTGAAGTTAGCTTACCACTTTTATCAGGACAGTTTTTAGCTGAAGAATTAACACTTGATGGTGCATACCGTTATTCTGATTATTCTCATGCCGGCTCTGTTGATGCATGGAAAGTAGGCCTGATGTATGCGCCTATTGAAGAATTACGTTTCCGTGGTACTTATGGCGCAGCTGTACGTGCACCAAATATTTCTGAAGCATTTAGCCCACAATCACCGGGTTTTGCTCGTGTAAGCGATCCGTGTGATGCAGATAATATCCTTGACGATCCAGATCGTGTAGGTAACTGTGCTGCCTTAGGGATTCCTGTTGGATTCGAAGCAAATGATAATGTAAGTATTAATACTATGTCAGGTGGTAATGATGCGTTATCACCTGAAGAGTCAACATCACTTACTCTTGGTACTGTTTGGACGCCAGATTATATCGAAGGCTTTTCTGTTACATTAGATTTCTACGATATTGAAATTGAAGATGCAATTATTGAAGTAAAATCACAAGATATTGCTGATAACTGTGTAGATGCTACCGGTAGTCCTGATGCTGTTTATTGTGGCGCAGTTGACCGTGACCCTCTATCGCATGATATTACTTTAGTTCGTTCTGGTTTCTTAAATGCTTCTGCATATAATACTTCAGGTATTGATGTTGAAATGCGTTATAACCTTGGTCTTGAGAGTTTAGGTGCTCCAGGTGAGTTACGTTTAAGCTTATTCGTGAATAGATTGCTTGAGTTAGAGCAATTTGAATTCCAAGACCGTCCGGATGAAATTAATGTTGAACTTGGTGAAGTTGGTGATCCAGAGTGGCAAGCACGTATGTCAGCTACTTATAGCTTAGATGATTTATCAGTAACTTGGCAGACACGCTACATTGACCGAGTGGTAACTTATGATGTATCACCTGGCGGTGGTTCACCTGAAGATTTAGAGCTTGGCTATATTCCTTCAGTTACTACTCATGATTTATCATTTAACTATATCGTTAATGATCATTTGAAAGTAAATGCGGGCCTTCGTAATATCTTTGATAAATTACCTGCGGGTTGGACAAATAACCCAATGTATGACCTTATTGGTCGTCGTGCTTATGCAGGCGTAACGGTTAATTTTTAATAATTACTTCTGATTTATTAAATAAATTCAAAAGCCTAACTTCTTGTTAGGCTTTTTTTTAAGTTTTTTTTATTAATGACTTATTTGACTCATCGTGGGGGGATTCGCAGAGAAACTTTGGCACTGGATAAACTCTAAAAATAGAGACTATTCATTAAGCTAAAAATTTAATTTTGTGGCAGATAAAGGTGATGTGATAAATATACCTATACCTATACCTATACCTATACCTATACCTATACCTATACCTATACCTATGGTGAACAAGAACGGTCAATTGCCATTTTATAAGGTTACAAATCAAGAGGAGTCTTTAGAGCAATTTATGATGGATATTAAGTCAACATCGGTGAGTGCAAAGTTAAACATGTTTAAAAAGTAGCACCTCTTCAGAAATAGAGCTTCTACGCAAATTTTTACTCATTGTAGACGTCAACAAGCCGAAGACGGTACGTTTGTACTCAAACCCATTAAGCCAAGGCGATAGGTCCACATTATTGTAAAAGCAATAAAAAGTAAGCAATGTTAAGTTCTACATCTCCTAAATGTAAATATCTGTATACAAAACCGCCTTGTTTTTGCTCTGATATTCTATTTAATACTACCTTATATAACCGTTTATCCATGGTAGTTAAGTCATGTGTTTTCCGGTTATTTTCTTTTTAATCAAACGATTACGTTAGTTACTTTATTTGCTGCTAATGTGTATTAATGTGTCTATGTGTAAAAAAGATTGGTATTTTGTATTGACGGTTCCCTTAATTCCCGTTTACTATCTTAACCGACAGATCAGGTCATATGACTTGATGAAGATTAACGAGGCAGCATAGCCTTGAGTCTTTTTAAAATAAAAAACAAACAAATAAACAACCAATCACTTATGTGATCCAGGGAGTAAACATGTATAACAATAGTAAAGTAGCTAAAGCCATCCGTTTAGCGATGATGTTTGGTGCCGGCGCTGCAGCAGCAGTTTCAGCTCCAACTTTTGCAGCCGATGAAGGCGTAGAAGATGTTGAAAGAATCGAAGTGACAGGTTCACGTATCAAACGAACAGATATGGAATCGGCAAGCCCAGTAAGTATTTTTACTTCAGCTGATATTGAAGCTTCAGGTGTAACTTCATTAGAAAACTTTATTGCTACAATTCCTGCGATTAACGGTGCACGATTGGGCTCTAATGTGAATAACGCAAGTGCGGGTATGGCTACAGCTTCACTCCGTGGGTTGGGTTCAGGTCGTACACTGGTTCTAATTAATGGCCGTCGTTTTAACTCTGGTGATTTAAACTCAATCCCTATATCTTTCATTGAACGTGTCGAAGTTGTACGTGATGGAGCATCAACTGTTTATGGTTCAGATGCCATTGCGGGTGTTATTAACTTTATCACTAAAAAAGATTTTGAAGGTATGCAAATTACCGCTCAATACGACCAAGCTGGTGAAGGCGATGGTGAAACTACTAAGTTTTCAATCGTAACCGGTGCCTCAAATGATAAAGGTAATGTTGTATTTGCTGTAGATTACACCGATCGTCAAGAAGTTATGCAAAAAGATAGAGCCTACTCAGCATGTCCAATTTGGGATGATGGCGTTGGTTCTACACCATACTGTGGTGGTTCATCACACTCTGAGTTTGGTCGTGTTAACGTTCCTACTGACAATCCTCTAGGTCTTGATGCTGGTCGATATGTAACTCTTGACGGCCAACCTGTACCATTTAATACAGCGGATCATGGTTTTAACTACTCAGCAACAAGTTATTTAGTTACACCTGTTAAAATATTCTCAGTAAATGCCGCTTCTACTTATGAAATTTCTGATTCAGTTACTGCATTTGCCGAAGCTGGTTTTACAAACCGCCAATCAAAGCAACAAATGGCACCAGCAGCAACTTTCTGGAGTGCACCAGTACCCGCTGCTCACCCTGATAATATTTACGGTGTAGATCTATCAATTAACCGTCGTATTACTGAAGGTGGTGGTCGTGGTTTCTCACAAGATACTCAAGATTACCGCGTAGTGATGGGCTTTGAAGGTGAATTTGACAACGGTTGGGCATGGGATGCTTCATACAACTACTCACGTTTTGTTGATGCACGCATTAATACAGGTGAGCTTAACCGCCCTAATACAGAAACACTTTTAGACCCAGCTTTATGTGATGCTGATGACAAGTGTCCGGGTTTATGGAACCCATTTGCTAAGCACACTATGACTGCAGAGCAAAGTGCATTTGCTTCAGTAACGTTCTCTCCAGTACGTAAAGGTGGTACTACGCAGTTTTTAGCTAACTTAACGGGTGACTTGGGTAATTTCGAATTACCGGGTGGCGCTATTCAGTGGGCAACTGGTGTTGAACGTCGTACAGAGTCATACTTAAATGAACCAGATGGTGCTGAAGCATTAGGCCAAGTATACGGTCAAGCAGGTGTAAGAACTGAAGGTGATTATACTGTTGAGGAAGTTTATGCAGAATTTAATTTCCCAATCTTAGCTGGCGTTCCTTTTGCTGAGCGTCTAACGTTTACAGCAGCGGTAAGAAGCTCTGATTACAGCAATCAATCGAAAAAAGGCACAAGCACAAAATTTGGTTTTGAGTGGGAACCTGTAGATGGTTTATTAACTCGTGCAACAATTGCTGAAGGCTTTAGAGCGCCAAGTATTACTGAGTTATTTGATCCCCAAGAGCAATCAGCATTAACGTACACAGATCCTTGTTGGGATTATGGACTAAGCTCAAATGCAACACTTAAAGCTAACTGTATTGCAGATGGCCTACCAGCTGACTTTAACTCTGATACGCAATCAAATGCAATCGTAGGTGGTAACCCTGAGCTAGAGCCTGAAGAATCAAACAGCTTGACTGCCGGTATTGTTTACTCTGGTATTGAAGATTTCACCATCGCATTTGATTACTTTAATATCGAAATAGAGAAAGGTATCGGTACTGCTGGCGTAGATAACATCGCTATGGAGTGTTATAACAGTGTTGGCTTCTCAAGCCCATTATGTGACTTAATTAAAGGCGGTAAGTATGGTCCTTTAGATACGCCTCCTCACCCAACATCACCTCGTCGTAACGTAAGTGAAGTTCTTTCAGGTGTATTAGTAACTAACGCTAACCTTTCAACGTTTGAAACGTCAGGTATTGATTTTGACTTAAGTTATAACATGGACTTGTTAGGTGGTACATTTAGTACAACTTTAAACGGTACCTACTTAATGAAGTATGATTACACGCTTACAGAAGGTAGTGATACGGTTGAAGCTGCTGGAAAGGTTGCCGCTGATCAGTGGGAAGGAAACACAGCCGTTTTTGCTGAGTGGAGAACTAACTTAGGTTTTAACTTCTCAACTGATGATTACGCAGCAAACCTTACTGTTCGTTACCAATCTGAAGGTGAAGATCTTACTGCAACAGATACTACTTTAGACTCAGTAGCTGATTCAATTGTTTATACTGATATTCAAGGCACTTATTTCATCAATGATACTTACACCATTTCCGCTGGTGTGCGTAACTTGTTTGATGAGCTACCTCCATATCTAACTAACTATGACTCATCGAACACTATTAACTCTTCGTATGATTTAGCTGGTCGATACTTGTATGTTAAAGCGACTGCTACATTCTAAAACTAGTCATTAGTTTATGAAATAGCTAGATAATTAGTTATAATGTTTAAACTACTCAAAAAGCCATTCAGATAATCTGAATGGCTTTTTTATTATCTAAAATTTAATTTAGAAATAAAATTTTTTGAATTTTAAATGTCGTTAAAATGATATTATTGATATTTATACATGTTGGTAAAGTATATGTGGCTATGTTCCTTCCTAAGCAGTAAATAGACAGGGTATTATTAAGTTATTGATTTGTGGTAATTGAAGCTCTAGGAGCTTGCACAGCAGGTAATAGCGGGTTTACGCTTACTATGTACGGTGATTGAAAAGCTTGTTATCGGTTTTTTTATGTAGTGAAAATGCCTAAGTAGCCCTTAATTCCATTATCGATAAGGCCTATTTCATGGTTAAAGTGAACTATTTCCCACTCAAATATTTATAAAAGATACCATCCTAAAACATAGTGCTTCATTTCAGCTATCGATAGAGAATCTACGCTTGTATTCTAAGTAAGTACCCTTTAAAGAGTATTAGCCCTCCATAGAAGGAACCACTGTCAAATAAATGCACAGCTATTATTACCAGGCAGGAATAACTCTATTATTGAGATTTATATTCAATTCTTTAAATAATAACCACTTGCTACGAACTACGCTTTGACTCAGTTTTTATATAAAAAATTAATCAATCAAAAATAGTCAAATATTATATACCTTGTATTCCATCGGCCAACTTCATTTACTGTGTTTTATTAAATCGACGAAATTACCAGACAATAGTGAAATAAGGCTTAGGTATACTTTTCAAAAACAACTTTGTAATTTAAGTTTTTAAAGGCTAAATCAGTATTTATTGCTTGAAAAACAGGCTGAAACTATAAATAAATTTGACTTACTACGAAGATGTTAGTAAAACATACATCTACAAAATTTTTGTCCCTCAGCTTACTTATAGTGATTTGAGTAATTTTGTTAGCAAAGCGATACAATTTAGCGTTAATAATTGTATAACGTTAAAAAGTAATACAATCTGTTTTAAAGTCTCGCCTTGACAGCCCAGCTGTCATTTGGGACTATTGCTCAGTTGTATTCATAAAAAGTTACATTTAAAAAAACGACAGACTTTTATATTCGCGGTAATCATGTTTTAACAAATTCTTTGTTAGGAAGGGTTATCAAGATTAAAATAGCAATGGTTGGGAACTATGTCCAAAGTAAGTAAGAAAAGCCTCATCGCGACAGCGATGGTTGGCGCACTAGCACTAGCTGGTAGCAATATCGCTGCTGCTGATGCATTAACAGACCTTCAAAAAGCTGAAGCGAAAATCTTCAAGCAATCTGCAAAGTCACAAGCTAAAGTCAACAGCATCTACGAGCAAACGCAAGATCTTCTTGGTGAGTATCGTAATACAGTTGATGAAGCTGACGTGTTACGTGGTTATAACGACCATGTACAGCGTATGGTTGATGATCAAAAAATCAGAATAGTTTCATTACAGAAGCAAATTGATAGTATTGATGGCGTTAAGCAGGGTGTTGTACCATTAATGTACAAGATGATTGACGCTCTTGATAAATTCATTGAATTAGATATACCAATGAACATCGACCGTCGTAAAGAGCGTGTTGCTAATCTTCGTGATGTTATGAACGATTCAAACGTTACTGTTTCTGAGCAATTTCGTTTAGTACTTGAAGCTTATGAAATTGAAGCAAGTTACGGTGGCATTTTTGATGCATATCAAGGCGAACTTGACTTAGGTGATCGCAAGCTTACCGCTGATTTCGTTCATATGGGCCGAATTGCTTTAGTTGCACAATCACTTGATGCTAAAAATTCTTGGTTATGGAACAATGAAACACGTGCATGGGAAAAGTTAGGTGATGAGTACTTAAAACCTATTACTGATGCTGTCCGCATGGCGCGTAAGCAGTTGCCAATTGACCTAACTAGATTACCAGTATTTGCAGCAGGAGCGAAATAATGAAAAAAGTTTTAAATTTTGTATTGCTAGCAGCCTCTTTAATGACCGGTTTTGTAGCTACAACTCAAGCAAACTCATTAGACGATTTATTAAAACAAGTAAAAGCTGACCGTGTATCTGAAGCTAAACTTGATAAAAAACGTGAAGCTGAATTTTTATCAGCACGCGCTGACAAATCGGCTTTATTAAATAAAGCTAAAAATGAGTTAACAAGTCAGCAAGCACGTAACAAGCGATTAACTAAAGCCTATGCAGCGAATGAAATCACTATCAATCAAAAGTCAGTTGAATTAGACAATGCGACCGGTACTTTAGGTGAAATGTTCGGTGTTTCACGTGCCGCAGCCGCTAATGCCTTTGGTCAAATTAGTACTTCAATTGTCAGTGCTGAATTTCCTAACCGTGGCGCAACGTTAAACCGTATTGCTAACTCAAAAGAAATTCCAAACATCGCTGATTTGGAAGAATTATGGTTTGCTTTACATACAGAAATGACTGAATCTGGAAAGATCTCAAGATTTAGCGTTGATGTAACTAACCTAGATGGCACTAAATCGACTGAAACGATTACTCGTATTGGTACCTTTAACTTAATTTCAGATAAGGGTTACTTAACTTACAATGATGAAGTTAGTCAAGTTCAGCCGCTACCTAAACAACCAGACGGCTATATCAATGAAACAGCAGAAGACTTTGCTGGTTTAACTTCTGGTTATGCTGCGCTTTATGTCGATCCTTCACAAGGTGCTATCTTATCACTTGAAACACGTAAGAAAACCCTTGAGCAATTCTTCCATGAAGGTAAAGAAGTTGGTTACGCAATCACAGTATTATTCATTGTTGGTCTTATTATCGTACTTGAACGTTTAATCGTTTTAGGTGGCATGAGTTCTCGCATTAAAACGCAAGAGAAAAATCTTGATAAGCCAAATGAAAATAACCCACTAGGTCGTTTGCTTAAAGTATTCTATGATAACCAATCAGCGGATGCTGAAACGTTAGAATTGAAACTTGATGAAGCAATTCTTCGTGAAACCCCACAAGTTGACCGTGGTGTTAACCTAATCAAAATGTTTGCGGCTATTGCCCCACTTATGGGTCTATTAGGTACAGTAATCGGTATGATTATGACTTTCCAAACCATTATGTTGTTTGGTACCGGCGATCCAAAAATTATGGCGGGTAACATCTCTCTAGCGCTCGTAACTACGGCATTAGGTTTGATTTGTGCATTACCACTTATCTTATTACACTCAATTGTTGCTGGTAAAAGTAAGTCTATTTTACAAAAACTAGACGAGCAAAGCGCAGGTCTAATCGCTGCAATCGCAGAGAAGGGGTCTAAATAATGTTATTCCTGATAGAGCTTTGGGAATCTGTCAGGGGTTTTATTGCGACAGGTGGCAACGTTCTTTATGCTGTTGCCTTCGCACTCTTATTAATGTGGATACTGATGATTGAACGCTTTTGGTTCTTATCAGCAGAGTACCCAAAACTTAGAGATAGTATTATCGCTAATTGGGAAGCTCGTAAAGACACTACGTCTTGGTATGCACATCGAATTAGAGAAACTTGGATCTCCGAAGCAGCAGTAAAACTTGAACAGAACATGATTACCATTAAAACCTTAGTGGCAATGTGTCCTCTTATTGGCCTACTTGGAACAGTAACCGGTATGATCGGCGTATTTGAAGTTATGGCTGAACAAGGTACTGGTAATCCGCGTCTAATGGCCGCTGGTATATCGCAAGCAACTATTCCGACTATGGCGGGTATGGTAGCAGCGTTATCTGGTGTGTTCTTTAGCTCAAGATTAGACGCTAAACTTAAACTAGCAAAGGCTAAACTGGTTGACAGTTTACCTCATCACTAGAGAGAACTATTCATGGCACGTAAAAAAATCCGTGAGGACGAAGAAGCAATGATTGATATGACACCGATGTTAGACATCGTATTTATCATGCTGATCTTCTTCATCGTAACCACTTCTTTTGTAAAAGAAGCGGGTATTGAAGTAAATAAACCTAAAGCGGCGAATCAAACTAAACAAAAAAATGCCAATATCTTTATTGCAATTAGAAAGAATGGTGAAATTTGGTTAGACAAAGGTCGAGTAGACATTGAACGTGTTGGTGCAAGAATTGAAAAATTACTTGCTGAGCAACCTACCGATGTTGTTATCATTCAAGCTGACAAAGAAGCCAAACACGGTGTTGTTGTTACAGTAATGGATGCAATTAAAGAGGCTGGCATAGACCGAATTTCTATCGCGGCTGCAAAGGGGTAGTAATATGGTTCGCTTTTTAGGATCAATACTACTAGGCGCTGTAGTTTCCTTTGGCTTATTTGCTTTTATGGCTTTCCTTGTTTCTAGCGGAGATAGAAGCAAAGAAGATCAACTAGAAAATATTATCGTAGAAGTAAATACTACGCCGCCAAAGTCTGCAGCAGAACAGCGTCGACGTGTACCGCCGCCGCCGCCTCCGCCGCCTAAAACGCCACCGAAGCAGCAAACACCGGAGCCTGAAACCAGCAATAATACTGGTGGTTTAAACTTCAATATGCCGAGTGTACAGATGTCAGGCGCATCAACTGGTTTGTCTGCTCCTGGAGCAGGTATGGGACGTGATGGCGATGCTACACCGATCGTACGTATCGAGCCTAAGTACCCGATTCAAGCTGCTCGAGATGGTAAAGAAGGTTATGTAATCCTTTCTTTCTCCATCAACAAAATTGGTGGTGTTGAGGATGTTAAAGTTATAGAAGCTAAACCTAAGCGTGTTTTTGATAAAGAAGCTAGACGTGCACTTAGAAAGTGGAAATACAAGCCGAAGATTGTTGATGGTGTACCTTTAGTACAAACAGGCTTAACCGTTCAACTTGACTTCAAAATGGGAGGTGATTAGTTATGTTTAATAAATTTGTGTTTAAAAACTTAAAACTTAAAAAATTATCTACTTCTCTAGTTGTCGTTGCTTCGTTACTTGTTGCCCAAGCTCCGTTTGCAAACTATGCAGAAGCTGCTGGAGCAGAAAAAACTGAGAAAAAGAAGCGTAAAACACAACTTGTTGGACCACGTGTTGGTAAGAAAGTACAAAAAGCTTTTGAAGCTTATAGTGCGGACGATATCAAAGGTGCTCTAGTTATTTTGTTGGATATAGAAGCATCAAAGGCTTATGACAAAGCTTATGTTGCGCGTATGGTTGCTGTTATGTACGCTACTTTAGGTGACAATGAGCAGAAAACCATTGATTATCTGAAAAAAGCGATTGAGCCAGATTTGCTTAATGAAGTCGATCAAAGCGAGTCTTTAAAGTTATTGGGTGACATGCAAATGCAAACCAAAGACTATAAAGGCGCGTTGAAGACTTATTATGCATGGATGGATTTCTCTGGTAAAGAAGATGGTCAAACCTATATTAAAATTGCTAATGCGTATTATTCATTAAAGCAACTAGATAAAGTGATTGAACCAGCTGATAAAGCGATTGCTGCTTTTGGTGATAAGCATAATCAAAACCCATACATCTTGAAAATTACTTCTTACTATGAACGTAAAATGTATAAAGATGCTGTTAAGGTTTTAGAGACGGTTATTCAGATCTTCCCGGAAAATAAACAGTGGTGGACACAATTGCCAATGTTTTATTTACTCGTCGAAGATTATGATAAAGCAGTACAAACACTCGACTTAGCTTATAAACTTGGTCACTTGGAGAAAGAAAGTCAAATAAAGACACTAGCAAGCTTATACTCACAATCTGAAGCGCCTTTTAAGGCTGCTAAATTGTTAGAAAAGCATATAGCTTCGGGTCTGGTTAAACGTGACGATAAAAATATCGCTACTTTAGCTAATGCTTGGCATTCTGCACAACATATTGATAAAGCCGCAAGTTATTATGGTGAATTAGCCAAAATGACTAATAATGCGAAACATTATCGTAAACAAGGTATGTTGTTAAAACAAGATGAGCAGTTTGCTAAAGCTATCGTTGCTTTGAATAAATCACTTGAATTAGGCGTCTCAAATCAAGGCCGAATTCATATGAGCATTGCTGAATCGTATTTCTATCTTGAAAAATACAAGAAAGCCTATTCCGCTATTCAAAAAGCAATGAAAGACCCTGGCACACGTAGATCTGCTAAAGGTTGGAAAAGCTTTATTGTTGACACGGCTAAACGCAAGAACGTTACTATTTAGTTTAAGCGCTTAGCGTTTAGTTAACTATTAGTATTAAAACCAGCATATCTCTTACGGTATGCTGGTTTTTTATTGCCTAAATTTTACTATGATGAAATTTTTATTTGCTCGTACAGGTCTATGTAAAAAGTCATATAACTAAATCTCAATAATAATGAGATCACATATAAATAAGTAAAGATAAAAGGAAATAAATCATGAATATAGTTAAGAAATCATCACTAGCAGCGGTACTTGGCCTACTTGCGTTTAGTCTTTTTGCCAGTAATGTTGTTAAGGCAGAGTCCAACCCTTTTGCAGCCAATGAACTAGTCACTTTTGCTGCGGAACACACGGATACTAAATGTGGTGAAGGTAAAAGTAAAGATGGTAAAAAAGGTAAGTGTGGAGAAGGGAAATGTGGTGAAGGTAAAATGAAAGCTGCCACAAAAGGTAAGTGTGGTGAAGGTAAGATGACAAACCATGAACAAGGAAAGTGCGGTGAAGGTAAAATGAAAGCCGCTAAAAAAGGTAAATGTGGTGAAGGGAAGTGCGGCGAAGGTAAAATGAAAGCCGCTAAAAAAGGTAAATGTGGCGAAGGCAAGTGCGGTGAAGGTAAAATGAAAGAAAAAAGTAAAAAGTGTGGTGGCTAACCCCCTCACTTATTATTAAGTAGTATATAAGACGGGCTAAGGCCCGTTTTTTGTTGCTAATATACAGCCTGAGATACACTCGACTAGCGGGGAAGTAAATTGCTGCTTATATAGCTATACTGTAATAAGAGTACCTATTGTATATGAGGTTTAAATGAACACTTCAACCAGATTTACTCGTTATTTGAACGAAAATAGTATTCCCTACCAAGAAGTAGATCACTTCCACAGTAATAGCTCAGTTGGCACGGCAATAACGGCTTCAATATCATTGAAGCAAATAGCCAAGGCGGTGTTGTTAAAAAACCATGAAGACAAAAAATTGATGGCGATACTACCCGCGGCTGATAAAATTAACCTATCTGTAATTAATGATAATCTACATGGTAGCTATCAATTAATGAAAGAGCAGGAAGTCTATCAAGTCTTTTCTGATTGTAATCCTGGCGCTGTACCCCCAGCAGCTGATGCGTATCATTTGAGTATGGTTTGTGAACAAGAGTTAGCTAAATTATCAAAAGTTTACCTCGAGGCAGGAGATCATGAAACACTACTTTGTATTAATCAGCATGACTTCAAAACGTTAATGACCTCAGGTAAGCAGTTGCATTTTAGCAGAGAAGTATTTCACTAACAGTTATGTTAGCACTTAGCCTTAGTGTGTATAATAGCGACCTTATGCTTATGTACTGGATATTACCGTGAACAATAATGATGTTTTACGCCGCTTGCGTTATACCTTTAATTTTAATGATAAACAAATGGTAGCGATCTTTGCCTCGACAGGTGAAGAAGTAAGCCGTGAACAAATAAGTCAATGGCTGAAAAAAGATGATGATAGCGACTTTGTTGCTCTATTCGATACTAAATTAGCAATATTTCTCAATGGTTTTATCAACGAAAAACGTGGTAAAAAACCTGGCGCTCAGGCGATACCAGAGAAGCGACTATCTAATAATATTATTTTAACAAAACTTAAAATAGCACTTAATCTACAAGCAGAGCAATTAATTGCTCTGCTAGAAACAGTTGACTTTCGTCTTAGCAAGCCTGAATTAAGTGCTTTTGCACGTAAAGTTGACCATAAACATTATCGGGAGTGTAAAGATCAGGTCTTACGTAATCTGTTACAGGCCATTGATAAAAAATATCATGTCGAAAGAACTAAGAAAATAGTTAGTTCAACAGATAAACCTGCGAAACCAGGCAATGAAAAAGGTAATTACGCTAAGAAAAAACCAAATAATACAAATAAAACGACTAAAGCTAAGCCTTCATCGCCATGGGTAGAAGGGGCAAGACCTAATGTAAGTAATGTTTATGTTAACCCAAATAGCACACCCAACCCTAAGCGTCAAAAGCTCAAACTGTCTAAGTAAAGGTAAGTCTTTGGCAATGAAATTATACATTAGTGCTAACAAGACGTTACGTTGAAATTATTTTGTTTCATCTTTGATCTACGATTACCCTATAAACTCAAATAATTATAGGGTAAGATCCGCGCCAAATTAGCTATCACTTTTAAAAATGTATATGAATATATTAGTTGTTGATGATAAAAAAACTGTTCAGGATTTACTAACAGAGTTACTCATCTCTCAGGGGCATAATGTTGATAAAGCGGTTAATGGTCTAGATGCTTTAGGTAAAGCACAACAAGGTAATTACCAGCTCTATATTATCGATCATTTAATGCCTTTAATGAATGGCCTGCAGCTTACTAAAAATTTAAAAAACATCCCAGAACTTGCCGATACAAAAATCATTTTTATGACTACCCAGGGCATTCATAGCCTTAAAGCTTTACCCGAATTCCCGCTGTTTGATAGCGTTATCGATAAGCCAATTAATAAAGAGTTATTGCTAAATTTGATTACAGAATTCAGTGATTCGAGCTTAGAGAGTGAGAGCTTGCAAGTTAATTCATAAAATTGCTCAAGCAGGCCTTTTATCGCTATAAAAAATAGCAGAATTGCTTTATGATTTGCATATCTATTTATTACTATTACAGAGAGCCAATCTAAGGTTTTCTGCTTCGAAATCATGAATAATACCCAACAACAACAGTTGCTCAATGCTATACACACTGTCCCTGACTATCCCGTTAAAGGCATTATGTTTCGCGATGTCACCAGCTTATTAGAAGATGCAGAGGCTTTTGCTTTAACCATTGAGCTATTAGCCAATACCTACAGAAATAAAGGTTTTACCAAGGTTGTTGGTACTGAGGCTCGCGGCTTCCTCTTTGGCGCACCTTTAGCGCTTGCACTGAATATAGGCTTTATTCCTGTTAGAAAACCAGGCAAGTTACCTCGTGATACCTATGCACAGGCTTATCAATTAGAGTATGGTGAAGATATCTTAGAAATTCACCAAGATGCGCTAACTTCAGCAGATAAAGTACTGATCATTGATGATTTATTAGCTACTGGCGGTACCATTGAGGCAACAACTAAATTGATCCGTCGTCTTGGTGCGCAAGTAGAAGATGCTGGTTTTGTTATATCTTTACCTGATTTAGGTGGCGAAAAACGCCTTGCAGATATTAATATCACCCCTTATTCGCTTCTTCAGTATCAAGGCGAATAATTTGTCACTGAATCAAAAAGTAATTTAATATGAGTTATCAAGTTTTAGCGAGAAAATGGCGACCTAAAAATTTTCAACAATTGATGGGCCAAGAGCATGTTGTCAACGTGCTTGCCAATGCTTTATCTCAACAGCGCTTGCATCATGCTTACCTTTTTACTGGCACGCGAGGTGTCGGTAAAACGACCATTGCACGAATTTTTGCTAAAAGCCTTAATTGTGAAATTGGTATTACCGATAAGCCTTGTGGAGAATGTGATGCCTGTATCGATATCGACCAAGGTCGCTTCGTTGACTTACTAGAAATTGATGCTGCTTCTAAAACTAAAGTCGATGATACCCGTGAAATTCTTGATAATGTTCAATATGCACCAAGCAGAGGTCGATTTAAAGTTTACCTGATAGACGAAGTGCATATGTTATCTCGTCATAGTTTTAATGCCTTATTAAAAACGCTTGAAGAGCCGCCCGAACATGTAAAGTTTATTTTAGCGACCACTGATCCACAAAAGCTACCCGTTACTGTTTTATCACGTTGTTTACAGTTTCACTTAAAAGCTCTAACGGTTAAGCAAATTGAAGAAAAGCTCGCTGAAATTTTATCTCATGAACAAGTCAGCCATGAACTAGGTTGTTTGACTTTACTCGCTAAAGCCGCCCGTGGCAGTATGCGTGATTCATTGAGTTTAACAGATCAAGCAATTGCTCAAGGGCGAGGAAGTATAAGCTTAGTTAATATTCAGCAGATGCTTGGTGGTATCGACCAAAACTGGGTTTACCAACTGGTCATTGCTTTATTAAAACAAGACAGCCAAGCATTAATGGCTTTATCACAAGAAATAGCCTCATATGCACCAAGTTATAGCCGCTTATTTGCAGAGTTAATTCAGTTATTTCATCAAATAGCTTTGCTGCAAATAGTTGACCAGCATTTTGATTTACCTGCTGATTTATTAGCACTACAGAAGAAGTTTAGTAAAGCTATGTCAGCCGAAGATGTGCAGCTTTATTACCAAATAAGTCTTAATGGCCGCAAAGATTTACCTTATGCTTTTGATGAGCAAGCAGCTTTTGATATGACTTTATTGCGCTTGCTTGCTTTTAAGCCAATGCAAAAGCCACAACTTAGCAATGAATCAGTTATCACCAATAATACCCTGGGCAACGAGGTTAACTTCAACGATGTAGAGCTGATAAAGCCAGCTAAAGTGCCGACAGGTGCGGTGGATTTACCTAAAACCCCTGCTCTTGAGTCAAAAATAGAGAGCCCAGCTGTAGTAGCCACTCAGTCTGTGCCTGAAATTCAAGCGACTGACATTGAACCTATTACTAGTTCGGACAATATTCAACAAGAGCAATTGCATGATGAAATGCTGACCATCGAGCAACAAGCTGTCGATCTTAAAAATAGCGCTGGGGTATTTTCAAGCCAAGCTCCGAGCCAACAAGTTGCTTCTCAAGCTTTAGTTATTCCGCAGCAAAAAGCTGTTATTTCAGAGCAAACATCAGTAATCCCCATTAATAACGAGCAACAAAGCTCAACGCCACCTATTACTCATGAGCAAGAAGGGTCTCTAAGTATTGATAGTCCTGTAGCCTCAGTACTCGCGACACGGAATATGCTTCGTAGTCGAAAGAAAGAGTTGGAGAAGCAAACAAAAAAGCCAAGTGACGCAGCTCTGCGTCAGTCTAGTAACCTAGATAGTAATAAAAACAGCGTTAGCGAAACACCGGTTGACTCACAAGTAGCAGCAACGGAAAGTGTTGTTATAGCGCCAGAGCCAGAAGTACCCTTTCATCAAGATAATATTGATCCTGCGAAAATAACAAAAGCGAATCAAGTTGATAAGTGGGCGCATATGATTGATTCTATGCAACTTACCGCGCGTATTCGTCAATTAGCAATACATGCAACTATTAGTGAAGAGTCTACTGATGATAATTTAATTCTTAAATTAGATCAGGCAACTCGGCATTTATATACCGAGGTCGCTCAACAACAGTTACAAAGTTATATTTGTCAGTTTCTATCTCGGCAAGTTACCGTTACCCTCGCAATTGTTGAAGAAACGGTAGCTGACCCTTATCAGATTCAAGTGCAAATTAATGACAAGCGACTTGATTATGCTAAAGCGTTATTAAAAGAAGATGCTGTGGTTATCGCTTTACAAGACACATTTCAAGCAAGTTTAAATGAAGAGAGTATCTCGCCACGCGAAAGCTAAGTTTTATTTGTGAAATAGGCAATGTCCTAACGGAATAAATTCATTTCATTTACGTTCAAAACTTGCTGTATTTCAGGTAAAATAGCACAATCAAAGTATAAAATAGTCAACCTAGCAATATTGGAGATAGAACATGATGAAAGGCGGAATGGGCAACTTAATGAAGCAAGCCCAACAAATGCAGGCCAAAATGGCTAAAGCGCAAGAAGAATTAGCTAAAATGGAAGTGGTTGGTGAAGCCGGTGCTGGTATGGTTAAAGTAACTATGACTGGTAGCCACAGTGTGCGTCGTGTTGAGCTTGATGACAGCTTAATGGACGATGATAAAGACATGATTGAAGATTTACTTGCTGCTGCAGTAAATGATGCAGTACGTCGTGTTGAAGAGCAGAACAAAGATAAAATGGGCGCACTTACTGGCGGTATGCAATTACCACCAGGTATGAAAATGCCGTTTTAGGCTGCTTATCTAAGCTAGCGCGTAAAGATAAAAGCTCAAGCATTGCTTGAGCTTTTTTGTATTTGGCAATACTACTTTTTATATTATTGGCAAACTTGATGAAGATAAGCCGCAGCCCCGATTAAACCCGGTTGGCTTTCAGTAATAACGTAAGTAGGCGTATGTTGGTTTAAATGAGACATACGACCTTTAGTTTCAAAACGCGCTCTAAACTCGCTGTCTTTAACATAGTCAATAAAGCGAGGCACAATACCGCCAGCAATATAAACACCACCAAGAGAGGCGGTCGTTAAAGCGAGATTACCAGCAAAACTACCCAGTACTTTACAAAATTGAGCTAAGGCTTGCTGACACAATGGGCAGCTGCCATTTATAGCCTGTGCACTAATATCTTTCGCCGTTAATTTAGTTTCAGAGGGGACTGATGAGTCTTCACTTTTAATAACTACTAATGCCTGATATATTTGCTCTAAGCCATAGCCAGAAAGTAGTTGTTCATAAGATACTCGCTTCTTAAACGTTTTTAAGTATTGCAATATTTGAATATCAAGCTCATCAACAGGGGCGAAATCAATATGTCCGCCTTCGCCACTCAAACAATGCCAATTGTTATTGACAGGAATTAAGTTAGCAACGCCCAAGCCTGTTCCTGGTCCACAAACGGCTATAGGTTTATTCGCTATAGGTTCGCCACCACCAATCTTTACTTTTTGTCCATCTGTTAACATGGGAATTGCCATCGCAATAGCGGTGTAATCATTGATTAACATTAATTTATTAAGCTTTAGCTCTGCTTTAAGTTCTTTTTGAGAGAACTGCCAAGGTAAATTGGTCATCGAAATTAAATCATCGTCAGCGGGGCAAGCTATTGCCAGACAAGCATTTATACTGGCATTAGTCAGTTTTTTTTCTACTAGATAGTGGCTAATAACATCAATCAAACTTGGGAATTGTGCACATTGATAGCTAAGGATTTCTGTGATGTTATTATTTTCGGTAATCGCTAATCTGATATTGGTGCCGCCAATATCAGCAATCAGATTAATTACTTGAGTATCTTGTGAGGTCATCATCTTTTGTGTTACTTCTCGTTCAAAGGTATTTGTTTTTCAACTGCATTAGCAACTAGGCTAGCTTTTGTTAATTACGGAATCTCTGGTAATAAGTGTCGGTTCAAAAGAATGGGTAATTGACATATCCTTTTGTTTATAAATATTTTTCAATACTAACTTTGCCGCCATATGGCCCATTAAATTTACCGGATTATCTATGGTGGTCAATTTAGGGTAGGTATGTCGTGCAAAAATGATATTATCAAAGCCTATTATTGATAGATCTTTAGGTAAGGAGAGCCCTTGCTCTCTGCCATATGTTATTGCTCCCGAAGCCATCTCATCATTGGCACAAATTAAAGCGCTAAACTCCTGTTTACTCTCAATGAAACATTTTAAGCCGTCACTACCACCAGTTTCTTTAAAGTCACCCTCAAAATATAGCGTGTCACTAAACGCTATATTATTATCTGCAAGTGCTCGTTTATGACCCGCTAATCGGTCTTTTGAATCGGCCTTAAATTCTGGTCCTGCGATATAGGCAATAGCTGAGTGCCCTTGTTCTAATACTGACTGGGTTGCTAAGTAGCCGCCTAATTCATTATCTAAGCTAATGCAGTTGTCATTTAAACCTTCAACTAATCGACTCATGAAATATACCGGCATTTTACCTTTGCACAAATCAATCAGGTAAGCATCACTGACTGCCTCGACGTGTAAGATAATGGCATCACAATTTCGGCTGATCAGAAACTCAATGCCGTCCTTCTCTTTATCTTCTTCACTGTGACCACAGGTAATAATGACATGTTTGCCAGCGGCTCTTAATTCAGCCTCGATGCCCGCCATCATTTGACCAAAGAAAGGACCATGTAATTCTGAAACTAATATGCCAACACTGTTGCTTCTATTGGACGCTAATGATTGCGCAATAGAATTAGGGCGGTAGCCTAGTTCTGCCATGGCGTCTAAAACTTTTTGGCGTGTTTTATCGCTGACTCGAGAGTTTTTATTTATCACCCGAGAAACGGTTGCTAAGGAAACTCCCGCCAGGTTTGAAACTTCGTATATAGTCGCCATGTTATTCCTAAGTTGCGCAATGTAGTGTTAAATACTTTGAATTGTAACGATAAAATTCTAACATGTTTACTGATATCTTAACTAGTAGCAGTCGTTAATTGTGCTTGAATTTTAACTACTTTCTGTTCTGTTAAGGTGTATTTGCGCATTATCCAAGCTACAGCAAATGAGCCTAACGCCGGTAAAACGGTAAAGGATAATAATATCCCTTGTTTGGTGGCTTCTGTTTGTGCAACATCTGCCTGGTAGTTATAAAATGCTAATAACCAACCAGCTAGTGCGCCACCAATAGCTACGCCCATTTTAATGAAAAATATAACACCGGAGTAAACCATGCCAGTAATACGAATACCGGTTTTTTTATGACCATAATCAATGGTGTCAGCCATTTTCGCCCATAACAGGGGCGTCGCCATATCTAAAAAGAACTTCCAAGCGATAAAAGCAATATAGGCTAAAACAATTTGCTCTTCGCCAATGAAAAAACTAAATAAACATATGGTTGCTGAGATTACTTGAAGAGCGATATAAGCCTTAATTTTACAAACCCGCTTTGCCAAGGGTTGGGCGACCGCGCAACCAATCATACTGGCAATAACGCCTAAAGTAAGGAAGGAAGTAATTAAGTCTTCACGACCAAGAAAGTATTTCACATAATAAATGGCTAGGGTAAAGCGTAACACTTGCCCTGTTAGCAAAAATAACGCGGCCATACATAAGATGCGCCATTGATCGTTTTGCCATAAAGATTGCAGGTTTTCTCTAAATGATGAGGATTGATTTTCAGGTAAACTAACTCGCTCTTTAGTACCTAAAAAGCATAACAAAAACAATATTAAGCCCAGTGAACTCATTGCTATCATAGTCATTTGATAGCCTTTGGCGCTATCACCATTGCCGAAAAACTCCACCATGGGTAACGTGGCTGCAGCGACAATAACGCCGCCTAACATACCAAAAACAAAGCGGTAAGATTGTACGGTAACTCGCTCTTTTGCATCGGCAGTTATGACCCCACCTAGTGCACAATAAGGAATGTTAATGGCGGTATAGGCAATCATTAATAAGGTATAAGTGACAAAAGCATAAATTATTTTAGTATCGTCGGGTAAATCCGGCGTGGTAAAAGCCAATATGCTGATAATGGCAAAGGGAAAAGCAAGCCATAGTAAGTAGGGTCTAAACTGGCCCCATTTGGTTTTAGTGTTGTCGGCAAGGTTACCCATGAGCGGATCTGTTATTGCGTCTATTAGCCGAACCACAAGAAACATGGTACCAACGGCCGCCGGTGATAGCCCCATAACATCGGTATAAAATAGTAATAAAAACATCATTACGGTTTGAAAAATAATGTTACTGGCGGTATCGCCTAAGCCATAGGCTATTTTTTCTCTAACACTGATCATATATAGTAAACGCTCTTTTTTTATTATTATAATTTAGCTATTCATGTTTGAACTCATTATCGCTAGCTATACCAAACTGCTATGGCTAAGCAGCGACTAAATCTGCTCTACGTTGTATTAATTCATCACCTATTTGTTGATTTTGTTTACAGCTTAATGGGTATAACATCATTAATGCCGCACCAGCAAAAGCAAAGGCAGCGGGTATCCAGCTCATCAGTAATTGCATACCAGGCAAGGAGGCTTCGATAGTGGCTTTGTCCATACCGTCATAACCATAGCTAGCAAGTACCACCAATACTAGTGCGCCAGCAAAACCACCACCAGTTTTTTGTACAAAGGTTCCCGCCGAGTAGATAAGGCCAGTTGCCCGGCGACCATTTTTCCATTCAGAGAAGTCAGCAGAGTCGCCTAACATGGTAAAGAATAACGTTGGCATCATGGCAGCAAAGAATTCAGCACTACAACCTAAAATGAAAATGGCAGTGATATTTCCCTGAGGTACCCAAAAGAAAGCGGCGGTTAACAAACCACTAAGCACGAGTGCGACAATAAATAATTTTCGTTTGCCCAATAATTTTGATAAATAACCAGTACATAAGGCGCCTAATATAGACACCAGTAAAAGAGCGATGAAGTACTTACCAATCATGAGTTCATCGCCCACTTGATATTTGAAATAATAAGCAATTGTGCCGTATTTTATGCCGTTAAACATCATGGTTAAAAAGCCAATGCCTAAGAGTATCAACCAAGGTTTATTGGTTAGTAGATCAACCATATCTCTTTGAGTACCACTCATATCCTCAGGCGTATTGTTGATTAAACGCTTAATCAGTAGCCACATAGAAGTCATGATGATGACAAAGAATATGCCACTATAAATATCGCGATAATAGAAAAATAAGCTCATGGCTAATAAAGGTAAAATGATAAAAGGTAAGTTCTTACTTAAATCAAATAACTCTGTTTTTAAATTGCTTGATTCATCAACGACTGTTGTTACCCGCTCTTTGGTGGTGGCAAAAGTTATCACCATAAGGGCAATTAAAATACCAGCAAACATATACATACTATATTGATAACCCATGGCATCGTTACCATTACCAAAGTAGGCAACTAAGTCAGGTAAAAAACCCATGACCAGCAAACCACCAGCAAAAGCGCCAGCAAAACGAAAGCCAGATAAACTAGTGCGTTCAGTGTCACTTGCCGTCATTACGCCCATTAAAGCTGAATAGGGTACGTTATTTACCGTGTAGGCGAGGGTCAAGCCTATATAGGTTACATAAGCGTAGATGAGTTTATTGCTATCAGATAAATCAGGGGTGGTGAAACATAACACCATAAATAAGGCTAAAAAGGGCGTTGACCATAATATCCACGGGCGAAACTTGCCCCAGCGAGTATTAGTACGATCGGCAATCATGCCCATAATGATATCGGTAACACCATCAGATAAACGTACCACTAAAAATAGCATAGCGGCAGCCGCAGCAGTTAAACCAAAAGTGTCGGTATAAAATACCGCTAAGTAAGCTAAAGCGCCGCGCCACACTAAATTAGCGGCAGCATCGCCCGTGGCGTAACCTACTTTTTCATAAAAGGGAATTTTAGTCATTTGCTTTCCTATCATTTAGCTTGTAATCATTTGGGTAAAAAAGTCGGCTTATCTATTTGTTATCTATTTGTTATCTATTTGTTATCTATTACTTATTAGGGCTTTATAAGCAAGTCCGCTGGCTTTAACTGTTCTTACTTGTGTATCGTAATCGACATAAACAATGCCAAAGCGTTTTAAATAACCTTCAGCCCATTCAAAGTTGTCCATTAAACTCCAAGCAAAATAGCCATTAACTTGTACACCTTGTTCAATCGCATCATGCACTGCATTAAGGTGATTATGATAATAATCTATTCGGTCTACATCATTAACCACACCAGCAACTAGTTTATCAGCCATTGCCGCGCCATTTTCAGTGATGTAGATAGGCGGAAGTGAATACTTGTCATTGAGAGATACCAATAATTCAGTAAAAGCTTTTGGATAAATTTCCCAACCTATATCGGTTCTTGGCTCGGGGGCATCTATTTGAAAAAAGTGCTCATCACTATCTGCGCGGTAAATAGAGCGGGTATAGAAGTTAACCCCTAAAAAATCCATAGGGTGAGTAATTATTTCCATATCACCCTCGAGTACTTCAGGGTGATTTTCAGTTGGTAATTGCGCCATTATTTCTGGATATTCACCGTCAAATAACGGTTTGATATACCACTGATTGAAATAATCATCAGCAAAAGCCGTAGCTTTTATGTCTGCTAAGGAATTAGACTCTGGGTAGCAAGGCGTGAAGTTTAGTACTATACCATTTTTGCTATTAGGACTATTTTTTTCTAGTACTTGCATAGCTAAACCATGGGCAAGTAATAGATGGTGAGCGGCTTTCTTACCATATTCTTTACCGACAATACCGGGAGCATGAATGCCGGCTTCATAACCTAAAAAGGCACTGCAAAAAGGTTCGTTGAGCGTAGCATAGGAATAAACCCTATCGCCGAAAGCTTTTGAAATCAAGTCCGCGAAATCTCTAAATTTATAAGCGGTTGCTCTATTTAACCAACCACCGTTATCTTCAAGGTATTGTGGTAGATCCCAATGATAAAGTGTGACAAAAGCTTTAATGTTTTTAGATTTCAAGGTATCTAAAATATTTAGGTAATAAGCGACACCTTCTTGATTTAACTCTCCAGACTTTGTGATTACTCGCGGCCATGAAATGGATAGTCGGTAAGCATCGACACCTAAAGATTCTATTAAATCAATGTCTTGTTGCCAAAGGTTGTAATGGTCACAGGCAACTAAGCCATTTGAACCATCAATGACTTTACCTGCGGTATCACAAAATGTGTCCCAGATACATGGTAGGCGATTATTTGCTCCGCCTTCTATCTGAAATGAAGCGGTTGCCACACCATAAATGAAATCTTGTGATAACATTTTAGATTGAGCGGGTAGAGTAAGTTTAACAGTCATTAACTTTATACCTATGTCTTTAAGCCAACTGAGTTTGGCGATTATCTTAATTTTATTTTTATCTAAGCAATTACATATGGAGTTGATAAAAACTCTAGTATGTTTATTAATGTAACCATGTAAGCGCTTACATTTAGATTAGTGTTTTCTGTGCTTAAGGTCAACATATTTTAGTTTGATTTAGCTTGGTTGGATCTAAGTTATTGAAATGTATCTGGTTGTACGTTTGTGGTGATATCGTGATTCGGTAACGTATGGCTGTTAAAATAACATCTTTCTTGTTTAATAATGTAACGATTAATCAAGATCCTAATGAAAGTGTTGCCATTAAGTAGTTAGCCTTTATTACCAAGCAAGCCACTATTGATATGTACTATGTAAATTCTCCTCATAGCAGCCTTAATTCTATAAGTCCTTTTAGCAATATAACTTTCAAAAAATTAGCTTTTCAATTTTATTCTTTACTAACTTAATAGAACTACGTACCTGATTTTTAATTATTAAAGGGATTTAAAAAGCTTGAAAAATATTGTTGGGTAGTTTTAAATAGAAAATGAAAGCGCTTACATTTTAGTGGTTTTATTATTTTTTTAATATGATAGAGGAAATTATGGCTTCATTTTCAAATACAGGTGTTTCATCACCCATAACTGGTGAGGCACATGATGTCGACTACCGCTTCGCGCTAACTTCGTTAACGTCTTTATTTTTCATGTGGGGCTTTATCACTTGTTTGAATGATATTTTAATCCCGCACTTAAAAGGGGTATTTGATTTATCTTATAGTCAGGCCATGT
This sequence comes from Colwellia sp., assembly GCA_022969215.1. Classification (GTDB taxonomy): domain Bacteria; phylum Pseudomonadota; class Gammaproteobacteria; order Enterobacterales; family Alteromonadaceae; genus Colwellia. The sequence continues at coordinate 1,544 of JALJPA010000031.1, read as the reverse complement.
TGGTACAGTTTTGTTTTTTTGGCGCTTACTTTATTGTTTCATTGCCCTCAGGCGCAATTGTTAAAAAATTAGGTTATCAAAAAGGTATCGTTTTAGGGCTTGTGATAGCCGCCATTGGTTGCTTATGCTTTTATCCCGCAGCAAGTATGCACAGCTACCCAGTATTCTTGATGGCATTATTTATACTTGCCAGTGGTATTACCTTATTGCAAGTATCAGCTAATCCTTACGTCAGTATGCTAGGCGATGCTAAAACGGCTTCATCTCGTTTAACCATGACGCAAGCTTTTAATGCCTTAGGTACTACTGTAGCGCCATTTTTTGGCGCCTTGTTGATTTTAAATGAAGCAGCGGATGCACTATCTGCCCAAGCGTCAGCAGAAGCAGTACAAATGCCTTATGTTTTTCTCGCTGCCATGTTATTGGCAATTGCCGCAATTTTTTCTTGGTTAAAATTACCTAACTTGTCACCTGTTGAGGAAGAAGAAAAACCTCAAGACGAAGTGAGTGGTAGTGCTTGGCAATACCGTCATTTGGTACTCGGCGCTGTCGGTATTTTCGTTTATGTGGGTGCTGAAGTCTCCATTGGTAGCTTTTTAGTTAGCTTCTTTGCTGATCCTAATATAGCCGGTCTAGAAGAGTCGCAAGCGGCTAAATATATCGCGTATTATTGGGGCGGTGCCATGGTGGGTCGCTTTATCGGTGCAGCCGTTATGCAAAAAATTGCTGCGGGCAAAGTATTATGTTTTAACGCAACGCTAGCTGTTATATTAATTTTAGTGGCTGTTTTCTCTTCGGGTACGCTTGCCATGGTGGCAATTTTACTGGTTGGCTTATGTAATTCAATTATGTTCCCAACAATTTTCAGTTTAGCTATTCAAGGTTTAGGCAAACATACCAGTCAAGCTTCAGGTATTTTATGTTTAGCTATTGTTGGTGGAGCAATTATTCCACTTGTTCAAGGACTGCTAGCTGACACTGTAGGTGTGCAACCTGCGTTTATCTTACCTATATTTTGCTATTTCTTTATCGTCTATTACGGTCTATCTGGCAGTAAAGTCAAAGCGATTGGCAAGTAAACACTGATTCACTCTTTTCCTACAGATTGAATATTTATTATTAAAATAAATAAGAAACTACATAATGATAAAAAATATAAAACTTACTTATAGTGCTAGAGTCTGCATACTTTGCTTGGCTGTAATATCTGTACTTGTTGGCTGTAATGGCAATAAACAAGAGGCTGCAGAGACATCATCTCAACTAGCAGTAGCATCAACAAATATTGGCATTTGGCCAAAACTTGATATAGCGGTTAAAGCGGATGCCGATATTGAAGAAAAAGTCGCATCTTTACTGGCGACAATGACGCTTGAGCAAAAAGTGGCGCAAATGATCCAACCAGAAATACGCGATATCACGGTAGAAGATATGCGTAAATATGGCTTTGGCTCATACTTAAACGGCGGTGGCGCTTTTCCTAATAATGATAAACATGCTACCCCAAGTGATTGGGTTAACTTAGCCGAAGCTATGTACCAAGC
>JALJPA010000309.1 GCA_022969215.1 Colwellia sp. | reverse complement strand
TAAACTATTCAGTTTGTTATAGGCGCCACGTAACTTAAATGAATGCACTGGTTGCTGATCTTCACGTTTTAAATAAATTTGATTATTTAATCGAGAGGATAACTTGCTCAACGTGGTTAGTTCAGTTTCAATAGCCAGATCATAAATAGGGGCGAGTAGAATACGGCGTAGGTAATCTAATGGTGTTTGAGGTGATGTTTGCTTTAGTGTTTCTGTCATTAGATTTACCTAGGGGTTATTATCAATTACTTGCAGTTATGCAGCTAACTCTTGAGTCGTCATGCTCTGTTTCGAACAGCAGCTTTATCGGCACTGGTTGCCAACATGTCTTATAAATTTACATGCCCTGGAACAAACTGGGTTAACTAGTTCATTACGGCATTAATTGGTTTACCAAAATCATCATCTGTCATGCCTGTTGCGCGTCAAAGCGCACAAGCGCCAGCCATATTTTGGCCTTGGGTGGTAGTTGCAGATCTTCATTTAGGTATGTTTGAATTATTATTTTGAAAGTTCACTTGATGATTACAGAGTGAAATGAACTTTTAAAATAACCTTCTATAAAGAAGATTAATAAAATTGAATTTTGACTCTAGATCAAGGCAGGAGCACGGATCCTATGAATATAGGTGAGTACTGCTAACGAGGAGCTAGAGCCAAAAGGCATTTTATTTTACTGGATCTAACCAGCCTTCAGGTACTGTGGTCGTACCATCAAAGATACCGAAGAAAGCATCTTGAATTGCTTTAGTGATAGGACCTCGAGAACCGTCACCTACAGGCAAACCGTCTACTGATTTTACTGGCACTACTTCTGTCGCTGTACCACACATAAAGAATTCGTCAGCAAGGTATAACGCTTCACGAGCAATAGATTCTTCACGTACTTCGTAGCCAAGTTGTTTAGCCAAGTAAAATACTGCATCACGGGTTAAGCCTGATAAAATAGAGGCTGAACCTGGCGGGGTATAAATAACACCTTTTTTCACTAAAAATAAGTTTTGACCTGCGCCTTCACTTACCATGTTATTTATATCTAGTGCTACACCTTCAGCATAACCATGGCGAGCAGCCTCTGTTGAAATAAGCTGTGAAGACAGGTAGTTACCACCAGCTTTTGCGGCCGTCGGCATAGTATTTGGTGCTAAACGGTTCCAGCTAGAAACACCTACATCAACACCATTTTCAATCGCATCTGCGCCTAAGTATGCTTCCCAGCTAAACGCGGCAATCATCAGGTCAGCTTTAGCATCAATTGGTGGACGAAGTCCCATGCCAATATCACCTAAAAAGGCTAATGGACGAAGGTATGCTGATTTTAAATCGTTTTTCACTACAGCATCTTTACACGCTTGCACAACTTCTGCTTGAGTGTATGGAATATTCATACGGTAAATTTTGGCGGAATCAAACAAACGCTTGATATGTTCTTCCAAACGGAAAATACAGGTGCCTTTGTGTGTTTCATAGGCACGAATGCCTTCAAAAACTGATGAACCGTAATGAAGTGCATGACTCATTACATGAACAGTAGCGTTTTGCCACGGCATAAGTTCACCATTGAACCAAATATATTCTGCATTTACTTTAGCCATTTTCTTTTCCTAATTTTGTTGCTCTTGGATAACTAACCAACCCCGACGTTAATATCATAATAATGTCAGAGTAATGTTAAGTTATCAGGAGCGAATTTTTATTATTTGCGGGTACTGTTATTAATAATAACAGTTAATAGTACTTATATTGCTTGTTGTTTAAGCGCTATATTGCTGTATTTGCACTTCACTATTGTCTACTTTGACACCCTTGATGTCGATCAATTTGTTTATTTGATCAACAAGCAGAGAAATAGGGCGCTCACTGCTGACAGTCATAGTGATAGTAGCAACATTATTACCGGTATTTACTTCAGCATTCATGGCGTTGATAAGAAAACCGCGATAACGCGTCACTTGCAAGATTCGTTCTAACACCACTTGCTTATCATCAGCCATAATAACTAATTGATACTTATTTAAAGTCATAGGATTCATCTTAAACACCCTCCATCATTTTATCGTTTGCGGTATTTGGCGGTACTAATGGCCAAACATTTTCAGCGGCATCAATTTGTACTTGTAATAAGTAAGGGCCGTCATGATCTAACATCTCTTCAACGGCAGCTTTAATTTCACTCTTTTTAGTGATCTTCTGTGATTTTATATCGAACGCCCGCGATAACATGACAAAGTCAGGGTTATCTGATAAATCTGTTTCGCTTAATCGACCGTCAAAGAATAGGTCTTGCCACTGGCGAACCATGCCTAGCTTAGCGTTATCAATTAGCACAATTTTCACTGGAATTTGGTAGCGTTTTATCGTGGCTAATTCTTGGATATTCATCATAATTGAGCCATCACCCGATACGGCAATAACAGTATCGTGTGGACGTGATATTTGCGCACCAATCGCTGCCGGTAAACCAAAACCCATGGTACCCATGCCTGCACTGGTTAAAAAGTTGCTTGGATCATTAAAAGCCATATGTTGTGCTGCCCACATTTGATGTTGGCCAACATCGGTTGTTACACAAGTGTTACTTGGCATAAGATCACTAACCGTTTTTAATACCGCAGGGGCAAAGATATTGTCGCCTGGGTGATCATAGCGCCAAGCAAAATCAGTTTTCATTTGTTGTAATCTTTGTTGCCAAACTGAAATTTCTAAATCAGTGGTTAGTAAGGGTAAGTTCCCTTTTAAATCACCTAAAATGGCGGCATCCGCTGTACGACGTTTATTAATTTCAGCGGTATCAATATCAAAATGAATTACTTTAGCGTTAGGAGCAAACTCGTCTAGTTTGCCAGTCACTCGGTCATCAAAACGAGCGCCAACAACTACTAATAAATCACTTTCCTGCACAGCAATATTGGCAGCCTTGGTACCGTGCATACCTAACATGCCAAGGTAGTTTTCATTATCCGGGTTAATTGCGCCTAAACCTTTTAATGTTGAAACACTAGGCATACCGGTTTTTTCAGCAAACTCACGTACTTCTTCTACCGCGTTTGCCATACCAACACCACCACCTACGTACAAAATAGGTTGTTTAGCATGGGTTAATAAATCAAGGGCTTTACTAATATCAGCTAAAGGCAATTTCACTTTGTTTCTTAAGTGAGACAGTTTGTCTAGACGTTGTGTTACTTCAGCTAACTGTATATCTTTTGGAATATCAACAAGTACTGGACCGTGACGACCTTCTAAAGCAATTTCAAAGGCTTGATGTAATACTTTTTCCAGTTCATTAATATCGGTTACTTGGAAAGAGTGTTTAGTACAGGCAAGGGATAAACCAAAAATATCAATTTCTTGGAAGGCATCACTACCCATAGCCACAGTTGGTACTTGTCCGGTAATGGCAACAACCGGAATTGAATCGGCAAGCGCATCGGCAAGACCGGTAATTAAGTTTGTTGCGCCTGGACCTGAAGTGGCAAAACAGACACCAACAGTGCCAGCGGCACGAGCATAACCAACAGCAGAAAATGCTGCGCCTTGCTCATGTCGACATAGAAAATGTTTTACATCACTGTCGTATAAAGCGTCATAAATAGGCATTATGGCGCCACCAGGGTAGCCAAAAACGTGCTGTACGCCATGGTCTTTTAACACTTCAAATAATAATGAGCTGCCTGTTAGCGTTTTACTCTCGGTCATGATGATTCCAACTTTTATCTTGTTAAATTCTATATTTTCAGCAGTTTCTTTAATAAACACCTAAGGAAAGAATTTAGTAAAAAAGTGCTAAAAGAAAACCCTCGGTTCTTGCGAAGCGAGGGTTTGTTATTTGTTTGGCTGCTTTTCTTTAGCTCAACAAAACCCTCGAGATGATTTAATAATCACCACGACGAGAAGGTTAATAATAATTGAGTTAAATTTTTGCATCTTATCTCTTTGCTTGTTTTATTTTGCGTCATCTGATTGTTGTTCGATATGTTCAGAGTCGCTTACTTATTAAATTAGTACCATAGCTCTAATCCTTTGTGCAAGTCTTTTTGTTATAGCTTTTTTGTACAGTAATTGGCAATAGGTAATAAACCCATTTAACAAAAACTGAACTACACTGGAAAAAAGGAATCAATAAAATGGAATTTTTATGTCGCTTTCTTGTGTATACAGTCGAGCTAAAATAGGTCTTGAATCTCCCCTTGTTTCCGTTGAAGTTCATCTTGCCAATGGTCTACCGGCATTCAATATTGTTGGTTTACCAGAAGCCTCGGTGAAAGAGTCTAAAGATAGAGTCCGTAGCGCAATTATCAATTGTGGTTATGAATTTCCCGCCAAACGAATCA
>JALJPA010000308.1 GCA_022969215.1 Colwellia sp. | reverse complement strand
CTTTAGTTTCACCAGGCGGTAAAGTGTTAGGTATGAGCTTGGCTCATGGCGGTCACTTAACTCATGGTTCACATGTAAGCTTTTCTGGTAAATCATATGAAGCTTTTCAATACGGTTTACACCCAGAAACTGGCGACATTGATTACGAAGAATTAGAGCGTTTAGCTTTAGAACACAAACCAGAAATGATTATTGGTGGCTTCTCAGCATTCTCAGGTGTTGTTGACTGGGCACGTATGCGTAAGATTGCTGATAAAATTGATGCTATCTTCTTCGTTGATATGGCTCACGTTGCAGGTCTTATCGCTGCAGGTCTATACCCTAGTCCGTTACCACACGCTCATGTAGTTACTACTACTACCCATAAAACATTAGCTGGCCCACGTGGCGGTTTAATTGTTTCAGCTTGTGATGACGAAGCTATTTACAAAAAGCTTAACAGCGCTGTATTCCCTGGTGGCCAAGGTGGCCCATTAATGCACATCATTGCCGCTAAAGCAGTAGCATTTAAAGAAGCATTACAGCCTGAGTTTAAAGTTTACCAGCAAGGTGTTTTAGATAACGCTAAAGCTATGGTAGCGGTATTACAAGAACGTGGTTACAAAGTTGTTTCTAACGGTACTGAAAACCATTTATTACTTCTTGATTTAATCGATAAAGATATCACGGGTAAAGATGCCGATGCTGCTTTAGGTAAAGCAAACATTACAGTTAATAAAAACTCAGTACCAAACGATCCACGTTCTCCATTTGTTACTTCTGGTCTACGTTTAGGTACACCAGCAATCACGCGTCGTGGTTTTGCTGTAGAAGAAACTAAAGCGTTAACTGGCTGGATTTGTGACATTCTTGATGACATTAATAATGAAGACGTTATTACGCGTGTTCAAGGTCAAGTTAAAGAGTTGTGTAGCCGTTTCCCGGTTTACCAAAAGTAGCTATTAACTTGTCGCTGTAAAGCTCATTTTATGTGTCAAAAGTACTCATTGACTAACGTCAACTCCGTACTTTTTCCTTTAAATTGAGCCATACAGCTTAAAGTTAGCAAGCTACTAATATAAATCAGTAGCTTGTCATTCCCGAAGTTTTTTATCGGGAATCTAGTTTCTTTAGCTTAATCACATGTTTTATATTAAAATGGTCGCCTTGAGCGGCCATTTTTCGTTTTTGTCCACAAACTTACCGCTTATAACTTTTAGCCTTAATTTTCGTAGGTAATCCATGTATTGTCCATTTTGTTCAGCTAATGACACTAAGGTCATAGATTCACGCTTAGTTTCTGGCGGTCATCAAGTACGTCGTCGCCGTGAATGCTTAGCTTGTCATGAGCGTTATACCACCTTTGAAAATGCTGAGTTGGTTATGCCACGTATTATTAAACGTGATGGCAGCCGAGAGCCCTTTAACGAAGATAAGATGCGTAGTGGTTTATCCCGTGCTCTAGAAAAACGCCCTGTTAGCATGGAACAAATAGAGCTAGCTGTTAATAAGTTAAAGTCACAAATGCGTGCTACTGGCGAGCGAGAAATCACTAGTGAAATGCTCGGTGACTTGATCATGGCACAATTAAAAGAATTAGATAAAGTCGCTTATTTACGTTTTGCTTCCGTGTATTTATCATTTGAAGATATCAGTGAGTTTGCAGATGAGATAACGCGCTTAGGTAAAGAAAAAAACGGCAAGACAAAAAAAACTAAACAAGTGAAAGCCGTAAAATAATATGAAAGTTAGTGTGGATAACAACAAGCAGAATTCTACTGTTCAAGGCTTTACCAGCAATGATAGCCTCTTTATGGCTCAGGCTATTGCATTAGCTAAAAAGGGCCACTTTACCACGTCACCTAATCCGAGAGTGGGTTGTGTATTGGTAAGTTATAAAGAAGGTATTGGTAAGGTTATTGGTGCTGGCTATCACCAAGTAGCAGGGCAGGGCCATGCTGAAGTTCATGCCTTAGCTGAGGCAAAAGCAAAACATAGCGAGTTAATTAAAGGCGCTACGGCTTACGTTACCCTTGAACCCTGCAGCCACTTTGGTCGAACTCCGCCATGCGCTAAAGCGCTAATTGATGCCGGTATCGGGCAAGTTATTGCTGCCATGGTAGACCCTGACTCTCGTGTTTCAGGTAATGGTTTAGCTATGCTAGAGCAAGCCGGTATCAAGACAAGATCCGGTTTGTTAGAGCTAAGTGCAAGAGCACTTAACGTCGGTTTCATTCATCAGCGAGAAAATAAGCTTCCTTATGTACGCTGTAAATTGGCCGCTAGTCTAGATGGTAAAACTGCCATGGCCAGTGGTGAAAGTAAATGGATAACCTCAACTGAAGCACGCCAAGATGTACAACGTTTAAGAGCACAAAGTTGTGCGATTATTTCGGGTGCTGATTCCATCATATTCGATAATGCGAAAATGACGGTACGTTGGTCTGAATTAGGTGAATTAAAAAATAGCTATGCAGAAGATACGCTCCGTCAGCCAGTACGTGTTGTTATTGATAGTCAAAATAGATTAACGCCAAACCTCGCTTTATTCGAATATGAATCACCAATTTTAATCATTAATGGTGTATCAAATGGCATAGTTAATGACAAAGTTGAAAATAAACTTGAGGTAAATCTTGAAAACTTACCAAAATGGCCTCATTTCGTAGAACATGTGCAATTGCCTATGGTAAAAAATACACAAGGTAACTTAAAAATAGACTTGCCGGCTTTGCTAACATTATTAGCAAAGCGAGGGCTCAATGATATTTTAATTGAGTCAGGCGCACAGTTAAGTGGTGCCTTTATTGAGCAAGACTTAGTTAACGAACTTATTCTTTATCAAGCGCCTAAGTTAATGGGGAGCGATGGTAAAAGTTTAGTGGCAATGCCGACAATAGCCAAATTAAGTCAGGCTAAGACATTAACCATTAGTGACATTCGTATGGTCGGTGGCGACATTCGTATCACTAGCCAACTAATGTCCAATAAACACGAAAACAAACAAAAAATTAAATAGAGAAGCCTATGTTTACAGGAATTATCGAAGCGGTTGGTGCTATCAAAGCTATCAATGTTAATGCCCAAGGTGCACGTTTAGTTATCGCGACCAACGGCCTAGACATGAGTGATGTAAAATTGGGTGACTCCATTGCGACTAATGGTATTTGTCTTACCGTCGTTGATTTTAATAGCGGTAAAGGTAATGGCAGTTATAGCGCTGATGTATCTAATGAAACCTTACAGCGCACTGGCTTTGCTAGCTATAAAGTAGGTAGTAAAGTAAACCTAGAAAAAGCTATGCTAGCAAGTACACGTTTTGGTGGTCATATGGTTTCAGGTCATGTTGATGGTGTAAGTGAAGTATTAGCCATTAATAACAATGGTAACAGTATTGAATACTGGCTTAGTATGCCAAGTGATTTAGCACATTATATTGCTGAAAAAGGCTCGGTAACTATTGATGGCACTAGCTTAACGGTAAATGCCCTTGCTGAAAATGGCTCAAAAGGTAAGTTTCGACTGACCATAGTTCCGCACACGGTAAAAGAAACTATCTTTGCCGACTATCAAGTAGGCACTAAGGTTAACATTGAAGTGGATTTAATTGCCCGCTACCTTGAACGTTTGCTAACTAAGAGCGAACCAAATAAGCAAACACCAAAGTCGAACATTAGTGAAGCTATGTTATTGAAAGCGGGCTTTATTAAGTAGCCAGATTTCACGGTAAAATAAAGAGTTAAGTAAAGAATTAAGCTCAGTACATAATTAACGTTAGTTATAGTCAAAATAAGTAAATTATGGCTGTATATAAATTATGAACTCATTAAAATATAACAAATATGCACAGTTAAAATGGCGCTAACAAAATAGCTAGCCATCAAAGAGGCCGAAATGAATTTAAATACCCCACAAGAAATCATCGCAGACATCGCCTTAGGTAAGATGGTTATTTTAATGGATGATGAAGATAGAGAAAATGAAGGCGACTTCATTATGGCTGCTGAAGCCGTAACCCCTGCTGCAATTAACTTTATGGCAACTCATGGTCGTGGCTTAATTTGTATGCCAATGAGTCGTGAAAAATGTGAAACATTAAAAATACCTTTGATGGTAGATAAAAATGACGCGCAATTTAGTACTAATTTCACAGTGTCAATTGAAGCTGCTACTGGTGTAACTACCGGTATTTCTGCTGCGGATCGTGCGACTACAGTACTTGCTGCTGCTCATAAAGGTTCAACACATCTAGATATCGTCCAGCCTGGTCATATTTTTCCTTTAATTGCTAAAGATGGCGGCGTGTTAAATCGTGCTGGTCATACTGAAGCGGGTGTTGATTTAGCACGCATGGCGGGTTTTGAGTCAGCTGCA
>JALJPA010000307.1 GCA_022969215.1 Colwellia sp. | reverse complement strand
ATCAAAAAGACATTGGCTTACGGTTAAATTTTCTATGGTTACTGTCGATGGCATTATTACTTGGCCTTATTTCAAAAACTTGCTGTTAAAAGTATTAGGGGCTGTTGAACTTCCTAGATTTTTTTTGCAGCGAATTGCTGGGTATTTATACAAGGCAGAGCCTTTGTAATGTGGTTATTCCACATAAAAAGGCGATAACGCGGTATAAATGTCCAACAAACGCTGTCCGGAGGATTCGGCTAAAAGCGCTTTACTCTTTGTTGAGCAGTATTTGCTTAGAATGACTAGGCTAAAGACTACTCGCCGCGATTAAAGCGCTTTTATCTCGAACAAAATTTAACCGCGAAAGATCAACAGCCCCTAAGCATATAGAATTTATTGCACAGCAAAATATCTATTTTGTCAGCACTGCAGCAGAAACTGGCACGGTAAATTTGTCACCTAAAGGTGGGGATAGCTTACGGGTGATTAATTCGACGACTATTGCTTGGTTGAATCACACTGGCAGTGGTAATGAGTCTGCAGCCCATCTATTGATCAACCCCCTAATGACTGTAATGTTTTGTGCTTTTGAAGGTTCGCCTCTTATACTGCGAGCCTATGGTAATGCCACTGTATTACATCAAGGTGATGAACAGTGGCATGAATATATTGAGCTATTTCCTCACAGTGTAGCCTCAAGGCAGATTTTTTTACTCGACATTGCTATGGTGCAGTCTTCATGTGGCATGTCGGTACCTTATTACGCTTATCAAACTAATCGTGAGGATCTTGCTAAATCAGCAGTTAAGCAAGGTAAAGCTGGCATTGAAAAGTATTGGATTAAGAAAAATCAACAAAGTATTGATGGTTTTGATACTGAGATTGTCAAACGATCAGCCCTGCTAGAGGAATAAGTCACAGAGTACAGCTTAGGGTTAGTGAGCCGTAGCTATGCCACGGCTTAATATCACTGTGGTAAGCACGTGTATAGCTGTTAAGGCTCCAAGTGAGGGCGATATTCTCCAGTACCCAGCTGAAGCCTATACTTGCTTTCGCTTGTTTATGTTTGATCTCAACCAATGAATCATAGGGTAAGCTACCTTCGATTGATAAATCATTAAAGCTATAACCAACGCCAAGCCTTACATAGGTGGTTAAATGACTGCCGTGAAGAGTTTCTGTTAAATTTCCTATATGGCCGAAGTGGCTACTGAGACGACCGAAAGAGTTAGGCAGCATTGTTCCCCAGCGAAATAAAAAACCGACAGACGCTTGAGTATTTAGATTACCCAAAGCGATATGACTAAAGCCACTGACTTCCCATTGACTGTTAGTAAAATATTTTCCTCGGTACTTTCGGTTTCTGTAAAAGAGGGAGTCTACTTCATAAGCAAACTGCGCTGTAATTTGTTCCTCTACTTGATACTGCCAACCTTGAGGTATGGTTGAACCTGTTGCCTTATGTACCTTTGTTTGTACTTTTCCTGCCCTTGCTTTAGGACCAATAAGGCCCAGAGCTAACCAGTTTTTTTGTGAAAAAGAGCTGCCATAACCTGCGGTATGGCTTTCTAACTCGACTAAACCAACATAAGGCCTGTCATTATTTTGTGAGCCGGTTATGCTTATATCATTGGGTGTCCACATGCGCTGGGATACCTTGACTCCCCAAGCACTCTGATTTTTACTTACCGGGAAACGCATACTGTACTGCCATTGAAATAATAATGGCATGCTTGATTTTTGTTGTGACTGATAACTTAGCAAGGCTTTACTTTCCCAAGCTAAAGCAAAGCCATTGGTATAATTACCATCACTGGAAAATAGGCCATCGTTTTCGAGCTGAACACTCAATTGTCCAGCTTGTACTGGCATGTCAGTGAGTAATAAAATGGACAATAAAAAATAGATTGAGCAATAAGTATTTTTGTTGCTAGCGAGCGCTTTATTCATAGCAAACTCCTATTATTTCATCATTATTGAGTATAGTGCGGCTAAATATATTTGCAGGTTACGATCAGGTTGACGTTATTACTGAGTCTGTAATGAAGATCATAATTTTTTATAAAGTCGCTAAGGGCTAATGAAATAGCGCCTACCTCGCGATAAACTCGCAATTACGATGCCTAAAGTTCGATTGTTCTTATTGAGTATGCTACTAAAACGTACAATTTATTTTACTAAATATAATGGTGCTACTTTATTAATTATTTTCATTTAAACTTACTTATGAATGGTCTTGTGTAATAATACAGGTGTGGTAACAATTTTTTGGAGGCTATTATGGCCCATGAGGAAATACGTAATATGTCTAAAAATACTGATGCTAGTGTAGATAACGGTAATAATGAAAAAAAATCAACGCTGGAACAATTAGCCGACGCAAACCATGAAATTGAAGATTTAAAGTTACAAATCGCTTGGCTTGAGCGTTCTTACGAGTAAATTTTCTAGCATTTATTCACTTGGTTATTTACTTTTTTAGCACTGTTGATCAGCAATGAAGTGAATGAGTAAGTATCAAAAAACTCAAAATATTGAAAAGGCAAATATAGTTAATATATTTGCCTTTTTTGTGTGTGAATGATTTTTAACATGAAAGTTTTCATAATCTTTATATTTAATTGAGTTTTTAAATAAAAAAACCATTATTCACTCGATAAGTTATTTGCATATCTATGGGTTCATGCTATTTTCCCTGCATTGTGTTTAAAACAAGATTATTTACAATTAATTCAGAGGAATTCGTCTTATGCCAAAGGCAAGTGATATAAAGAAAAATGCTGCGATAGAGCACAACGGTAAAGTGTTAATTGTTAGAGATATTACCCGTTCAGTACCGCAAGGTAGAGCAGGCGGAAGTTTGTATAGAATGCGCTTATACGATGTGGTTACTGGCGCTAAGGTAGACGAAACCTTTAAAGCTGATGATATGTTAAGTTTTGCCGACTTAAGTCGTCGCCCATCAATGTTCTCTTATATTGATGGTGACCAATATGTCTTCATGGATAATGAAGATTACACCCCGTATAACTTAAATAAAGAGTCAATTGCTGATGAGATTCTTTTTATTAATGAAGAAACTCAAGGCATATCTGTCATCATAGTTGATGATTCACCAGTAGCCATAGCTCTTCCTGCTAGTGTTGAGTTAGTGATCACAGAAACTGATCCTTCAATAAAAGGTGCTTCAGCGAGTGCTCGTACTAAACCCGCGACTCTTTCTACTGGATTAACGGTACAAGTGCCGGAGCATATTTCTACCGGTGATAAAATTAAAGTTAATACCGAAGAACGCAAGTTTATGGGTCGTGCTGACTCTAAGTAAAATGTCTGCTGTACAACTACATAGTTAATCGCTAATTGAAAATGCCCGAATATTCGGGCATTTTTATGCGGGTTAATAAATTTAAAGTAGCAGTGATTAATTATAAACAAGAAGGTTAAATCATGAGTGATTCAGTTTATTCTATTGGTCAGCAAGGCCAACCATGGGCGGATAATGAAAAAGGTTTATGGCTTGATGAGCAAAACATTAAACGCTCCTATCAAGATGAAGTGTTAACAAAGCTTGAATTGTTAACGGCTTCATTTGATATGATTCAATATGGCAGTTTATCTGTTGATGAAAGCCGCTACCCTTTATATGTCATGCAAAGTAAAAATTGGCAAACTCATAATAAAACTGTGCTAGTTACGGGTGGCGTACATGGCTATGAAACCAGTGGCGTGCAAGGTGCTATTCGTTTTCTAGAAACCAATGCCAAAAACCTTAGTGAACAGTTTAATATTATAGTGGCGCCTTGTGTTAGTCCTTGGGGCTATGAAACCATTAATCGTTGGAATAATAATGCGATTGATCCAAACCGCTCGTTTTACCTAAATAGTCCGGCGCAAGAATCGGCAACACTAATGTCATACATCCAAGAGCTTGATGTCGATATTACTATGCATATTGATTTACATGAAACCACTGACACTGATAATAGCGAGTTTAGACCTGCACTTGCTGCACGTGATGCTATTGAGCAAAAAAGCTGGAATATACCGGATGGTTTTTACTTGGTTGCAGATTCAACTAAGCCTGAAGCGGGTTTTCAACGTGCTATTAACCAAGCTGTAGCAGAGGTGACTCACATTGCCCCAGCAGATAGCAATGGTAAATTGATTGGTGTTGAACTTGAGCAGTTTGGCGTTATTAATTATGCTGCCAGAGAGTTAGGTTTATGTATGGGCTTAACGGATGCGTCATATGTTACCACCACAGAGGTTTATCCTGATAGCCCTCTGGTTGATGATGAAAACTGCGTTAAAGCACAAGTTGTTGCAATATCCGCTGCCATAGCATTTATTTAAAACTTACCTGATAATCAGCTCATCGTTATCTAATACAAAAACGCCT
>JALJPA010000306.1 GCA_022969215.1 Colwellia sp. | reverse complement strand
GACTAGGGAGAGTACCGGCTTATATAGATATTTGACCATCAAAAACATGCGTTGCTGGTCCTGACATTTTCACCGGGTGACCCGGTCCTTGCCAAAATATGCGTAATTTACCACCGGGCAGCTCTACGGTTACTTGTTTAGCGAGTTTTTTCTGCATATAGCCGACGACAACCGCCGCACAGGCACCACTACCACAAGCTAAAGTTTCTGCTGCACCGCGCTCATAGACTCTTAATTTAATATAATTAGGTGATACGATTTCCATAAAGCCAACATTGGCATCTTTAGGGAAACGTTCATGGGTAGATAACTCTTGGCCGAGTGTGGCAACTTTCGCATCAATAACACTATCAACGGTCACCACACAATGTGGATTACCCATTGATACGGCGCCACATAAAACGGTTTCACTTTCACTACGCAGAATATAAGTACCTTCCATTTTCTGGGCATTAAAAGGAATTTTACTCGGCTCAAATTGTGGTACTGGCATAGTGACTGAAATATTTCCGTCACGCTCAATATGTAAGTTCATCTTGCCGGTACTGGTAGAAACTTTGATCTTATGTTTATTACATAAACCTTTCATACGCACAAACTTGGCAAAACAACGAGCGCCGTTACCGCACTGTCCTACTTCAGTACCATCTGCATTATAAATACGGTAATGAAAGTCTAAATCTGGATCATAAGGGGGCTCAACGATTAGTAGCTGGTCAAAACCAACACCGAAGTTTCTATCAGCAAATTTAGTGATTTGTTCTGGCGATAAAAAAACGTTTTGCGTGACATTATCAAGCACTAAAAAGTCATTACCTAAACCATGCATTTTAGAAAAATTGACTAACATTAGGATTACTCTTTAATTTGCTCTGTTGACTGCTTAGCTGCGGGAATATCAGCTTGTTCAAGTTCTTGCTGAACAGCTGGCTTTTTATCGGCTTCATCAAGCGTTGTTACTGATGGTTCTTGGCTTTTATTACTTGGCTCTATAATTTTATATTTTTCATTACTTTGTTCATGGCCTTGCTCGGTACTTTGTTCGGTAATTACTTGCTCAGGCGTTTGGTACAAGTCACCTTTAATGCCACATGCTGATACCAAAAAAATGGCGATAATAGCCAGTAAAATCGATTTGATATTTAAATTACGAAGAAAGTAGTGGAGTCTATTGGTATGCATGATGGTTTTTTGCCATGAAAGTCGTTTAAATCAAGCTTTTTAGCTTAACTTAACCGCTCTATATCTATATTTATTTTGTCTGATTGCTATTATACTCACATGCTTATCAACATTTATACCAATTCTAATAAGTTTATTCTCACAACACTGACAAGCTCTGAGAGGGAACTAACTGAATAGACTTGGTATGATACTCACTAAGAAAAATAATGATATTTAAAGGATAGGTAATGAACGATAGCCAATACAACTTGATCGCCGATGAACTTCTTCTCGCGATAGAAGAAGCGGTTGAAGACTCTGGTGTCGATATAGATTACGAAGGAGTTGGCGGACTATTAACGCTAACTTTTTTAAATACCAGCAAAGTGATAATAAACAAGCAAGCCCCCTTACATGAAATATGGGTAGCAACAAAATTCAATGGTCACCACTTTACCTTTAACAACGAGAGTTGGACAGATAAGCGCAGTGGCGATGAGTTTTGGCAGTTTTTATCAAATGCCGTCAGCAAGCAAGCTGAAACTGAATTAACGCTTTCGGCGCAATAATACCAATGACATTAATTAAGGGATCAAATTTTAATAAAGATAAATTTTCAAGAACAAGACGTTTGATTGAGCAATAGCTGGCTATTGGGATTGAAAGCAACGATGTTATTGACTATTTAGACCATTTAAATAGATCACATAGTTAATTTTATTGGTATCACCTTTATAGATTTGGATAAATCGAATGACTAACACTACAGTACGAATTGCCACCCGAAAAAGCGCTCTTGCCTTATGGCAAGCTGAATATGTTAAAGCTCAACTTGAGCATTTTCATGCTGGCATTAACGTTGAACTAGTACCTATGACAACTAAGGGCGATATCATTTTAGATACGCCATTAGCCAAGGTCGGTGGTAAAGGCTTATTTGTTAAAGAGCTTGAAGTAGCAATGCTTGACGGTCGTGCGGATATTGCTGTTCATTCAATGAAAGATGTTCCGGTAGATTTCCCTGAAGGTTTAGGGTTAGAAGTGATATGCCCGCGTGAAGACCCCCGCGATGCTTTTGTCTCTAATACCATCAAAACATTAACCGATTTACCGCAAGGCGCGATTCTTGGTACCTCAAGCTTACGCCGTCAGTGTCAATTAAAAGCCAGCCGTCCCGATTTAGATATTCGTGATTTACGTGGCAATGTAAACACCCGCTTAAGAAAGCTAGACGAAGGTCAATACGATGCCATCATCTTAGCTGCTGCCGGCTTAATTCGTTTAGAAATGCCTGAGCGTATTGCCCAGTTTATCGAACCAGAAGTAATGCTACCGGCAAATGGCCAAGGCGCTGTAGGCATTGAATGCCGCAACGATGACAAAGCCATTAAAGCCTTATTAGCACCATTAGAATGTGCAACTACCCGTATTCGTGTTTTAGCAGAACGCGCAATGAATAAAGCCCTTGAAGGTGGTTGTCAGGTACCTATTGCTAGCTACGGTGTCATTTCAGCTGATGGCAAAGAAATCCACTTGCGTGGGTTAGTCGGCGCGGTTGATGGTAGTGAAATGATTGAAAGTGACATCACCGGCCCAGTTGCCGAAGCTGAAGCACTTGGTAATAAACTTGCGCAAGAGTTACTTCGCCGTGGCGCAGATAAAATTTTACAACAAGTTTATTCAGAAAATAATGACGAAAATAGCTAAAACCGTTACGCCAAAAATAAAAGCAGCGTCTCAAGTGATCGCACTTGAGACGCCTACATCTGAGCCAGCTTTACTTATGCCAAGTAAGTCACTCAGGGTCTTAATTACAAGACCCAAAGCTAAAGCTCAACAACTTGCCTTGTTACTTGATCAACAAGGCATAGCCAATACCAGCCAAACCCTATTCGATTACCAAAGCAATGCCAGCGCTAACGACATAGCCACAGTGCTACAACACGCTGATATACTGATCTTTGTTAGTGTTGCCGCCGTAGAATTTGCTCACGCCTGCTATTCTCTTAGAGAAAGCCAACAACACAGCTATTTTGCTGTCGGTAATGCCACGCAAAAAGCGCTACAAGCAATAGGTATTACTTGTGTTATAACGCCCCCTTCCCAGCAAGAGCACAGCGAAGGTTTATTGAACTTGCCTAAACTGGCCGATGTTAGTGGTAAGACCGTATTGATCTTTCGCGGTAATGGCGGTCGAGAACATATTGCCAATAGTTTAAGGCAACGTGGTGCTAAGGTTAGTTATATCGAGAGTTATCAACGTGTATGGCGAACATTACCGATAAATATCGCTGAGCAATGGCGAGCTCAACAAATTAACTGTATTGTCGTTACCAGTAACGATATATTATTAGCCTTAGTAAAATACCTAACCAGTGCTACCGATAACAGAGTTAATTATTGGCAATGCAAATGTTTGTGGCTAGTGGTCAGTGATCGAATTGAAAAAAATGCCAAAGCCTTAGGTTTAACACGGGTACTTAATACCCACAGCGCAAGCTCCAAAAAACTCTGTAGTACGTTACAAGCACTCTCTTGTTCGTAAGCCCATTTATAAAGCAGTTAACTAAAATAAATAACGATGGAATATAAAATTATGTCGGATAAAGAAGTCTCTGAAAAAAAACTATCGGCAAAGGGCGATACCGAGCAGCAAGAGGCAGTTAAACTTTCATCTGGCAGTAATGCCAAGACAACGCCGGCAAAAGCTGAGCAGAAAAAATCAGCGGCAAGCACCAGAGCCAATCAGCCTTTCCCTGCGAATACGGCTCCTGAAACTGTAAAGTCATCGAATAGAACCGCAACTATAGCCCTAGTGCTTGCTTCGGTAAGCATTTTTGCTTCTATTGGCCATTATATTTGGCAACAGCAGCAAACTAATACGCAACTATTAAGCTTGAGCCAACAAAATCAGCAAGCAATACAACAAAGCCAAGCGCAGTTAAAAAATAACTTAAGCGCAGAATTTAACCGCCAATTGCAACAGCAGCATAGCGCGACCAACCAATCACAGCAAAGTGCTCAAAAAGCACACCTTGATAGTGATGCTCAGATCCAACGATTAACGACTCAAATACAGCAGCTGGAGCAACAAGTGAGTCAGCGCCAGCCAAGTGATTGGTTAATACATGAAGCAGAATATTTAGTACGTGTAGCCGCGCGTACCATGTGGCTAGAACGAGATACTAAAGCGGCAATTGGTTTACTGCGCGATGCTGATAATCGTC
>JALJPA010000305.1 GCA_022969215.1 Colwellia sp. | reverse complement strand
GTTTTACCAAAAGCGGTGTAGATTGCTCATCTAACTTAATATTAAGATGACTAACAAGCCCTAGGCCAAGCTGTAAAGCATCGGTAAGCTGGTAGTAAGGTATAAGCTCCAGTTCAAGACGAGTAAATTTTATATCAGGATCACTAATACGATCCCAATGATACGCACCGTTTACCTGAATGCTAAAACGCTCATCTATTATATAATTTGCACCTAGCCCTAATACGGCAAAGCCGCCCGTTTTAAGTTTTTCACTGTAGCTAACACCAGTTACCTGCTCTCCATCTCGACTATAAGTCACGTCTGTACCACCAAGGGCTATGGTATCTCCACCATTGGTAATACCAGCAAAAATTGACCATGAGAACATTTCTTTATTTGAAAAGTCTTGCTGTGAAAAAGCTTGCTGCTGATACGTTTGTGCTTGCACAGAACTTGGGCTGGCAAGTGTTAATCCCAGAGTAATGGCGAATGCTAACGGGGCTAATGTTAATGGCGTTAATGTTAACGGAGATGATGTAATTGCCGTTTGTTGCTGGTTCATTAAATGGCTTCCTTAAGGCTGTGCTTAATGCAGCCTGTATTTGATAAAAATTCAATATCTTGATGAAAGTTCATAGCTTCATCGATAAAGATTGCTTTGATATGCTCTTGGGCATAACGACTATTAACTAACGTTGGCTCAATACTCAGTGCCGTACTAAAAACACCACTCGTAAGCACGCTTTGACTTAACACAGAAACAGCTAACACTTGTTGGGCAACACCTTGACCAGCAAGAATATGAGAACCTTGCTCGGCGCCGTAATTAAACTGTCGATGATAATGTCCTGAGCTAGCTAAAGCCTGATCAGACAGAGCAATGCTGCCACAAATTTTATCAACAACTTTTGGATGCTGAATAGCGACGCGAAAGGCGCTATTATCTGGCTTACGACCCCAAGAAATAATATCGCCACCAAAATTAATTAAACCCGCGGTTATGCCCTGTTTTTTACATAGCGCCATAGCCAGGTCAACACTGTACTCTTTCACTACGCCACCTAGATCAAACTGAGTATGACTGTTATTAAACTGCAAGAAGTTGCCACTAATTTGCCAGCTAGCCAAGCCCATAGCATCTTGGTATTTGGCAAATAGTTGCGCTCTAGTTAACTGCGGCCTTTGTGTTGCTGCTTTTTTAATGGTGCCAACACAAATATCAAATATCCCTTGGCTTGCTTGTGATAATTCACGAACACGGGTAAAAATAGCTAAGCTTTCTGGCTCAAGATGTACTTGCGATAAAGCGCGATTATTCACCGCTTTATTTAACCAAGAGTCTGCTTGATAAAAGTTATATTTTTTCTCTAACGCTAAGGTTTGTTTTTGCACCGCACTGGCAACTTTATTGGCATGCTCAATATCATTTGCCACTAATAATAATTGGCAGTTAACCGTCATCGCACAAAACTGCCAATTATAAATTTGTCTTTGCTCAGGTCGATCCGCAGCTTGGCTACTAGAAGCGATAATTCACTCCCATTACCGCCCAGCTCGCCGCAAACTGATTGCTTTGTTGGTAACGATTTACCGCTAAATCAAGTTGCCAATCACTTGTCACTTGATAGCTGATTATCAAACCATAGGTATCAGCAGAAAAGTCACCTAAGCGAGTATCATTACTGCCGTCACCACTGGCGGTAAAATAAGGCTCTTTAACGTTGGGATTAAGATAAAACTCTGCTTGGCCTTGTTGGTAACGAATGTATTCAGGGGTGATAAATACGCCATCAAATATTTCAAAACTTAAACTTGCACTAGCGGTATGCGAGTTTATACTCCAACTATCTTGATAATAACGGTAACTAAACTGCCCGGTAAGCCATGGCCAAAATTGCGTGGAGTAACTTAATTTAGTACCAAAACCATTGCGCACATCTGGTCTGCTATCGGATGCTAAAAAATACTCGTCATCGGTAATAACATCATCTTCATTAATATCTATGCCGCGCAATATGGTCAGATAATGGTTACTCAAATAGCCATTATCGTGATTGAAAAATAACTTCACATCAAAAACACTGGTTGGTGACAACACCTGAGTAAGCCCTGTTTCAAAGTTAATTACTTGAATTTTTTCCTCGGTGCGGCTTTGGTAACCCGTGCCAAACACTAAAGTTTTGTCATTTAAGTAAGCAAAACCTATATTAACCGAGCGGTTTTTGCCTTTATCTAAAAACAACAAATATGAGGCTGAAACACTGCTACTTTTGTAATCATCTTCTTCTGAATGAGCAAGACCAAGAACCCATTCATTACGGTAGACATCGCGTATG
The DNA here is from genome assembly GCA_022969215.1 of Colwellia sp. Taxonomy (GTDB): domain Bacteria; phylum Pseudomonadota; class Gammaproteobacteria; order Enterobacterales; family Alteromonadaceae; genus Colwellia. Next base: position 2,093 of record JALJPA010000305.1, on the reverse strand, counting down.
GTTAACGCTGCTGCTGCTGATTTTCGGGTATCTTCTAACGACACTCTTTGTATTTGGTACTGACTCACATCATGGGCATAACCTAATAAGGTTTCATCTGTAATCGCCTGACCCAGCTCTAACTCATTTTGGCGAAAAATAGCCTCGTTGGCTGATATCTGCCTCGAATTGGCTATTTGCCAAGTTGGTGATGCGCCAGTAACCGAGTCATAACCAAGTGATAAGTCCAAACTATAATCAACACCAAAATCTAATTTCAACGCCAGTGAGGTATCCGCAACCTTAATGCGATCATCATCTTCTTGGTATTGCATTTGATGCAAAGACAATACTTGCTCAGCTTGAGCTAGACCAGAGCCAATAGCGGTACAACTAAGTAAACTGATTTTAATTTTTTTATTCATAACTTCTCTTTTTAATCGCGCTAAATAAACTCAGTTTATTTACAGCCACAACCTCCACCGGCAATACCATCACCGCCAAAGGTGGCAGCTTTTGAAATATATATTTTGCTAGCAAATTTTTTCATCACTGGTGCGACACCAGCGGGTGACATAACAGGCTCAGCTAATTTAGCTTTTTGCCAAGGCTTCACTTCTTTGTCGATAAACCAATCATCAATCCAAGTAAAACCTTTATTTAACCACTGCCCTGCTGGACTAACCGATGGCGGTGGTTTTTGATCAATAGCGACAAGTGCCAGCAAGGGTTTGATCTGCTTAGCTGACCCTACTGAATTCCCCTCATTTTTTGATTTTTCAGCTAAGGTAGTTTTTACTAACGATTTACCTTGCTCTCTTCCTTGTTCCGTATGTTCATCAGTGGCTGGATATTTACTTGTTGCACTAGTACGGCCCTTAGTTTTGTATTTTTTCACCACCCTAACACTACTCGTTATCTGACTGGGCGCTTGGGCAATCACATGACTAGATTCTTCGCTACTTACTTGTCTCTCAGCAGTAAGTAAAGTTAGCTTTTCTGCGGCGACAACTTGCACGGAGAAGACCATAAAAGCAGCGCTTATTACTAGGTGAATTTTCAATATCACTTAAGCGCTCCTAATTGGGTTAAATCCTGCTTGATGACCTCGCCAATTTGAGGGATGGCACCAAACCTAATGCCCAAAACTTTATTGTGTTGAATGTAATACAAGGCAGGCATACCAATAGGTTCAAAAACACCAATTACTTGCTGGCTTTGATCGTCAATAACACGGAACGATAGCGCTATTTCTTTTAAAAACTTTTCGCCTACTTCAACATCTTCATCAACTTGTATACCAACAAACTCAACGCTTTCACCTTTTAATTCTTTTGACAAATGATCAACTTCAGGCAGTTCAATGCGACAAGAAACACACCAAGAGGCAAAAAAATCAACCATAGTAATTTTTTCGGGATCCAGTGCTAGTTTAGCGGCTAGCTCTGGCGGTAAACTATCGCCGCGCTGCAATGCCTGTGCTGTGCCTGTCATGGCGAATAACAAAGTTAAACTAAGTAACACCGCCATAGTGCCATTGATAATTTTATCTACGGGTAGTTGGGTAAAATATTGCTTATTGGGGAAAGTTCTACTGTTCATCTGGGGCCTCATTAAGGGGTTAGCACTAAGGTGCGTTCGTCATTTAATTTATCAATAATTTCTTTAAATACGCCTTTTAAATCACTGGCGTAATTTGCGGTATAAAAAGAGTTGTCACTGGCGCAGTAACGCATACGCTGCTCAGCTTCTTGGTCGTTGTAACTATTAGGAAAATACAAGGAGACTATACGTACACCAAGGCTCTCCTTGATATAACTGCACAGCGGTAGTTTATCTAAACGACAAATATCATAGCCGCCCGCAGAGTAACTGCTCTCTTGCTCAATTAACTTACACCAAGGAGTACGGCCGCCTGGGTCACCATCAGAAATGAGCAATACAACTTTCTCTGTACCTACAAGGTTAAATTCGCTCGGTAACTCTTCATCGGAGAATTCTTGATATTCTTGCCACTGTGGCGTTAACATACGCAGGCCCCATAACAGGCCTTGATCTATACTGGTGCCGCCACTTGGTGCATTGCTTTTGCCTGCATCGACAATAGCTAGGTC
>JALJPA010000304.1 GCA_022969215.1 Colwellia sp. | reverse complement strand
TTAAGTAACATAGGAATAAAGCCAGAAAATGTACCTGGGTCGCTATCAATAATATGTTGAATAGTATCTACCGAAATAACAAAACCTAAACCATTGCTGCCGCCACTGCGTGATAAAATATGGCTAACGATACCAATAATTTCACCATTTAGATTAAACATTGGGCCGCCTGAGTTACCTTGATTAATTGAAGCATCTGTTTGCAATAAACGTGGCACTAATTTTCTGCCAGGTATGGCATTACCATCACGGATACCACTTAAATAACCAACAGATAAGCTATGGCTAACACCAAAAGGAGCGCCAATAACGATAACTTGCTCACCTATTTGATAGTCGTTAGCTTTCGCTAACTTTAGCGGTTTTGCTGTACTAGGAACTTTACCGGCTTGAATCATGGCTAAATCAATTAGCGGTTCAACCCAAACAACATGACCGGTAGTTTTAGTGCCATCAGCAAATATAACCTCAATTTCCGTTGCTTTATCAACAACGTGGGCTGCAGTTAAAATACGACCTTCACTACTAACTAAGGCACCAGAGCCCAAAGAGCCCATAGTATGTTCTTTATAGGTAACCTGCCCAGCTTTAGGAGCCGCTAATGATTTTACATGTAATTCAACTACTGAAGGGTTAACTTTTTTATATAAGGTTTGAATTGAATTTTCTTTTACTTGATATGCTTGTGATGAAGTTGCACAGCCACTTAAGAAGAAAACACTAAGAATTAGAAAAACTCTACTCATTGATAAAAATCCGTATGTTATTAAATTAATAACAGTGTAACTAACTGTAATCTTTTTATCATTCTTTTTATGCACTTGGCTAGGTAATTAACTTGGCATAGATGATATGATAGCCGAGGTTATTTTATGAGGAAAAGTACATGGAAATTATCGCCACACTGGCGTTACTATCATTGGTTTGGTTGTCATGGCAATTAGTGAGAGCAAAAAAGTTTACTCGCTTTAAGCAACAGATTGATAGTGAGTTAAAAGAGAAAGTGATTGCTAATATTATTGAAGAACTAGCACTTACACGTAGTGACCAACGCCCTAATAATGACTGCCATCAAGCAGCGACATTACTTTATTGGACCCAATATAAAAGCCGCATATTGCATGCGGCCTTACAGCGTGAAATTATTGACCAACAATGGTTAATAGACAGTGGAAATTTACGTAACGCCCAACATTTATTTTTCATTGAGCGCCAACATTTACCTTTACCGAGTCAAAGCGATGCTTGCATTAGTTCAAGCTAAATCGACAAGGTTTAATGATAAAATTAAGCCTTTTTAGCAAATTGTAAATCCCAAACACCATGTCCAAGTCGTTGACCACGGTTTTCAAACTTAGTTAACGGGCGAGAATCAGGACGTGGAACATAATCATTTGTTGCTGACACGTTATTATAACCTTGAGCACTTTGCATATCTTCTAACATGCATTCAGCATAATTTTCCCAATCCGTCGCCATATGAAAGACACCATCAACTTTCAATTTTTGTCTGATAGTTTCAACAAATACAGCAGAAACGATACGACGCTTATGGTGCTTTTTCTTATGCCATGGATCAGGGAAGAATAATTGTACCGTTGTTAACATACCGTCAGGAATACAATCAGCTAAAATCTCAATGGCATCATGTTCATAAACTTTTAAATTCTTTACACCCGCGTCAATTGCCGATGAAATACAAGCGCCAACACCTGGCTTGTGCACTTCAATACCAATAAAGTTTAACTCCGGTGACGCTTCAGCCATTTCAACTAAAGACTTACCCATGCCAAAGCCAATCTCTAAAACCACAGGATTGTCATTAGCAAATAATACTTGGCTATCAATAATACCATCACTATGGTTTAAGCCTATCTCTTGCCAATGATCGTTAATCGCACGTTCTTGATTTTTTGTTAAACGACCTTCGCGTTTAACAAAACTGCGAACTTTACGAATGTACTTACCTTCTTGCTCGGCTTGCTCTATGGTTTTATGTGTTTTTTCAGTCATTTTTAATATCTTTACTAATTTTCAATCATTTATTTTCAGCAAGCATAATAGGTAATGCTTCATAATTAGTGCTTCGAATTCGTTATTCTAAATAAATGGCTTTTAGACAAAGCCGTCAAGTTATTCAGTGCCTGCGCTTATGGGACATAAGTAATGGTAATGAATAACGCCGACAATGCCGAATAAAAGCCATTTATGACGAATAAAACTATTCAGCCCACCAAACATCGTACAAGTCGCTAACTGCTACAGATGTGGCGCCGTTGTCAGTTAACCACTTTTCAACCGCTGCACGATGTTCATCAGTACAAGAACCTAGTTTCTGGGTACAAATAAGGCCATGCCATAAAGTATCACCTTCACCACCAAAACCTAGGCCATTTGGCTGGATAGACTCAGCAAAAAACTTGTCGATAAAAGCATCAAGCTCATCACCATTTATGCCATCTTTTAATTTCCAAGCAATATCAAAGCCTAATTCTTGAAATTCATCTACACGCATTTTTTTACGGATGCGACGACTACGATTTTTTGCAGTTACTTTCATTATAAAGCCTTATTTTTGCCTAGCGCTGTGCTAGATGTTAGCAGAGCGAATTTTAAAGGCGACATTATATACCCGTTACCAATAAGATGCTAATTTGCCTATTTGAGCTCAACACGTTATTTAGTTACACTGCGCGCTATGAATAATCCTATAGCAATATCTGCCAAATCGGCTGAAAAATTTGGCCAGCAAGTCGTTAGCTGGTATCACCAACAGGGTAGAAAACACTTCCCTTGGCAACAAGATAAGACCCCATATCGCGTATGGATTTCTGAGATCATGTTACAACAAACCCAAGTTGCAACAGTTATCCCATACTATCAACGTTTTATGGCAAGTTTTCCGACCATCACTGACCTAGCTAATGCCGATGACGATGTAGTTTTACATCATTGGACCGGCTTAGGTTATTACGCTAGAGCGCGTAATTTACATAAAGCTGCCAAAATAATGGTTAGTGACTTTGTTGGGCAGTTTCCTATAGAAATTGAGCAAGTTATCGCTTTACCTGGTATTGGCCGCTCAACCGCTGGCGCCATTTTAAGTTTATCCCTCAAGCAACATCACCCTATTTTAGATGGTAATGTTAAGCGAGTACTTGCTCGAAGCTATTTAGTAGAAGGTTACAACGGTTTAAGTAAATTCGACAAAGCCTTGTGGCACTTGAGTGAACGATTAACCCCCGCCATAGAAACAGACAGCTTCAACCAAGCAATGATGGATCTCGGCGCAACTGTATGTACTCGCAGTAAACCCAGTTGTGAGCTTTGCCCTGTTGGGCAAAGCTGCTTGGCTAAGGCTGGCGATCAACAAATGAACTTTCCTCAGAAAAAACCTAAGAAAAAAATCCCTGTGAAGAGCACCATTATGGTCATTCCTAGAATACAAAATGAACGCTGTGATAAGGTTTTAATGGAAAAGCGTCCACCGGTGGGTATTTGGGGTGGTTTATGGTGTTTTCACGAAGTTGATGAGTTAACTGAAATTGATGACTTAATGGCTAGTTTGTCACTTAAAGCACTTACATCACAAACCCTAACAGAGTTTAGGCACACTTTTAGTCACTTTCATTTAGATATTACCCCTGTGGTAGTCGACTGCCAGCAACTTGATGTAGCAGAAATAAACGAACCTAATAAGCAAAAGTGGTATGATTTACACCAAGAATTAAGTGTCGGCTTAGCGGCCTCAACACAAAAACTACTTACTTTGCTTAGCAATTAACTAATAATTAATCACCAAAATAACTATTACTTACCTAATACTTACCTAATAAAGAGAAGAGAATCCATTATGAGTCGCACAGTATTTTGTCAAAGCCTACAAAAAGACGCCGAAGGTCTAGGTTTCCAACTTTACCCAGGTGAAATAGGTAAACGCATATTTGATAATATTTCTAAAGAAGCTTGGACAATCTGGCAAAAGAAGCAAACCATGATCATTAATGAGAAAAAAATGAACATGATGAATGCTGATGATCGTGCTTTTTTAGAATCAGCCATGGTTGCTTACCTATTTGAAGGCAAAGAACCAGAAATTGAAGGTTATGTGCCACCAAGTAAATAGATAGAAAATCTACTTGTACATTCACTTACCTGGCTATTTTATCACTCATTAGTGACTATAAAAACCACACACAAAAAAGATATGCTGTAAAAAGCAGCAAACAGACACTTTTTATAAAAAACTTGGTAAAAAACTATTGACGGGGTCAAGGAAAAACAGTCTAATACGCCCCGTCTTAGCGAGGAAGCAAACGCAACCAAGTTAAACATGTAAAGCCCCGATAGCTCAGTTGGTAGAGCAGAGGATTGAAAATCCTCGTGTCCCTGGTTCAAATCCGGGTCGGGGCACC
>JALJPA010000303.1 GCA_022969215.1 Colwellia sp. | reverse complement strand
CCTAATAACACGGATGAATAAGCATATAAAACAAAGGCATTAGACCGTTTAGCTACGGTATATTTTCAAAACTTATGATGCATATCCTAACAAGTGTACCCTTGCTATTTCGTGTTATCTTCCCCTTTAGTACTGAGATAGCTCATGCTAAATAAAGATGAAATTAATATTCTTCGTACAGTAAAACTGGCGCCGCTTTTTATCTTAGTGCTGTCATTGATTGCCATCGTCTCTATTTTTAAAAACAGCAACAACCACTTTAATCGCGAAGTCGATCGAATAAGAGCTGACTCTATTCTTGAAAGAACCATGCTCATTAAAAATGAAGTGTTGAAAGTTCATGATCTGATCAAAAGTGAAAAAGCCCAATCAATTAAAAAAATAAAGACCAAGCTGCAAGAAAGAGTACACGAAGCCCATACTATCGCCAGCTCCATATACAGAAATAACCAAGATAAAAGTCCCCTGGAAATAAAATTACTTATTAGTGATGCACTAAGGGATATCCGTTTTAATAAAGGCCGAGGCTACTTCTTTATCTATCAAACCGATGGTTTATCGGTAATGCATCCTATTTTGCCACATCTACAAAATACCCCCCTGTGGGATTTTAAAGATATAAAAGGCAGTTATGTTATCCGCGATCTCAGTAGTATTGCCACCAGTCAAGGGGAAGGCTTCTTACGCTGGTGGTGGAAAAAACCCGCGGACATTAAAACAGAATATGAAAAAATTGGTTACAGCAAATACTTCTCACCTTTTAACTGGTTTATTGGCACTGGTGACTATGTAGTCGATTATGAAAATGAGCTTAAAAAAGAAATACTAGAACGTATTAGCCGAGTTGAATACGGTAATGATGGCTACATTTTTGTCGTTAATAAAGCCGGAATTATTCTTAGCCATGTTGTACAAGAACATGTCGGTAAAAATAGGCTAGATCTAGTCGACAGTAATGGTGTTTTTATTACCCAAGAAATTATCAAAGCGGCCCATAACGGTGAAGGTTACCTGACATATATCGGCTCCACTAAACCAAGCACTGGCTTACCTGCGCAAAAAACATCCTTTATCAAAGGTTTTAAAGATTGGCACTGGGCCATTGGTTCAGGTGCTTACTTAGATGATATTGAGAATGTCATACTGGCAAAAAAACAGGCGTTAAACAAAAAAAACCAGCAAGAACTAATACAGGCACTCGCCATAGGCGCCACCATTTCTCTGCTACTTTTTTTCATCTCGATAGCATTTGCTAATAATATTAAAAATCGCTTTCAACGTTATAACGCCAAGGTTACCGAAAAAACACAACAACTAAATGAGCTAAACCTCAGTCTAGAAGATAAGGTTATTGATAGAACACAAGCATTAGCTGCCTCTAATAAAGAGCTTGAATTAGCACTGCTTAATTTAAAAAATACCCAAGAAAAATTGATCGCTTCTGAGAAAATGGCTTCTATGGTCAGCTTAGTTACTGGCGTTGCTCATGAACTCAATACCCCGTTAGGGATTATGGTCACGTCCATAAGCCAAATAGAAAATGAAATAGAAAAGCTCTTTATTAAAATAAAGTCGCAGAAAATAACCCGCAGTGAATTACTACGCAGTGAAAAAACCTGTCGATTAGGGGTAGAACTACTCAATGGCAGTTTAAATAAATCAATTCGGCTTATTAATAATTTTAAATCACTATCAACATACAGTGAACCAGAGCAAGCTAAGAAATTCTCTGCTAATAAGCTCATTCAAGCACTAAGTGACTCCTATCAAAGCGTACTAAAGACCCACAATACGCAATTAGCCTTGGCTTTTAAGGATGAAGTTATGGTGATGAGTTACAAAGACGTTATTATTGATGTATTAACTCAGCTCATTGAGAACTCATTAACCCATGCCTTTAATGACATTGACTGTCCATGTATCACCATACAAGTTAGTGCTAGCAATGATCAGTTAATTATTGATTACTTTGATAATGGTTTAGGTTTAAGTTATGAAGCTAAAGATAAGATGTTTGATCTGTTTTATACCACTAAGCGCAATAGCAATTGCACTGGCTTAGGCATGCCTATTGTCTATAACCAAGTAACGCAAAAGCTACAGGGATCAATTAAATATACTCAACCGAGCCAACAAGGCACAGGGTTTACTATTACTATGCCAATGTTATACAAGACTGAAGCTTACCAGGTGATATAGCACCGTTATAACACCTTCAGCCAATAGTGATTTACTGTCATGATACCTAACTAGCTGATTAATATTTTTAAAGGCTAAATAGGTTTTTTCAGTAGTAATTGCGACAGTTCACTTACTTGAACTAATTCAATATGAGGTATTTGTCGCAAGGCTTTACCAACACCGTATTGCGGTAACCAAGCGGTCTGGCAACCTGCATTTAACGCACCGTGAATATCAGCAAAACCACAATCACCAACATGCAGTAATTGTTCTGCTGGAATGGCTAATTGAGCACACACCAAAGTAAACATATCAGCAGCAGGCTTTTGCCTTAGCAAGTATTCACTTTCATCAGCAGTACCGCTGGTTTGAAAGCCGGCATGATAAATATGTTGGAAATAGTGATCAATACCTAAAGCCTTGGTATCTACATTACCGTTACTGATTGCCACTAATGGGAATTTTTTACTTAAAGCCGCTAATAAATGGTGACTGGCTTTCGGTACGCTAAAGTCACTACGTAGACTAATAAAGTAATCTAAGCCCGCTTGTGCTTCTTTCACTGCCTCTGCTGCAGGAATACTATGCGCTAGCAAACCTAAACGATAAGCCTCATAACGAACTCTAACAACATCATGGGCAAGCTCAGGTGTGGTTGCTATGGCTTGTTGACGATATGGCGCCCAGAAACGTCGATTGAAAACCTGCTTTGGTTCCGATACTAGTTCAGTTGCTTGATCTGGTAACAGTGTGGCAAACTTTTCAGTAAAGTAATGCACCATCTGTTTTTCAATGGCCAGCATTACTGGACGGTTATTATATAAGGTGTCATCTAAATCAAAGCTGATGGCCTTAATCTCGGTTAAACGTCGATAAATTTGCATAGTCTTACATAACCCTAATAATACTTATAACGCTAACTGTTGCTGTAATAACTTAGCCATTTACTCGATAAGCAGTCGTTTGAATTGGATAATTTAGTTAAGTAACCTTCAACTACTTACAGTGCTAACTGTTGTTGTAGCAATTTTGCCACTAGTCGCTTGAATTGGTTAAGCAACAAGGTATCCATGCGCGGATCAAAATGATGGGCATCTTCACTACTAATAGCGATAAAACCAATCACTTGCTCTTCATGAGTTAACTTAATCAATACTACTGAGCCTGAACACGGCTTGGAGAAAATGAGGTTTTGCTCACTTTCTTGTAAGCGACCAAAATAGTATTCTTCATTGCTTAAGCGATTTTGCATTACACCAGCACAATCGTTGCTTGATATGCAGTGGTGAGCAGGTGCGGTGTTATTTGCCGGGACTAACCACAACTTAAACGCGGACAAAGATAACAACTCAGTAGTCGCTTGATGTAAACAATCGAGTAACTCTGCCGCTGACTGGCAATCAAGTAGGCGTAAATAGAGATCACTATAAAGCACAAATAATTGCTCATTATGATTAGCCACCGACATTAACTGAGTAATCTCATCTTCTAAGCCATGTACTTTTTGACGAAGTAGTTGCTGTTGGCGCTCGACTAACGAGACAGTGCCACGTTGCTCATCGATTAAACGTAAGCTGGTCATTAAGCTATTATTGCGATTAAAAAATTCGGGGTTATCTTGTAAATAACTTACCACTAACTCATCGGTTAATGGCAGATCTTCGCTATTGATAGCTTGTTGTACATCATTCATTTTATTAGATTCTTTTTTCATGGGATGCCATTGATAATGTGGTTAAGGAGAATAGCGGCTTATATAGATATTTGACCATCAAAAACGTGTGTAGCTGGTCCTGACATTTTCACCGGGTGACCCGGTCCTTGCCAAAATATGCGTAACTTACCACCAGGCAACTCTACGGTTACTTGTTTGGCTAGTTTTTTCTGCATATAGCCAACAACAACCGCCGCACAAGCACCACTACCACAAGCTAAAGTTTCTGCTGCGCCGCGCTCATAGACTCTTAATTTAATATAATTAGGTGAGACTATTTCCATAAAGCCGACATTGGCATCTTTGGGGAAACGTTCATGGGTTGATAATTCTTGGCCGAGTGAGGCAACTTTCGCTTCAGCTACATTATCAACGGTAACGACACAATGTGGATTACCCATTGATACCACGCCACATAAAACAGTTTCACTTTCACTACGCAGAATATAAGTACCTTCCATTTTCTGGGCATTAAAAGGGATTTGTTTCGGTTCAAATTGTGGCACTGGCATGGTAACGGAAATATTACCATCTCG
>JALJPA010000302.1 GCA_022969215.1 Colwellia sp. | reverse complement strand
AACTGCTCTTTACCATCAACTTCAATCAATAAGCCCTTCTCGGTAATGGCTTTATAACTTGCGCCAGCAACCATAGTAACGCCCTGTTTAACTAAATTAGCTCTATGTACCCAGCCAGAGGTTTTACCTAGCCCTTTACCCACTTTAGTGGTTTTACGTTGTAACAGAGTAATTTTCCTTTCTGGATTATGTTTAGGTACATCTTGCTTGTTGAGTAATGCCCCGCCTTGCTGATAACTTTTATCAACACCCCAGTTTTTAAGCCAGGCATCAGGTTCATTGGTTAATGATTTTTCTGACAAGTATGTTGCCACATCAAAGCCAATACCACCGGCGCCGATAATAGCAACATTATTACCTACCTCAACTTTATCACGCAGTACTTGTAAATAAGTCAGTACTTTCTTACTGGCATAACCATCTTCTAAGCCCTTTATAGTAAGTTTTCTCGGTTTAATACCCGTGGCAAGTACCACTTCATCAAAACCGGCAGCGATTAATTTCTCTGCATTTTGCTCGCTATTAAGGTGCACTTTAATATTATGCAAACTAAGTTGTTTGTTAAAATAGCGCAGTGTCTCAAAGAACTCTTCTTTTCCTGGAATTTGCTTAGCAACATTAAACTGACCGCCAATTTCACTAATTTTATCAAATAACTCGACTTGATGACCACGTTGAGCAGCATAAACACTGAAGGCTAAACCTGCTGGTCCTGCTCCTATCACCGCTAGTTTTTTAATTTTTTGAGCTTTTTCAATTACCAGCTCAGTTTCATAACACGCCATAGGGTTTACCAAACAAGAGGCACGTTTTTGAGCGAAAACATGGTCTAAACAAGCTTGGTTACAGCCAATACAGGTATTAATCTCATCAGCTTTATTCTCCGCAGCTTTATTAACAAAGTCGGCATCGGCAAGGAAAGGCCTCGCCATTGATACCATATCTGCTTGCCCTGTCGCTAATACTCGCTCGGCAACATCAGGGGTATTGATGCGGTTAGTAGTAATAAGCGGAATAGACACTTCTTGCTTCATTTTTTCAGTAACCCAAGTAAATGCTGCTCTAGGTACAGAAGTTACTATGGTAGGTACACGCGCTTCATGCCAACCGATACCGGTATTAATGAGTGTCGCACCGGCCTGCTCAACCGCTTTTGCCATAGTGACAACTTCTTGCCAACTGTTACCACCTTCCACTAAATCCAACATGGATAAACGAAAGATTATAATAAAGTTTTCGCCCACTTTGGCGCGTACAGCTTTGATTGTTTCAATCCCAAGACGCATTCTATTTTCAATGCTACCGCCCCACTCATCATTACGTTTATTGGTTCTAAGACAAGCGAATTGGTTAATTAAATAACCTTCAGAGCCCATGATTTCAACGCCATCATAGCCCGCTTTAGCGGCCAATTTAGATGCATAAGCAAAGTCTTTAATGGTTGATTTAATTTGCCTAACGGACATGGCTTTCGGGGTAAAAGGTGAAATAGGAGATTTAATTTTGCTCGGCGCAACACCAAAAGGATGATAAGCATATCGCCCTGTATGTAATAACTGTAAACAAATTTTAGTCGGGTATTGATGTACCGCCTCGGTGACTTGCTTGTGTTTATTTACTTGCCAAAAGTGGCTTAACTCACTGCCAAAAGGCGCGATTCTGCCGCGTAAGTTAGGACTAACACCGCCGGTAACAATCAAGCCAACACCACCTTTTGCCCTAGCTTGATAAAAGGCTGCTAATTTAGCAAAACCGCCGCGCTCTTCCTCTAGGCCAGTGTGCATTGATCCCATAAGGACACGGTTAGCCAATTGGGTAAAGCCAAGGTCTAGTGGCGCTAATAAATGTGGATAGGCAGTTGTTGTCATAATTTTGCTCTGCTATTGGTCGTACCAGTTAATTTAGATACATAATTTACTGACATTTAGATAAAAACACAAGTTATGGTAAAATATTCGGGTTAACATTACCTAAAAGTAGAGCCTTGGTAGTTACTCAACTAAGTAGTTATCAGTTACTGACTAAAACATCTAAAATAGCGATAGAATAAAATTTTATGCCCAATAAAAAACAGTTAATTGATCTTATTGTCACGGCATTAGCAAAAGAGCTTCAACAAGCTATTGATGCTGCCAATGAAGCACATGCCGCTGCTGTTGATGACCAAAGTGTCGCAGAAACACAATATGATACCTTAGCGATAGAAGCGAGCTACTTAGCTGAAGGACTATCTAAGCGAGTGAATGAATTTCAGCATGCCATTGATGCCTATACCGCACTAGAGATCCTTGAGTTCGATGTTGATAGTTATATCGCCCTTGGGGCGTTAGTACAGTTATCAGCAGATAAGCAAGCCAAGCACTGGTTTTTTCTCGGCCCTGCCGCAGGTGGCTTTCGTTGTAAGCTAGATAAACAAAAAATTACGGTAGTTACACCGCAATCCCCAATGGGTATCGCATTACTTGGCAAACAACAAGATGATGATATAACAATGATGCTTGGCGTCAATAAGCTAGAAGATTACATTGCTGCACTCAAATAAGGCCAGCTAAATATGCTACTTGAGCAAAGTTAAGTTAGCTTGACGCTATTTTAAAGCCTATTTTCAAAGTAACTTGATAATGGCCAACAGCACCATTCACTATATGACCACGGGTTTCTGTGACCTCAAACCAATCCATATTTTTGATAGTTTTATTACACTCTGCCAAGGCATTTTCTATGGCACCTTCAATACTGGTTGTAGATGAACCTACCATTTCAATTTTTTTGTAAGTGTGATGATTAGACATGTTAGTCACGCGCGAAATTAGGGATAAGGTACCCTTAGTTTAGCGCGCTTTTAATAGATTGCTTTGCTCAAAAAAATAACCCCGCTAAGTAACTTAGTGGGGTTATTTTTGTTAAGCATAATACGCTAGTATATGCGATGCTAGCGTAAACTTTACTAGCCTTGCAATAAGGCTTTAATAGCGAGTAAGTCAACGGCTTTTTCATCAACTTTTAAATAGGCAACCGACTCTGTATGTACTAGGGTTGCTTCGATAACACCTGGCATATTAATTAACTGTTCAGCCATTTGTTCGGCTTCATCTTCACCAGTAATATTGGTGGCAAAGCTAAAACTTTTTGATTTCTTCAATGGCTGCATGCCAAAACTTACTGCCAGCCAAATAAGAGTTACTATGGCCATGACTAAGAAAATAGTTTGTTCGCCGTACTGGCTGGCAATATAACCACCGACAATACCACCGACAAAGGCACCTAAAAACTGACTACTTGAATAAACCCCCATCACACTACCTTTAACGCCAGCAGGTGCTATACGGGATAGAATTGACGGCATGGTTGCTTCTAAATAGTTAAATGCGGTGAAAAATAGCACCACTGATAATACTAAACTCCAGATCCCCGTAGGTAACAACCAGAGTGAAAATAGTGCCAAGGCTAATAACGCAATAGCGGCGCTAAACATAGGATTCTCTTTTTGTTTCTTAATGGCAAAAATCATAAAAGGCACCATTAAAAAGAAAGAGCCGAGTAAGGTTGGTAAGTATATTTGCCAATGGCTTTCAAGCGCTAAGCCACTCGCCACAAACTGCTTAGGCAAGGTAACAAAACAAGCGGTTAATGCCATATGCAAAATAAACACGCCCCAATTTAATCGTGACAACTGCGGGTGACGAATCAAACGAGTTATTTGTTCAGGTAAAGCAACGTTATCACCACGCGGCGCTTTGTTTACCGAATTTGGCACTATAAATTGAATCATCGCCATGGCTAAAATGGTCAAAACGCCAGTGAACCAAAATAAGCCACTTAAACCAAAAGCATCTGCCACTATAGGCCCTAAAATCATAGCCAATGTGAATGATAAACCGATGAACATACCAATGGTTGCCATCACTTTGGGTCGCTGCTCTTCACGACTTAAATCTGCCGCCAAAGCAAGTACAGCACTGGCAATTGCGCCCATCCCTTGAATTGCTCGCCCGAGCACAACACCATAAATAGTTTCGGACATGGCCGCAACAATACTACCAATAAGAAAGACCACTAAACCGGCCAAAATCACCGGCTTTCGACCGAACTTATCTGAAAGTATGCCCATAGGTATTTGTAATAAAGCTTGTGTTAAGCCATAAGCACCAATGGCTAGCCCTAACCACATGGGGCTATATCCCGTTAGTTGCTCACCATAGATGGCAAACACGGGTAATATCATGAATAAGCCTAACATGCGCACACCAAAGACACTGGCTAAGGAAAAGGCGGCTTTTTTCTCAATACGGTTTAAACCTGAAACACTCATAACGTTGCTAAAACCTAAATAAATAAAGTACACGGGAAAAATCCCCGCTAGTTTATCATGTAAACTAATACCAATTCCAATAAGTTTCTTCCCACTCAGCGAGAGTTAAAAGGCTTAGAGGCAAGGCATTGATTGTAGATAATG
>JALJPA010000301.1 GCA_022969215.1 Colwellia sp. | reverse complement strand
AGCCAGCTATTGCTCAATCGAGCGCCTTGCCCTGATTTATTTTTCCTATGCACAACAAGATCACAAACTTAATGAAACTGGTATAACTCTAGCCAAGTAAAGTATGAGGGGTATTATATTTGTTTCTATTAAAATGATAATATCCTATTTTAACAAATCACTTTTACATATAGGTAACAATCATGAATTGGCAAGGTATCAGTGAATTCGTTTATGTCGCAGAAGCGGAAAGCTTTACCTTAGCGGCTAAGAAATTGGCCATATCAACCGCACAAGTCAGCCGCCAGATCACCGCCTTAGAAAATCGCCTGAAAGTTAAATTGTTATATCGCACCACTCGTAAAGTATCACTGACCCAAGAAGGCACATTATTTTATCAACATTGCCGAGCCGTTCTCGACGGATTAGAGCAAGCTGAAACAGCAATAACCAACTTACAATCCACTCCGCAAGGAAAGATTAAAGTCACTGCATCAGTGACTTATGGCGAACAACAAGTACTACCGCTAATAAATGATTTTATTTTGCAACATCCCGATATTCAAGTAATAGCGCAGTTAAGTAACCAAAAAATTGATTTAGTTGATGAAGGTTACGACCTCGCTATTCGACTAGGCAAACTTAATGACTCGACCTTAATGGCCAAGAAGTTAGCCAAACGGACTAATTATGTCTGTGCGGCACCTGTTTATATCAGTAAACACGGCACTCCCCATGCTCTTTCTGAATTGAAGCAACATAATTGTCTATTAGGCACCTTGGATTACTGGCGCTTTCGAGAGAATAACAAGGAGAAAAATATCCGCGTCAGTGGCAGTCTCCGCTTCAACTCGGGTTATGGCTTAGTTGATGCGGCATTAAAAGGTATTGGTATGGTGCAATTACCCGATTACTATGTGAAAGAGCATATAGAACAAGGCCGATTAATCACCTTACTTGACCATTACCGTGAGCCTGATGAAGGTATTTGGGCTGTTTATCCTCATAATAGACAACTGTCAGCCAAAATTAGATTGCTCGTTGATTACCTAGCTAAGCATCTAGCCTAACGGTCAAATCTAAATGCTAGCCTTCAGCTATACTAGGAAGGCATGTGGCGTTATATACCCAAACAACATCAAGATGCAGGATTCAACTGGAATTAAAAACGTCCTTAAGCAAGACATTGATTGAAAAGAATGGTTATCCCTTATCGAAATCAATAACGATGGATAAAACGTTTCTAAACCAGCCCTACGGGGACGTATTAGTAAATCATATTCATCATTACGTATGTAATTAAGGGAATGACCATTAATAAAATACGCGCCTTGATTATGAATCGCTCAGCCGTCCTGAAACGAGCATATTGAAGTAGCTTGGGTATAGATAGTGGTTTCCAAGGGTAGGAGTAAGGTATCAAACTATATGAACTCTCGTTCACCAGGATTATATTGCTTAGCGATAGTATTGCCGAGGTGATAGTTAACGAGGGTGTGGAAATGAATATTGCTATGGTCAATCAGTTTCATGAGTTTTTACTTACCCACCTTGAAAGCCCATTTTCATTACTTATCAACAAAGAGAACGCTTATTCTTATGATTTTGATGCACAAATAACTATTGGCAACTTAACCGAGATTCACGCCATGGCTGTGGTCGCATACAATCAAGCAACAAAGATAAGTACCACCTATATGTTAGAGTCAATCCCTAGACCGGTAGCATGGAATTTACGAATTTATTCAGATCGTGAAGTGGCATTGAACTGGTTGCAACTAGAGCAAGCTCAATTTAGTTAACTTTTCCCCTGCCACTAGTAAAAACTTCCCTATAGCAAGTACGGCGACTACTGCCCGCAAATGTAGCGTAAGTGCAATAGTGCTTTCATGGCATCTAATCAGCTAGCTTTCTTATCGACTAAGTACCTATTCATAGTACCTAGCCATAAATGTTATCAATAATAAACGATTTGTACTTGAACTTAACAAAAAGTTAGTTAAAATAACATTTGAACGACATTCGAATGACATTTCACATTAGGTTTATTATGGCTCCAGCTCCAAGGTTTAGCGCAGAAGAACAAGAAAAATTAATCATATGTGCGGCAATTAAGGCTATCGAAGATAGTAGCTTATTAGATTTTTCTATGTCTGCTATTGCCAAATTAGCAGGTCTATCTATGGGCTCTGTCTATAAATTCGTGCAATGTAAAGAAGATGTACTCATTGCCTTAGCCACTCGTATGTATCAAGAGCGACAATCAGTTTTCAAAAAGGTACTGGCACTGCCCTTAACAACACCTGAGCGCATTATTGCCGCCAGCTTGTTAGATTTTTCCAAAGTACAAATGTATAACTTTGATAATCAGCTCGAAAGCATTGTTAACACTGAAGCTATGATGAAACGCTGCTCACAGCGCTGGCTCACGCAAATGATTGCCTGCGGTGAACGGTGCCAAACTATGTTTCAACAGTTTATGCAAGCCGCTTCAGATTCAGGTGAATTAACCTCAGGCAACCGAGATATTGAAGAAATAAACTTAGGCACCTGGTCATTATCCGTGGGCTATTTTCAAACAGTACGTTTACATCATTGCCGGCTTAATAATCAAGAGGAAAGTTCCACAGATGAGATGCTCGCGCTCGCATCTGATGATTTACATATTCGCACCATGCAACGCTTAGTTAATAGTTATGATTGGCAGAAAAAAATTGCCGATGATGATATAAAAAAAGTGTGCTTAACGCTAAGCAATGCCGGGCTTAGGTAAGTTAACAACCCAATACCAGCACAGATTAACTATCATTAAACAACATCACCACACAACAGTAAAAACGCTTAAATTATTAGTTAAGTGCTTTAAATAAAAGGGATAAAGGAACAATCATGAATATAACTAAATGGCTTGTGGTTATTATATTATTAGCCGGAACAGTTTTTGGCTTATATAGCTATAAATCATCGCTACAAGAAGCTGCCAAGGCACAAGCAGCCAGCATGCCTGAGCCAGCAGCAACAGTTACTGCGGTAGAAGTCAGTAATATTAGCTACCAAAAACATATTCAGGTCAGTGGCGAAGTACAAGCCTTCAAATTCTTAATGATCATTAACGAACTTGCCGGTGAAATTATCCATTTGAATGCCAGCTCTGGCAGTGTCGTTCATAAAGGTCAGGTATTACTCGAGTTAGATCATAGAGATGAAGATGCCCGATTAATGGCCGCTAAAGCAACATTAATGTTGGAGCAACAAACCTTAGCACGCAATATTAAACTACACAAAAATCGTACCATTAGTGAAGAGCAAGTAGACCAAGCTCGTGCCGCTGTACAAATAGCACAAGCTGATATAAGCGTAATCAAAACCGCAATAGACAAAAAAACCTTAACCGCGCCTTTTACCGCCAAAGTAGGTATTCATAGCTTGGAAATTGGTCAGTATTTAGATAAAAATAGTCAGGTACTTGAGCTTGTTGGTGTTAATGATTTTACTTGGATTGACTTTAATCTGCCGCAATTGTATCAAGAGCTAAGTTTAGGTTCGACGGTAAAAATTAGTCCCATGAATCAAGCTGCTGAATTTGATGCCAGCATAATTGCTATTGACCCGCAGTTATCACGTATTTCACGTCATTTAAAATATCGCGCGAAAATATCATCAGCAACCTTAGCATTAAAACCTAATACCTTGGTCTCTGTGATAGTGCCCATTGCTAAGCAAGCAACACTGGCATCAGTACCTGATTTAGCAATAAAACGCGACGCCTTAGGTGACTATGTCTTTGTTTTAGAACCTGCTGGTGAAGGAAGTTATCGCGCTAAACAAGTTCCTGTTGAACTCGGTGAACGACAAGGTGAACGAGTAATGATCCTTAGTGGCGTTGCAGCTGGTCAGCTTGTTGCCAATAAAGGTGCATTTAAATTATATCCAGGTATGAAAGTATACCTTGCCAGCGAAGCTGCTGAAGTCGCAGCTAAAGCACCTTCTACTGATGCCAGTGCACAATAATAAGGGATTATGATGCAAGAAAGTAAACCATCAATTATGGACATTTTTGTAAAACGACCTGTGGTCGCCATTGTTTTGTCTATTATTATTTGTATTGCCGGCCTATGGTCAGCAAGCAAAATTCCAGTACTGCAATTCCCAAAAATTGAAAGTGCCTCATTAGTTATTGAAACCTATTATATCGGCGCTGCCGCTGATGTAGTGCAAGGTTTTATTACTGAGCCAATTGAGCGCGTTGCCGCGACTGTGCCTGGTGTTGAATATGTCGACTCGACCAGTACCTCTGGCAGTTCTAAAGTTACCGCTTGGCTAAAGCTCAATGAAAATTCGACCTTAGCGCTGGCGGAATTAACCGCGCGTTTAAGCCAAATTCGTTTTGAATTACCTGCAGGTGCGCAAGATCCTATGGTATCAGTGAGTCGTGCTGATAGGCCTTTTGCGGTGTTTTATTTAAATGTTCAGGCCAATGGCAATGACTTATC
>JALJPA010000300.1 GCA_022969215.1 Colwellia sp. | reverse complement strand
CATCATCATCAGTATCGGTATTGTTACCGACACCATCACCATCGGTGTCATACCACTCGGTATTATCATAAGGAAAAACATCAAGGGTGTTTACAATGCCGTCATTATCAATATCAGGATCTTGCGCATTGCCGACACCATCACCATCAAGATCGGCATTGACATTAAAATCTAGCGGAAAGGCATCATCCCCATCGTTAACACCATCACCATCATCATCGATATCGGCATTATTACCTATGCCGTCAAGATCGGTATCTATGGTTTCTAATGGGTCAAGGGGGAATTGGTCATAAACATCAAGTACGCCATCACCGTCATCATCTGCATCGGCATTGTTACCGATACCATCCAGGTCAGTATCTAAGCTTTCTTGCGGGTTTAGCGGGAAAACATCAAGTAAATCGGGTACCCCATCATTATCATCATCGGTATCGGTGTTATTACCTAGACCATCAAGGTCAGTATCGAGCCATTCACTAGGATCTCTAGGAAGGGGATCATAAAGATTAATAGCAAGGTCGCCATCATCGTTATTGTCTGGGCCACCGTCCATACCGTTAAGAAGGCCATCACCATCAATATCAGGATCCATATTATTACCAATACCGTCAAGATCAGTATCAATCCACTCACTGGCATCGTTGGGGAAAAGATCGACGCTATCATCGTAGCCATCGCCATCGGTATCAATGGCAAAAACACTACTACTAATGACAAGTAAAGCTATGCTTAAAAATTTAAAGCAACGTATTTTATACTTCAACACACGTTCTCCAAAGAAAGTGGTACCTGGAGCAGTTCCAGGTAATTAGGTCAATTAACCTTAGTAAAATTACTAGGGATGAATGGATTATATACCCGTTATCAATCAAGATGCATGTTTCAGAGTGCTTGAGCTACTTCAATTCAAGACGCGGTGACTTATAATGGTTATTCCATTATAAGTCACAGCAACGATGAAGTGATGTTGCTCAAGCGCTTCTTCGATGGGTTTAAAATGACTTTATACTGCGTGAAATAATCAAAACATAGAATAACTATGCTTAAAGTATTCTCCTTGCCTAAAGTCATTTTAATTCCCACTGATATCCTGCACTTTGAATGGTAACGGGTATAGTTGTAAGTTTAGCTGCAGAAAGTCGCTACAGATACCATAGGATATCGGCATACTTAGCAAAAACTTGAATAATTAAAGTTTTAAACTCCCTGGCAACTAATAGCCATGTAACAGCCGGTTAGTAGCTTATCTGACGACCAAAGCGATAATTAAAGCCAATAAATAAGGTGCTGATACTACCGAAGTCAGAATAACTGGGGTAATGTTTAAACCCTATATGCATAGCGGAGTTTTTAGTGAAGCTTTTATGCAGTGATATAGATAACACTGGATTGATATCACCTTGCTTAGCATAGGTAATATCGTCGCGATCAAAATCAGGTCTAAAGACAAATTTATGCTCATTTAGGTTAATAGCAGCGCCTAGTTGAAATTCAAGCATCAGGCTATTAATTAACTTGTCGTAAGATTTTGGGTAATAACGGTAACCTAAAGATAAATCGACTGTTTGCAGAGAAAAACCAAAGTCAGCCTTATCCCAGGCTTCACTTGTCTTATCCAAATCTGAAATCGCTACATTTTCAAAGCGGTTATAACTTACCTGCCAATTAAAGGCTTTTTTCTTAAAAAATTCATCACCAATTGAAAGGCTATAGCCAAAACTTTTTTCTTGATCAACTTTATGTAATTGCACCGAACTCTCAAGCGCATGACTATTACCATGCAACATAATCATACAGAGACACAACACTTGAGCAATATGCTGAAGATTTTTCGCCATGACTATTTTTACTCCTGCCAACAATTTGTCGGTATTTATTTGGTATTAAGGGCAATACTATTAAATAAAACCAAGCAATTTTCACACCAAAGTAGCCGATAATACTGAAATTATTAATAGGCTAATCTTTTGCTCACCAATAAATAATGAGCGAATAAATAGCCTTGTTAAAAAACCTACATTTTAAACTTGTTAATTTCAACTTCTAGATTCACACTTAATTGCTGCGCTTCATGCGCTGCTGATTGTGCTTGATGTGAAACATTCGCGGTATTACTCGCGGTATCAGAAATATTAACAATACGTTGAGCGGTATCTTCACCTGCCGATAATTGCTCTATCGCAGCCGTTGATATTTGATGGGTCATTTGTGATATTTCCCCTAAAGAGCTCGAAATCTGCTGTAACTGCTGGGACACTTGCTGGGATTTCTCAACCGTTTGTTCACTAGTTTCGATACTTTGACTTACTGAACTTTTAGCCTCTTTAGCCGCACTTTGTAACTTATTAATCATCTGATGAATTTCTTCGGTACTTGTTTGGGTACGTTGCGCTAGTTGGCGAACCTCATCAGCAACAACGGCAAAACCCCGCCCTTGATCACCTGCCCTTGCCGCCTCAATTGCCGCATTAAGTGCTAATAAATTCGTCTGCTCGGCTATACCTTGAATAACAGTGAGTACCTTAGCGATATTATTTACTTCATCATCGAGCAACTGGATATTAGCACCAGCATTTTCAATTTGATTTTCGAGTAAGTTAATTGTTTTAGAGGCTTCTTCCGTTAAAATTTTCGCTGTCTGTCCTTGTTCTTCGGCTTCAACAACAGAGTCTGCCGTTTGCTTGGCATGATCGGCAACCGTACTTGCTGATGCGGTCAACTCGGTGATAGCAGACGCGACCATTTGCGTCTCATCATTCATCGTTTTGGTCAAACCATCAAGCTCTCCAGCTCTCTTCTCTGAGTCGTCGGTTTGTTTATGTAAGTCATCGGAAACACCTTTAATACCTTGCAACACACCTTGCAAAGACACTTGCATATAATTAATTGCGCCTACCACACTGTCTGCGTTGGCATTGCTAAACTTTACATCTTGCTTCAAGTCACCACGGGAAACTTTTAAAACCAGTTGATGAACATCATCTATCTCAGCACCTAAGGCATTATTTAACGCTAAACCAAAACGAGCTAATGCTACAGATAAAATGACAGCAATGAGAATAGATAAAGACAGTAACCATTTAGCCGTAGCCCAATAGCGAGCATCAGCCTCTGCATAGCTAATGCCCGTACCAATATACCAACCCCATTTAGGTGTTTTTTGCACGACCGAAGTTAAGTCAACAACTTGACCATCGCGCTCAGATTGCCAGTGGTAAGTAATGATTTGATTAGTTTTACTGCCAACAAGTCCTGCCACCATTTGTCCGATACTTTGGCCATTAGCATCTTTAAAATCATTAAAACTAGTGTCATGTAACTGTGGGTCATGGGGAGTGGCAACAAAGTTAAGTTGCTCATCTACTACATAAACGTATTCTGAGTCGTGATATTTATTTTCTCTGAGCATTTGCGTGGCAAAAACTTTAGCTTGCTGCTCAGATATGCCCTCATTGTCACTGAGCTGTTCAAACTGCTCGACAATATTGGCTGTAGATTTCATTAACTGGTTTATGCGAGCGATGTTATCCGCTTCACTGGCTTGGGTTAAGACTTGTAATCCTAATATAGCGACACTTAATAAGGATAAAAATAATACTATGACAAAAGCTAATATTTTGGCTTTTAAACTCATGTAACCACCTATATTTTAATTGTTATTACTTTTCATCATAACGATTCACATTTAAAATACTAGGAAAATAATTTGCTTCTTTAGATAACTAAAATTAAAAAATCATGCTCTAGTTACAAAAAAGCACAGCTAGAATAATAACTGTGCTTATCGTTGATAATGTTACCTGCCGATAGCAAAACGGCTAATATTTTTTATTTTCAATGAGTATATTTCTCGATACGGTTAATGTCCTAAAGCTAGGCCTTCACGGCGAGGGTCTGCGCCGCCAACAAGCCCACTATTAGTTACTTCTATAGCGTGCAAGCCACTGTTTAACGCTCTAACGTTTACTTGATGCCCCTTTGCTTCAAGGGCTGGTTTTAACTTGGCAATATCGGTATCTAACTCTAGTGTGGTCACTGAATTTCGGTTCGTCACCTTAGGTAAATTTATCGCTTGTTGCACATTAAGCTGCCAATCTAAAACACCTACAATGGTTTGCGCGACATAATTAATAATACGGCTACCACCGGGGGCACCAACAACTAAACGCAATGAATTATCTTCATTAAAGACCATCATTGGCGCCATAGAGCTGCGCGGCCTTTTTAATGGCTCAACACGGTTAGCTACCCATTTTCCATCGCGTTTAGGTGCTAATGAAAAATCAGTTAATTGGTTATTTAAAATAAAGCCCTGCACCATTAATGCTGAGCCAAAACCATTTTCAATGCTACTGGTCATTGATATGGCATTACCTTGCTTATCCACAACAACCAAATGAGTCGTAGAGGGTCTTTCAATAGCGTTATCATTGGCAAGCACTAAACTATTTTGTGGACTGCCTGCGACTGCCAGGCCCATATCTGT
>JALJPA010000030.1 GCA_022969215.1 Colwellia sp. | reverse complement strand
ATTGGCAACAACACAGAAGTATTCCCAAAAAAGCGAAGCGAATGGCATTGTTAACTATTGGTTTATCGGTGTGCTGGTCGGCTTTTCTGTTACAAAACGCGCTATTAACGGGCCTTGTTGTGGCACTAGTTACGGGGCCATTTATTTTTTTACTGCGCTTACCCATAAGCAAAGAAGCCATAGGTAAAGAAGTAATTAATGAAGAATCAAGTAACTAAAGGGATAAAAAATAAAAAGTAGCTATGTGCAGACTCCCTAGTACTTGTCGTTTGGAGTTAGAGAAGTCTGCATTGTCTTAGGTGCTAATAAGCTGTCAAAAAGGCTATGCAAGCGCCTTGTTAACTATTACCGCTAGATGATCCGGTAGAGTTAAACCTAAAGCAATATCATGTGCCTGCGCTGACATCTTGTTCCAAGTTAATTGCACAATACGAACAATCTTTGCTTCATTATCTTGCTCGGTATATATCGCGGCAAAGGCATCAAAGTAATGCATAAGAAAAACTAAGCAAGCAACATCTTCTAAGGTTTGACTATCACTATTTGTTTTTAAATTATCCTTACGGATAATAGCAGCACATTGGTCTGATTGTTCTGCAGTGTAGCCTTGGTCAGTCATAATACTTGCCGCTAGTTGTGCATGAAACTTACCTTGAGCAATTCGCCATTGATAATAACCCGCTTTTCCTTCGCTAAACTCTGTGCGCTTCAACTGCCAGCGTTTAATATGCTGTGCTCGAACAGCTATTTGTAATAGTTCATTTGCTTCCGGCCAATATTGTATTAAGCAGTCAGTCATTTGTTGACCGTAAATTAATTCTTTTATTTGGCTAGTACCATTAAATAAAATCGTATTCGGGTCTTGGCGATTTATTTCGTCAATGGCGGATAAAGTGTTGTTTAATTTTTCTATAGTCATTTTAAAATCAATCACAGTTAAATCAGGAGAGTAGTGCCATTATACGCAACTACGTAATAAAAAAGAATCCGGGCAAGTAAAGTTAATAATAAAAGTAAGAAAATTTTATAGCTGTGATAGCTTGTTATTATGGTTATTTTTATACTGAATTAAATAGATTAATGCCGTTATTGTTTTGATAAGGAAATAACGGTTACTTGCAATCAAAACCTTACTTATAAAGCTTTTGATTATCGCTGAGTAAGCAAAAACTTAATTGAATTGGTATTAGCTTTTACGTATAATACTTTCCCGTCCTGCTTGTTTGGCAAAACTCCTATTTCATCAACTTAATATTGACGCTAATACTTCACTTAATCTTTTATTAGAACGAAGTATATAAAGTCATTTGTTAAATGGTTTGTAAAATAAAGTTTATAAATATTAGCTAATTAAGCACAAAATTCTGTTTTTTCTGACATCGGTGTAAACATGACAACTAGATATATTTTTGTAACTGGCGGTGTAGTATCGTCTCTTGGTAAAGGTATTGCGGCAGCTTCCCTTGCAGCAATTCTTGAAGCGCGTGGTTTAAAAGTTACCATGTTAAAACTTGATCCGTATATTAACGTTGATCCAGGTACCATGAGCCCAATACAGCATGGTGAGGTTTTTGTTACCGAAGACGGCGCAGAAACCGATCTTGATTTAGGCCATTATGAGCGATTTATTCGCACCAAAATGACTAAACGTAATAACTTTACTACGGGCCGTATCTATCAAGATATTTTAGCGCGTGAACGTAAAGGTGAATTTTTAGGCGCAACTATCCAAGTTGTTCCGCATATTACTAACGACATTAAACGTCGAGTAATCGAAGGCGCAGAAGGTTACGACATAGCCATGGTTGAAGTCGGCGGTACTGTCGGTGATATGGAGTCACAGCCTTTCTTAGAAGCTATTCGTCAATTAGCGCTTGAAGTAGGCCGTGAACGTGCAATGTTTATGCACCTTACTTTAGTGCCATATTTAGCTGCTGCAGGCGAAATCAAAACTAAACCAACACAGCATTCAGTAAAAGACTTACGCTCTATTGGTATTTTACCTGATATTTTAGTGTGTCGTTCAGACCGCGCTATTCCCGCTGCACAGCGCGCCAAAATAGCTTTATTCACTAATGTTGAAGAAAAAGCTGTGGTATCGCTACGTGATGTTGACAGTATTTATAAAATCCCTGCGATATTAAAAGCCCAAGGAACAGACGAAATAGTAGTGAAGCGTTTTGGTCTAGACGTACCAGAAGCAGATTTATCTGAATGGGAAGAAGTACTTTACCATGAAGCAAATCCACAAGGTGAAGTTACTATAGGCATGGTAGGTAAATATATTGAATTACCTGATGCTTATAAATCAGTCAACGAAGCATTAAAGCATGCTGGCCTTAAGAATCAAGTCACGGTAAATATAAAGTACATTGACTCACAAGACCTTGAAGTCAAAGGTGTTGGTCTTTTAGCTGACCTTGATGGCATACTCGTTCCAGGCGGTTTTGGTGAACGTGGTGTTGAAGGTAAAATCTTAGCAGCACAATATGCTCGAGAAAATAAGGTGCCTTACTTAGGTATTTGTTTAGGTATGCAGGTTGCCTTAATTGAGTTTGCGCGAAATGTTGCTGGTTTAACGGATGCACACAGTACTGAATTTAATAAAGAAACAGCATACCCAGTGATTGGTTTGATCAGTGAATGGTTAGATGAAGATGGCCAAGTAGAGTACCGCAATGAGCAATCAGATTTAGGCGGTACTATGCGTTTAGGTTCACAATTGTGTCACCTGATGAAAGGTACCAAGGCATGTGACGTATATGGCAGTGAAACAATTAATGAGAGACACCGTCACCGTTTTGAGGTAAATAATAACTACCGCGAACAATTAAGCAAAGCTGGTTTAGTGTTCTCGGGGCTATCAGCAGATAAAAGTTTAGTGGAAGTGATTGAAATGCCTGATCACCCATGGTTTATTGCCGGGCAATTTCATCCGGAGTTTAATTCAACTCCACGTGATGGACACCCGTTGTTTGAAAGTTTTATTGCCACCACCTTTGAGTTGCAAAAACAAAAAACAAACGTATAACCACTTTATCAAAACCGTAGCTAACGCTGCGGTTTTTGCTTTCAGTTTAACAATATTAGAAATTAACTTTACCGTTCAAAGCAATACTTGAGCGTCATACATTTTAACAGGAATGATAATGTCAAAAATTAGCAAAATTTTAGCACGTGAAATCATGGATTCTCGTGGTAACCCAACCGTTGAAGCCGATGTCTATCTTGAATCAGGTGCTTGGGGTCGTGCTGCAGCACCTTCTGGCGCATCTACTGGCTCACGTGAAGCATTAGAGTTACGTGATGGTGATAAGTCTCGTTATTTAGGCAAAGGTGTATTAAAAGCCGTTGCTGCTATCAAAAATGATATTACCCCTGCTCTTATCGGCCAACGTGCTGTCGAGCAAGCTAATATCGACAAAATCATGATTGATTTAGATGGCACGGAAAATAAAGAAAAATTCGGCGCTAATGCTATTCTTGCCGTATCTCTTGCGGTAGCTAAAGCAGCGGCAATGGATAAAGGTGTACAATTATTCGAACATATCGCTGATTTAAATGGCACTCCAGGTGTTTATAGCTTACCTCTTCCTATGATGAACATCATCAATGGTGGTGAACATGCTGATAACAACGTAGATATTCAAGAGTTTATGGTTCAGCCGGTCGGCGCTAAAAGCTTTTCAGAAGCATTACGTATGGGCGCTGAAATATTTCACGCCTTGAAAAAAGTCCTATCAGACAAGGGTTTAAGTACCTCTGTTGGTGATGAAGGTGGTTTTGCTCCTGATTTAGCTTCTAACGCTGATGCTTTAGCGGTAATTAAAGTAGCAGTAGATGCTGCTGGTTATGTTTTAGGTAAAGATGTTACTTTAGCCATGGATTGTGCTGCTACTGAATTTTACGATAAAGACAAAGGTATTTATGACCTTAAAGGTGAAGGCAAGCAATTCACTTCAAACGAGTTTTCTGATTTCTTAGGCGAACTTTGTAAAGAATACCCAATCGTATCAATTGAAGATGGTTTAGACGAGTCTGATTGGGATGGTTTTAAATACCAAACTGATTTACTTGGCGATAAAGTACAAATTGTTGGTGATGATTTATTTGTTACCAATACTAAAATCTTCAAGCGTGGTATTGATACTGGCGTTGCTAACTCAATCTTAATTAAATTTAACCAAATTGGTTCATTAACTGAGACTTTAGCTGCGATTAAAATGGCAAAAGATGCTGGTTATACTGCGGTTATTTCACATCGTTCAGGTGAAACTGAAGACTCTACTATTGCTGATTTAGCGGTAGGTACTGCTGCTGGTCAAATCAAAACCGGTTCTTTATGTCGCTCTGATCGTGTTGCTAAGTACAACCAATTGTTACGTATTGAAGAGTTCTTAGGTGATAAAGCAATATTTAATGGTCGTTCTGAAATCAAAGGCCAATAATATTAAAGTTTATTGCTGCTTAGCTTAATAACTTCGTTGCTTGTGCTCACTGACTAACGTCAGCTCCGCGCAAGTGCCTTGTTCTAAAACTAAATAGCTTTAACTTTAACGTTATTCTTAAGTTTTTTATTTTTAAATAAGAAGCTTTAGACAAAAAACGCAGTTTAGACTGCGTTTTTTTATGCCTATTTTTTAGGGCGGGTGGTTACTCTTCAGGAAAGCTGTTAATTATATCTGTAATTAACTTAGCTGTTCTTTCAGGGCTCTCTAGTGGGAACATGTGACCACCTGGTGTAGTTTGTAGTTTGATATGTTTATTAAGCTTCACAAAGCGACTGAAAATATGATGAGGAAATACATCTGTTTCCGTACCGTAAATCAAGGTTGCAGGCACTGTTAATTTATTTTTATAACTCGATAGGTTTGAAGGGATATTCCTAAATATATTGGCTTCAACTTGGGCGTCAAAAGTAAGTTCTAATTGCTCATTACGCTCACAGATGCCATGCGTCACATAATCTGTTAAACAGCGACTATCAAAACTCTTAAATAACTTTCTGCCAGAAAATAGTGCACCAATATCTGCGCCTAATGGCCACTGGCTACGACGATTTTCAGCACGCCCCGCAGGACTGAACTTATCTATCCATCGAGTCTTTTTTACCAGCCTTACGGCTAAAGCGCCTGCGCCGCTAAGTGCTGGTGGGTCTAACATGATCAATCCTTTAAATAAATCCGGCCTTTGACAACAAGCAATAAAAGATATCACGCCACCAAATGAATGACCTAGGCAGATGACTTTCTTACCATCCACTTGTTTGCTTTCTACATAAGTTATTAACTCTTCTACTTGCGCTTGCCAGTTATGATTAATTGGTTTTTGTTTATTATGACCATATTTATCTAAGGCGATGACCTGCATATTGTCAGGCAGGTAACTAAATAAGGTTTGATAACTACCTGCGGGAAAGCCGTTTGCGTGGGCAAAATTGATGATATGTTTTTGCATGGGAATATTAATAAGTATTAAAGAATATAATTAAATTTAAACGGGTGTTTTAATTTTGTCAACTGCTTAGTTTCTAAAGGTGCTAATTTAAAGGTGCTAATTTAAAGGTGTTAATTTAAAATGTTAACTTAAATAAATAAAGTTAAAGCAATAAACTATCGACATAAAAAAGCCCAGCATGCTGGGCTTTATGATTATCTGAGATTGTTTTTAGCTTATTTAACTCATTAGAACTCTTCTAACATATATTCCAATGAGTCCTCATACATGCGCATATCTTTTTCTAGCTGAAATTTATCACGAATGGATTCTATTTCTCGCCATTTTCTTTTAGTTGTTGATGCCACACGTTTTTTTGCTACTTGATTTGTTGAGTTGAAAACTTGGTTTATCTTATCCATTAAGCGCCCCTTATTTTTACCATCACATCGAAAAACAATTGCCCTTACTTTTTATCACATATCTTTAAGGATTAAAACGAAAAAACGCATATTCCTTACGAATTATGCGTTTTAAATGGTCGTTTTTTGAATGAAAAACGACTGGCGTATACTAGAGCATAGCGGCTAATTGCTGTTCAAGCTTAACTTGATCAATGGTAAAGTTGCGAATACCTTCAGCGAGCTTTTCTGTCGCCATGGCATCTTCATTCATCAACCAACGATATTGTGCTTGGCTTAATACCGGCTCTTTCTCTGCAGAAGCTTTACTGGCGATAAGTTTTTGTACAACAGTATCGGTACTATTCGCTAATTCATCCATTAATGCTGGACTAATAGTTAAACGGTCACAACCTGCTAATTCAAGAATTTCGCCAATATTTCTAAAGCTAGCACCCATTACTACGGTATTGTAACCTTGCTCTTTATAATAATTATAAATACTGGTAACAGAAACAACACCAGGGTCTTCATTGCTAGCATAGTCAGTACGACCAGTATCTTTTTTGTGCCAATCTAGGATGCGACCAACAAAAGGAGATATTAAAAATACACCCGCTTCAGCACAAGCACGTGCTTGGGCAAAGCTGAATAGTAAAGTCAGGTTACAGTTGATGCCTTCTTTTTCTAGCTGCTCAGCGGCTTTAATGCCTTCCCAAGTTGAGGCAAGTTTAATTAAAATTCTATCGTTGCTAATGCCTGCTTCGTTATACATGGCAATTAGCTTATGTGCTTTAGTAATTGATGCTGTGGTATCAAAAGATAATCTAGCATCTACTTCAGTAGATATACGACCTGGTACTGTTTTTAGAATTTCCAGACCAATTAATACTGAAAGCTTATCTGCAGCATCAATAACTTGCTGCTCAGCATTGTCAGATTGTGTAATAGCCCAAACAACAGCATCTTTTACTAACCCTTGGTAATTAGGTAATGAAGCAGCTTTTAATAAAAGCGATGGGTTTGTTGTTGCATCTTGAGGTTGGAACTTTGCGATAGCCTCAATGTCACCTGTGTCAGCCACAACTGTGGTCATTTGTTTTAATTGCGCAAGCTGTGAAGAAGAGTTTGTCATGACGTTACCTTATTTTTATCCTTGAAAAATTGATTGCTGAACATTTCAAAATTAGATAATGAATGTAGCTGGAGAAATATTACAACAAAAAAATAAAAAAGCACCCTTTATTGCGCTATTTTTACCAAGTTGTTGTGATTTTGTTTTTAACTTACGCCAAAGGTGATTGATTAGGCTTATATTGCCCTAGATTAAACGCTGTTAACTAACTCAAAGCTTATGATATATTACGTCTTATTAAGGTCTCACTAAAATTGGCAAAAAAATATGTTACTTGTTGTTTCACCTGCAAAAAAATTAGATTTTGAATCTCCGTTAGCGACAGATAAATTTAGTCAACCTAGTTTACTTGAGCAAAGTCAGTTATTGATCGACGATTGTATCAAGCTTGCTCCGAGTGATATCGCTAGTTTAATGAAGCTGAGTGATAAGCTTGCCGGCTTAAATGCCGCACGTTTTGGTGAGTGGTCAACCCCCTTTACTACCGATAATGCTAGGCAAGCCATCTTAAGTTTTAATGGTGATGTTTATACCGGGCTTGACGCTGCTAGCTTTAGTGAAGCGGATTTTGATTTCGCTCAACAGCATTTTAGAATATTGTCTGGCTTATACGGTTTGTTAAAACCCCTTGATTTAATGCAAGCTTATCGCTTGGAAATGGGCTGTAAACTTGCTAATAGTCGCGGTGCAAATTTATATCAATTCTGGGGGGATATTATTACCGGTGAACTTAACAAAGCCTTGAGTGAACAAGGTGATGAGGTGCTTATTAACCTAGCGTCAACCGAATACTTTAAATCAGTAAAGAAAAAGTCTTTGAATGCCACCATAATCACACCTTTGTTTAAAGATTGGAAAAATGGTCAATATAAAATTATTAGTTTTTATGCCAAAAAAGCTCGTGGTCTTATGGCGCGTTATATTATTCAAAATAAATTAACCTCAGTTGAGCAAATCAAAGATTTCGATTTGGCGGGTTATCAATACAATGACAGTTTATCTCAAGGTAACGATTGGGTTTTTACCCGTAAAGAACTCTAGCCATTATCTTTGAGTGATTGGCGACAATATTATTTAGACTATATATTTAAACATTTTGCAGGAGAGTTGAAGTTGTTAACTTTACTCGCCAAACTTATAAAATAAACATTTTAACAGGAGGTGACATGTTAACTTTACTAGCAAAGCTTTTTCATGCCTTAAACAGTGATAGTTCCATTAGGCAGATAGCCTTAGCAATAGCGTTAGGTTTTATAGTGGGTTTATCACCACTATTTACTTTGCATAATATCGTGATAATCTTTTTTGTTTTACTCATTAGGGTGCATTTAGGTAGCTTCATTCTTGCGGTTGGTTTCTTCTCTGGCCTGAGTTATTTACTCTCTCCAGTTATTGTTCAGGTGGGTGAGTCATTACTAACACAACCTGCTCTTGCTGACTTTTTTACCGCGCTCTACCAGCTCAGCATATTTAAACTCGCCCATTGGCATCATACATATACCTTGGGTGCGTTTGTTTTAGGTGTGGTGTTATCTGCGCCAATATATTTTATTAGCAAGTTTATGATTGAGAAATACCGCGTACATATAATGACATTTTTTGAGAAGTTTAGAATTGTTAAAGCACTAAAAGCCTCTAAGTTTTATAGCTTATATAGTAGTTTTTCCGGTGACTCTAGCCTAACTAAAGGAGGCCTGTAATGGCTCGTTTTATTCGTTGGCAAGGTATGATTGCCTTTATGGTGTTAAGTGCTTTAGTTTCAGTATTTATCTATTTATTTGCGGAAAGCTTAGTAAAAAAAGCCATAGTCAGTTCAGCTGAAGGTGCTTTTGGCGCAGAAGTAAATGTTGCAGAGGTTCAGCTTTCATACTCACCGTTGCAGCTAAGTGTTCTAGGTTTGCAAGTTACCGACAAAGAAGCCCCGACGCAGAACTTATTCAGTTTTGAGCGTGCCACTGCCAGTATCGATGTTTGGCAATACTTATTTGGTAAGATCATTATTGATGAACTTGAAGTAAGTAAATTAGAATTTTCCAGTATTCGTACCCAAGCGGGTAAAGTTTATCCTAACGAACAATCTGATGGGCAAGCAGCAGAAACAAGCTTAGCTGAGCAAACAAAAGCCATGCTACCGGAAGTTGATATGAAACTACCGGATGTTAAAACCTTACTTAATGACAGTAACTTGTTAACGGTTAACGCCAGCAAGCAACTACAAGACAGTTATACCGCTGAACAAGTGAAATTAAAGGCGCTGCAGCTGCAACTGCCTAATAAAGCGAAGCTGAAGTCTTACCAAGATAAAGTCAAAGCTTTAGGTAAGATGAAAGTGAATTCATTAGCGGATATAGAAAAAATTAAAGCTGAATTCGATAAAATTAAAGCAGAGTTTAAAGCGGATCAAGCGCTGGTTAAAAAAGCTAAGCGACAAGTATTAGCCAGCAAGAATCTATTAGCCCAGCAAGTTAATGAGTTAAAAAATGCGCCAAGTAAAGATTGGCAACAAATTGAAAAAACTTATCAACTTGAAAGTATCGATACCGAAGACTTTGCTCATATCCTCTTTGGCGAGCAAGCGCGTGAATATGTGCAAAAGGCTCAATGGGCCTATGATAAAGTGTCACCTTTTCTTGATAACACTAATGGTGAAGAAACTACTGAAGCGGCACAGAACCATGCGCAAGGGCGCTTTATCTCCTTTAAAGAAGAGTCACCACTACCATCGGTATTAATCAAAAAGGCACTTTTTTCTATTCAGCTTGCTGAAGGTGAACTAACGGTTAGTGGTAGTGAGTTAACGCATCAACATTGGATTAGAGGTAAAGCTAGTTTAATCAATATTAACTCAAGCGCTAATGGTGAACTTAGTCTTAGTAGTCACTTTAAGCAGTCAGAGTCAGGTGGTTTTAAGGCTAACGGAGAATGGTTGGTAAATGATAGAAAGTTATCAAATACTGAATTGACCAAAAGCAAAGCGTTAACTTTATCACTTGAGAAAGCGCAGCTTAGCGGTAAGGGTAGTTTTGACTTAATCAATAGCGAAATTGTCGCAACTAATCATGTAACGCTAAAGCAGGCAAGTTATCAAGGTCAGGCTAAGTCTAAAATCACTCAACTATTACTCGATACCGTTATGTCATTAGATAGTTTAACTATTGATGTCGGTGTCCATGGTGAGCTTAGTAAGCCAAGCTTTACTATTGCCTCGTCATTAAATGACGCTTTAACGGGCGCATTTAAACAGCAGGTTGCCGGAAAACTTAATGACTTTAAGGACAAGGTGAATAAAGGCTTAAACGAGAAATTAGCTAATGCCTTGAAGTTAGGTGATAGCCAAGCAGCAGAGCTGCTTGACCTTGAAGCCTTATTAACCGATACCGATAAAGCGCTGACTGACTTAAAGAATTCAGATATTGTTAAACAGCAGCAGAAAAAAATGGAAGATAAAATTAAGAATAAAGCCAAAGATAAATTAAAAGATAAGTTGAAAAATAAACTTGGCGATTTATTTGGTTAGTTCATCCTCTTTGATATTCAGATAAAAAAAAGACCGTATTGCTTAAAGCATTACGGTCTTTTTATTGGTGATGCTTTTACTAGTAGCTACACATTGCTACCGTAAAGCCCCAACCATGATAAACGCCACCATCATTGGTATTATATCAATGTAACACTTAGCGAGGGCTAGAATTTAGCAAGGGGTTACTTCGCTGCTTTTTTTGCTTGCTTAGCTTTTCTCTTTACGTGTTTCTTAGCTTTGGCTTTTTTCTGCGAGTTAGTGAGCTTAAGTTTAACCTTCTTATTAACCACACGAGATTCTTTGTGCTGTGGTCGTAACTCTTGAATAACACGACGTGGCAGACGTTCTTTGGTATAGCGCTCTATTTTACCAATAACAGCCATATCATGTGCTTCAATTAAGGAAATGGCGGTACCTTTATTACCAGCACGACCTGTGCGGCCAATACGGTGAATATAAATATCTACTTTGCGTGGCATATCAAAATTGATGACATGGCTTATGTCATCAATATCTAAACCGCGGGCAGCAACATCGGTAGCTACTAATACTTTCACCTCACCATTTTTGAAGCGTTCAATGGCCTTGTTACGTTTATCTTGCGGCATTTTTCCTTCTAGCCAAACACAAGGTAATTCTTCAGCGTAAAGTTTACCCGAAAGAGTCTGTACAGTTTCACGTTTATTAGCAAAAACGACAGTACGTTCGACGCCTTCTTGCTTCAATATATTGATCAACATATTTAACTTGTGATTAGAATCATCAGCTAAGTGTAGCCATTGATGAATTACTGCTTTTTCTTTGCGTGATGGGTTTGACTCTAAAAATATAGGATCATCCAGTACTTCTTTGGCAAAACCTAGTACACCAGCACCTTCTAAGGTTGCTGAAAATAACATGGTTTGTTTGCGCCAGCGGGCTTCAGCAACAATGCGGTTAATGGTGTCACTAAAACCAATGTCGAGCATGCGATCGGCTTCATCTAGTACTAATATTTCAATTTCACGGGCATCAAACTGCTCGTTTTCAATATATTCTAATAATCGACCTGGCGTTGCCACTAATATATCGGTTGTCGATGTAAGAATATCAGTATGACTGCCATAGTTAACACCACCTGTTATAACACCCGTTTTGATTTTAGTTAGCTCAGTAAGTTGCTTACTATCTTCGCCAATTTGTATCGCTAACTCTCGAGTTGGCGTTAAAATTAACACCCGAGGAAAGCCAGGTTGAGTACGCGGATAGTCTAATAAATGTTGAGCAATAGGTAATAAAAAGGCGGCGGTTTTACCCGTGCCAGTTGGGGCTGATGCTAGTATGTCCTTGCCGGCCATCGCTTCAGGGATCACTAGATCTTGAATTGAGGTAGGCTTGGTGTAACCAAGTTTATTGATACTGGCTAATAATTCTGAGTCTAGATCGAATTGCTCAAACATAGGGGATAATTCACTAAGGGTTAAAAAGGTTAATATGGCGGCAATTATAGTGGTTTTAGCCCTTGCTGTAACTATTTATCGCAAGGGCTAAGTAATCAATAGAGTAGCGTCGCTGTGGAAACTATTATTGAGTGGCAGGGGCTAATTAAAGTAAGCTACTGTACTCGACTAATATCTGCTCACACCAAGTATCTAAACGATCATCGGTTAAGCTATATTGGCTATCTTCATCTAACGACAAACCAACAAATAGCTCGCCATCAGCTGTTAAAGCTTTTGAGGCAGAAAATTCATACCCTTGAACCGGCCAATACCCTACTGGTTTGGCTCCTTGTACCAGTACTTGCTCGTGTAACATGCC
The DNA here is from genome assembly GCA_022969215.1 of Colwellia sp. Classification (GTDB taxonomy): domain Bacteria; phylum Pseudomonadota; class Gammaproteobacteria; order Enterobacterales; family Alteromonadaceae; genus Colwellia. The sequence continues at coordinate 20,095 of JALJPA010000030.1, read as the reverse complement.
AAGTGCATCTTGAAACCATTCGCTGTAACCAACTTGGTCGCCCATACCATATAAGCCAATAATTTTATCTGAAAGATCTAATTGATTAATATCACTCCAAATTGATTCCCAATCCTCTTGCAGCTCACCGTAATCCCAAGTGGATATACCTAAAATTATAAAGTCATAATCAAGGCACAGTGCTAAAGGTTGCTCTTTGATATTAAATATATCAACCAGATCGGCACCGATGATTGCCTGGATTTTTTCGGCAACTATCTCTGTGTAACAAGTGGTTGAACCATAAAACAAACCAATTTTCATTTTGCTATTTCCAATGTTGATATATATCAGCTCTACTTCGAAAGACAAGTTCAGGAGCACAGAGCAATTTCACAGGGATTTTAGCAAAAACATTTATCTTTGTTTACAAGTTAATTCACTTTAGTCGCGATTTTAAGTTGCAAATAATGTCCCATGGCTGTAATTTCCTTGGATAAAATTAGGTCTATTCAAATGAGCAGTTATGTTTAGCTTATTTTTTATAGCTTTATTGCTGTTAGTTAATTAAAAACCCATTAAACATTAATTAAAAGTTTATTAGCCGTTTGTTAGGGAATTGTTAGGAATCATTATGTATAAAACGTTCTTTTTTAGCGTAGCACTGGCTACGTTTAGCTTAGCTTTATTTACCCAAGGCGCCCATGCTGAAGGGCAGGCTAATGTGCCTGCGGCATTAGCTAAAACAGCTAGTGATCCAAGTGTGCTTGATGTTGAAGCTTTAAAAGCAAAAATCAATAGTTCTTTAGGTTTAACCGTTGTTAAAGTTGAAGCTACACCGGTACCTGGTATTGCTTTGCTCATCACTAATCAAGGTCTATTTTACGCCAGTTATAATGGTGATTTCTTCATTCAAGGTAAAGTCTATAGTTTAGGCAGCACAGTGACCGATTTAGCCGAAGAGAGCTTAGCGAAAATTCGTCTTGAAGGTATAGAAAACTTTAAAGATGACATGATTGTTTATAAAGCAAAAAATGAAAAGTATGTGGTAACAGTGTTTACCGATATTACTTGTGGCTATTGTCGTAAAATGCATGAACAAATGGCAGATTATAATGACCGTGGCATAACCTTTCGCTACTTAGCTTATCCGCGTTCCGGTATTAAAGACCGAGCCGGTAACTTGAGTCAGGGCTTTAAAGATTTACGTTCTGTATGGTGTAGTGATGATACGGCAAAAGCGTTAACCAAAGCTAAAGCGGGTAGTGGTATCCCTTACCGAATTTGTGAAGCGCCAATAGAAGCACAGTTTGATTTTGGTCGTCAAATAGGTGTTAACGGTACGCCAGCAATTATCTTATCAAATGGTATGATGATCCCTGGTTACCAACCACCAGCACAATTAGAAGAGTTATTGAAAAATACTTAATATATTCTTCATAGTGCCGGTAAATAATTGCTATAAAAGTACTTGCTGATTATCAGCAAGTACTTTTTTTATGTCAAAAAAGTCACTCGAACTGATTGTGACCATTACAAGAATAACTGAGACCGAATAAAAATGATTAAAAAAATTATTCGCCGAGCACAAGTATCAACTGCTCATTTACCCGATACTTTATCCGAAACGATAAAACAAATTTATGCCAGCCGAGGCATGAAATCAGCGCAAGAGCTTGAGCTTAACGTTTCTCGCTTACAAGGCATGGCAGCTGACACTGCACTTATGGGCATGGACCAAGCCTGTCAGTTATTACATCAAGCGTTATTAAGTAAAACACGCATTATAATAGTTGGTGATTTTGACGCTGATGGCGCCACGAGTACGGCGTTAATGATGACCGCGCTCAGCCTGTTTGGTAGTAATCACCACGACTTTATTGTGCCTAATCGATTTGAATACGGCTATGGCTTAACACCTGAGATTGTTGATCTTGCCGCGCAGCAGCAAGCACAAATGTTAATTACCGTTGATAATGGTATTAGCTGTATTGCCGGCGTTAAACGCGCTAAAGATCTTGGTATGCAAGTTATTGTTACTGATCATCATTTACCAGGGCATTCATTACCTAATGCCGATGCCATTGTTAATCCCAATCAAGTCGGTTGTAATTTCCCCAGTAAAGCCCTTGCCGGTGTTGGCGTAGCATTCTACTTGATGCTGGCGTTAAGAAAATATTGCCGAGAGCACAACTTTTTTACCGAACAAGGTATTGCTGAGCCCAATATTGCCCAGTTATTAGATTTAGTTGCCCTTGGCACCGTAGCGGATGTGGTATCACTTGATGCTAATAATCGTATTCTCGTGGCTCAAGGTTTAAAACGTATTCGCGCCGGACAAACACGGCCGGGTATCCAAGCCTTGATTGAAATAGCCAATAAAAACCAGCAAAGGCTGGTTGCTAGTGACTTTGGTTTTGCTTTGGGTCCGCGTATTAACGCTGCTGGCCGATTAGATGATATGTCTTATGGCATCAATTGTTTACTTGCCAATGACTTATCGAGTGCCCGAGTGATGGCGGCTGAGCTCGATGATTTAAATAAAACCCGCCGGGAAATAGAGCAGGGTATGCAACAAGAGGCGGAGCGTGTACTTACATCACTTAATTTTGATGAAGAGCACTTACCCAGTGCAATTTCACTCTTTCAAGCTGATTGGCATCAAGGGGTTATTGGTATTGTTGCCGGACGTTTAAAAGAAAAGTTTCATCGTCCATGTATTGTCTTTGCTAAAGCGAAAGTCGAAGATAATGATCCAGAGCACGCTGAAATTAAAGGCTCAGCACGTTCAATTCCGGGTTTACATATACGCGACTTACTTGAACATATTGATAGCCAAAATCCAGATTTAATTATTAAGTTCGGTGGTCATGCCATGGCAGCAGGCTTATCAATTAAAGAAAAAAACTTTACGCTATTTCAGCAAAAATTTGATGAACTGGCTGAAAAATGGCTAAAACCGGAAGACTTAGAAAGCATCATCCTTTCCGATGGTGAATTAAGTGCTGACATGCTGACTCTTGAGTTTGCTGAGCAACTACGTGAAGCTGGACCTTGGGGACAAAATTTTCCCGAGCCATTATTTGATGACACCTTCACCTTAATACAGCAGAGAATTGTCGGTGAAAAGCACTTGAAAATAGTGGTAGAAAAAGACAGTGCTCAAGGCAAGCAGGTTTTTGACGGCATTGCTTTTAATGTTGATGTTAAAGCTTGGCCTAATACACAAGTGAAACAAGTACATCTTGCTTACCGTCTCGATGTTAATGAATTTCGTGGTAAGCGTACTGTACAGTTAATGATTGCTGATATTCGTACCGTCTAACACCGGCTCAGGCTACCTAGAGAAAGCAGCATCAAAAATAGCACCAATAAAAACTAAGGACTTTAAATGGAGCAAGCACTGGCTACTATTCCACTGACTAAACTTGCCATCGCTTTCATTCCCGTGGCTTTGGTACTGATTATATTAGCTTGCTGGTCATTACCACAAAAGCGAACCTTGCATGCATTGGTTCGCATGTTAGTGCAGTTATTGTTGGTGGGTTATGTTTTAAGTTATATTTTTGCCAGTGATAACGCCTGGGTTATTGGTTCATTACTGCTGGTGATGGTGCTGTTTTCAAGTTGGATCGCGTTAAATAATATTGAGTCGCCGCGAAAATCTCTTTTTAACAGTGCTTTTTTAGCTATTTTCATCAGTAGCTTGATTGTTTTAATAGTCATTACCCAAGGTGTATTGAATCTAGAACCTTGGCATCAAGCGAAAACGCTAGTACCACTGGCGGGTATGGTCTTTGCTAATGGCATGAATAGCGTCAGTTTATGTGGAGAGCGTTTTTTTGCCGAATTTAATCGCGGTGAAAGTTTTATAAATGCCCGTAATATTGCTTTTAAAGCGTCGATGATCCCCAATATAAATGCTTTATTTGCCGTTGGTATCGTCTCACTGCCGGGCATGATGACCGGCCAAATACTTGCAGGTGTCTCACCTTTTATTGCCGCCCGTTACCAAATTATGGTGATGTGTATGGTCTTTGCTTCAGCAGGATTGGCATCGGCGATATTCCTAGTCTTAAATAAAGAAAAAAACCAAGAAAAACTTCAATAATCTTATATAACTTAGTCGTTATGACTGTTAATTAGAAAGTCGTTATAAAAAGTAGCTATAACGGTAACGATAAAAGTCACTTTAAAAAGCAATAGCGTACTTGTTAGGCGTTTATTTACCCCCTTAATTACGTTACAATGCGCGACTATTTGTCTTTGCCATTCAATATGGTCAAAGACTGTTAATTAATTTTATGTTTGAAGGTTTATGTTCGAAACAAACCCAATATTAAGTAAATTAAAAGAAATCCGTGCACGTGCTAATTCACTTCGGGGGTACCTTTGACTATGACGTTAAAGCAGAACGTTTAGTTGAAGTTTCTCGTGAGTTAGAGCAGCCTGAAGTTTGGAATGAGCCAGAACGTGCTCAAGCTTTAGGTAAAGAGCGTAGCGCCCTTGAAGAAGTGGTCAATACGATTGTCGAGCTTGAAACTGGCTGTGAAGATATCGCAGATTTAGTTGAGCTAGCGGTTGAAGAAGAAGATCAAGAAACCTTCGACGATGCAGAAATAGAAGCTGCTGCCCTTGATGCGGTCTTAGAAAAATTAGAATTTCGCCGGATGTTTTCGGGCGAGCAAGACGCCAATAATTGCTATTTAGATATTCAATCTGGCTCAGGCGGCACTGAAGCGCAAGATTGGGCTGAAATGTTGATGCGTATGTACTTACGCTGGGGCGAAGCGCACGGTTATAAAACCGAAGCTATTGAAATCACCGATGGCGATGTTGCCGGCATTAAAGGCTGTACGATAAAATATACCGGTGAATATGCATATGGTTGGTTACGCACTGAAACAGGTGTGCATCGCTTAGTACGTAAATCGCCGTTTGATTCATCAGGTCGCCGCCATACCTCCTTTGCTTCAGCGTTTATTTACCCTGAAATTGATGACAACATTGAGATTGATATCAATCCGGCAGATTTACGTATTGATACTTACCGTGCATCAGGTGCTGGTGGGCAACATGTTAATAAAACCGACTCAGCAATTCGTATCACCCATATCCCTAGTGGGGCTGTGGTGCAATGCCAGGCAGACAGATCTCAGCATAAGAATCGCGCGACAGCGATGAAGTTGCTTAAAGCCAAATTGTATGAAATGGAAATGCAAAAGCAAAATGAAGGTAAACAAGCATTAGAAGACGGTAAATCAGATATTGGTTGGGGTAGTCAAATTCGCTCTTATGTATTAGATGATAGCCGTATTAAAGATTTACGAACGGGTGTTGAAAATAGAAATACCCAAGCCGTTTTAGACGGTGATTTAGATAAGTTTTTAGAAGCCAGTTTAAAGTCTGGTTTGTAGCTGTAATCATAGATTAACCAACATTGAGGTAAGCACTTTAGCGTGTTTACGTCATTCCCGAAATGTCTTGTCGGGGATCCATGAACACATTATGGATTCACTAAAGGTAATAGAGGAAAGACATAGTTACCTCAACAAGGTGTGAATCACACATTGAAAAATTAAAGATAACTTTGAGAAACTAACATGACAGATAAAGCCAATAATACACCCGTAGCCCAAGACGAAAATAAACTGATTGCTGAGCGCCGTGTAAAGCTTGAAAAGATTCGCTCTAATTGTTCAGCTAATGGTTTTCCTAACGATTTTAATCGTGAACACTTAGCCGCTGACATCCAAGCTGAACATGGTGAAAAAACCAAAGAAGAACTTGAAGAGCTACAGGTTACTTATGCTATTGCCGGTCGTGTTATGGCAAAACGTGGACCATTTTTAGTGATACAAGACTCGTCAGGTCGTATTCAAGGTTATGCTGAAAAAACCGTACAAAAAGAAATAAGAGCTAAATGGGGTTCATTAGATATTGGTGACATTATTGGTATTAAAGGTATTTTACATAAATCAGGTAAAGGTGATCTTTACGTGAATATGAATGAATACTCATTGTTAACCAAGTCGCTTCGCCCGTTACCAGAAAAATTCCATGGTTTATCAGATCAAGAAACTAAGTATCGTCAGCGTTATGTTGATTTAATTATCAATGAAGACACACGTAATACTTTTAAAATGCGCTCAAAAATAGTTGCCGGTATTCGCAACTTCTTAACGCAGCGTGATTTTATGGAAGTTGAAACACCTATGTTGCAAATCATACCGGGCGGCGCAACGGCTAAGCCATTTATGACCCATCATAATACCTTTGATCTTGATATGTACCTACGTATTGCGCCAGAGCTTAACTTAAAACGTTTAGTGGTTGGTGGTTTTGATCGTGTTTTTGAAATTAACCGTAGTTTCCGTAACGAAGGTATTTCAACACGTCATAACCCAGAATTCACCATGATTGAATTTTATCAAGCGTATGCTGATTTCAATGACATGATGAACCTTACAGAAGAAATGTTACGTACTATTGCCCAAGATGTACTTGGAACAACGATGATTCGTAATACTGTGAAAAACTCTGATGGCGAAGTAGTGGAAGAGAAATTCTATGACCTTGGTAAGCCGTTTGTACGCTTATCTATGGTTGATGCAATCTTAACTTATGGTAAAGAACATCGCGCTGCAGCACACCTTGATGAAGCAGTGTTACGTGACCCTGAAAATAACTTTGAAGCAATTAAAGCCATGGCGAAAGCCGTTGGTGTTAAAGAAGGCAGTGCAGCTAAAGTTTGGGGCCCAGGTAAATACATCTGTGAAATTTTTGAAGAAGTAGCAGAGCATTTATTAGATCAGCCTACTTTCATCACTGAATACCCATGGGAAGTTTCACCATTAGCACGTCGTAATGATGAAAACTCATTTATTACCGACCGATTTGAATTTTTTGTAGGTGGTCGTGAATTAGCCAATGGTTTCTCCGAGCTTAACGATGCTGAAGACCAAGCAGAACGTTTCCAAAAACAAGTGGCTGAAAAAGATGCCGGTGATGATGAAGCTATGCACTATGACGCTGATTACATCACAGCTCTAGAATACGGTTTACCACCAACGGCAGGCGAAGGTATTGGTATCGACCGTTTAGTAATGTTGTTTACTGATTCACCAACAATCAAAGATGTTATCTTATTCCCGCATATGCGTCCTGAAGCGGAATAATAACTTAAGACTCATTTCTTATTAGGAATAAGCTTAGTTAACATCGAAAAGTAAAGCCTGTTGTTTATAGTGTTTATCACACTGTAACAATGGGCTTTTTTATGTGCGTTAATCAATACACCTATACCAAGTTGGTATTAATAGTTAAGTGAATAAAAACTAATACTTTTTTGGGTTTTACATTGTATTAACAAGTTGTTATTGTTAGCGTTGTAGATATTTTAAACTCATCGTAGTGCATGACCCTTGAAATTGAGGAGCGTACTTTGCGCACTACAATGTACCTCTTTTCAATAAGTCTGTGATATCGAGATCTCACTAGTCAAAACCCTCTAGGCTCCCACAACCGACAACAGTCTTAATCATTCGTCGTCCATCAATTTTGGTGCTCAACAAATATTGAAAAGAGATAATTAGTTTTTAATAAAATAGCCATGAAGGCAAATAATAAACAACGCAGGAATAATAATGTTAATAATAAAAAACCTATCCAAAACTTATGACAATGGTGTTAAAGCCCTCGATGACGTTAACCTAGAAGTACCTAAAGGCATGTTCGGTTTACTTGGCCCTAATGGCGCGGGAAAATCTTCATTGATGCGTAGCATAGCAACGTTACAAGATGCAGACAGCGGTAGTATAAATTTTGATGGCATTGATGTACTCAATGATCCTCAAGCTTTAAGACAACGTTTAGGTTATTTACCGCAAGATTTTGGTGTATATCCTCGTATCAGTGCGTATGAATTACTTGATCATTTAGCCATATTGAAAGGTTTGAAAAACAAAGCAGAGCGTAAAGAAGCGGTAGAAGGGTTGTTAGCACAAACTAACCTTTATCAGCACAGAAAAAATGCCGTAAGTGGTTTTTCTGGGGGGATGCGTCAACGTTTCGGTATTGCTCAGGCGCTATTAGGTGATCCAGATATATTAATTGTTGATGAGCCAACCGCTGGTTTAGACCCTGAAGAACGTAATCGTTTTCATAACCTGTTAGTGGGCTTAGGTGAAGAAAAGGTCATTATATTATCAACACATATTGTTGAAGATGTGACTGAACTTTGTCCTAATATGGCGGTGTTAGCATCAGGTAAAATAGTACTTGAGGGTAACCCTATTGAAGTCACCAACCAGTTAAATGGTCAAATTTGGCGTAAAGCAATTACGCAAAATGAGCTAAGTAATATTGAAGAGCAATACAATGTGATTTCTAAACGCTTATTTGCCGGACAAACTATCGTGCATATTATGGCTGAAAATGCGCCATTAGGTTTTGAAGCGGCTCCCGCGAATTTGGAGGATGTCTATTTTTCAACGTTAAACCAGCATCGTTCAACTCATCAAGCAGCAACAACAAGCAAAGTTGCTTAATTAGCGAAATAAAGCATGAGGAATCTATTATGTTAATGAAAATGTTTGCCTTTGAATGGCGATACTTTACCCGACAACCTTCTTTTTATGTCACCAGTTTACTGTTTTTTTTACTGACTTTTTTTGCCACAGTAAGTGCAAATATACAAATTGGCGGTGGCGGTAATGTATTATATAACGGGCCATTTTCTATTGCCCAAACACTACTGATCATGGGCATATTTGCCATGTTTTTAGTGGTTAATTTTGTTGCCAGTACCGCAACCCGTAATGAAACCAGTAAAATGTCGGAGTTACTTTACAGTAAACCGATTAACCCATTAAGTTACCAATTGGGTCGTTTTTTAGGCTCGTTTGCGGTTGTTGCTACCGTATTTGCTTTTGTGCCTTTAGGCATACTTATAGGTACTCTTCTAGGTGAACTAGCGGGTTGGGTTGATACTGAACGTTTAGGGCCAACTAATTTAAGTTACTACTTTAGCGCTTATTTTTACTTATCATTACCTAGTTTATTTGTGCTGTCTTGTTTTTTTTATGCCGTAGCTATTAGGTTTCGTTCGATGATGGCTGTTTATTTATCTGCCGTTGCTTTATTTATTCTTTACTCTATCTCAGGACAGTTATTGAATGAACCTGAATACAGAACATTGGCGGCACTACTTGATCCATTTGGCTTGAATACTTTTGGTGAAGTAACCCGTTATTGGACTATGTTTGATAAAAATAATAGCCCAATAGAGCTATCTGGGATTTTACTTGAGAACCGTTTGTTATGGCTTGGCGCTTCTGTGGTCATTATGGTGCTGTTTGGTGGTTTTCGTTCGAAAGTACGTTTAAGCCAAGGCAAAGTAAAAAAGCAAAGTAAAAAAGCACTGAAAAAAGCAGAACAACAGCTAACACTGCAAACTGAAAAAATCCCTCAGTTATTACAAAACAATATTTCTACAAAAAGTTCTGGTATTCAAACCGGTTCGCATATGCGCATGCGTATATTATTTGAAATTAAACAAGTGATATTCAGTGCACCATTTTTGGTGTTATCAGTATTAACTATTTTTATGTTAGTTGCGCCATTGGTAGACCCGCAAGGTATGTTTGGTACGCCTAATTGGCCGTTGACGCAAAATATGGTTTCATTAATTTCTAACTCAACGGGCTTGTTAATGATGATAGTGCTGGCCTATTACAGTGCTGAAATTGTTTGGCGTGAACGTAATTCAGGCATGGGTGATATTGTCGACTCTATGCCAGTGAACAATATAACTTTTTGGTTATCGAAAATAATTGCAATCAGTTTAGTACTGGTACTTTTATATGTTTGTGGCATAGCGGTTGCTGTGGTAAATCAGTTATTACAGGGCTATAACCATATTGAGCTATCCCAGTATGTAATACGGTTAGGTTACGTTAATTTACTGCCACTAATATTTACCGCGGTACTCGCATTTTTCTTACAAGTGATTAGCCCAAATAAATATATAGGTATGTTGTTATTTGTACTCTTTATTATCAGCTCGCTAACGTTAAGTAGCTTTGGTTTTAGCCACAATATGTTTCAGTTTGGTGGTGCACCACAGGTGTTATATTCAGATATCAATGGTTATGGTAGCTTTTTAACAAGCCAGCATTGGTATACGCTTTATTGGGGTGGCTTAACTATTGTCTTTGCAAGCTTAACCTATGCACTTTGGCACAGAGGACCGGCTCAAAAACTTAAAACTCGTTTTAATCAAGTCAGTTATTACCTTGCAGCGCAAGGAAAAATAGCAATAGCTTTAGGTTTAGTACTGTTTGTCGGTGCTGGCAGTGTCATTCATTATAATACCCGTATTGTTAATGAATTTATGATTGCCGATGACCGTGAAGACTTGCAAGCTGCCTATGAGAAAAAATATGTTGAGCATCTTAATGCGGCAATTCCGATCATTACCAAAACCCATGCAAAAGTAGATATTTACCCCGAAGAAAGGCGTATTGAAGCCGTTGCCGAATTAACGCTAACAAATACCTCAAAAACTGCTATTGAAAAGTTTTTGGTCGCTAAACCACAGCATACACAACAATGGAATGTTGAAATTGACGGCGGTACTTTAGGTGAAATGGACACACAGTTTAAAACTGCATGGTTTGTTTTTGATAAACCTTTACAGCCAGGTGAAATCCGACAAGGTAAGTTAACGGTAACGCGAGACAATAATGGTTTCACGGATGGTAATAATGACGTTACTTTAGTTAAAAATGGCACATTCATAAATAACTTTGATTTGTTTCCCACCTTTGGTTATCAAAAGGGTTTTCAGCTCAGTGATCGCCATAAACGTCGTAACCATGATTTAGAACCCTTACAGCGAGCAAATAAACTCGAAGATGAGCGCTTTTATAATGAGAGCTTTTTCGGCAATGGTGTTGGTTTTATTGATTTTGAAGCAACAATTTCAACAGCGAAGAATCAATTTGCTATCGCACCGGGTTATCTACAATCGGAAAAAGTGGTTGGTGAGCGAAAAATTTACCATTATAAGATGGATGCCCCTATCGTTAACTTTTACTCTTTCATGTCTGCAGATCTAGCGAGTAAAAAAGAGCAATATAAAGGTATTGATATTGAGGTATATTTCCACAAAAATCATGTAATGAACGTGGATAGCATGATAGCGTCAGTGAGAGACTCTATAGATTATTTCACTGAACACTTTGGTCCATATCAACACAAGCAACTACGTATTATTGAATTTCCAGGGTATAGAAGTTTTGCGCAAAGCTTTGCTAATACTGTACCGTACTCTGAAAATATTGGTTTTATCAGTGATGTACGTAACCCCGAAGATATTGATCCTGCTTATTATGTGACGGCCCATGAAGTCGCTCACCAATGGTGGGGACATCAAGTAGGCGCTGCGAACGTGCAAGGCAATGCGATTATCTCGGAAACGCTTTCACAATATAGTGCGTTAATGGTAATGGAGAAAAAATACGGAGAAGAAAAAATCCGTAAGTTCTTGAAATACGAATTAGATCGTTATTTACGTGGACGAAGTGTTGAGTCTATAGAAGAAATGCCACTTTATCGTAGTGAAAACCAGCAATATATCCATTATAACAAGGGCTCTGTTGTGATGATGGCACTTAAAGACCGGTTAGGTGAGCAAAAGGTTAATACTGCGTTAAAGGCATTTTTAGCAGCGTTTAAGTATCAAAGTACGCCTTATCCTACCACTTTAGATTTAATGGCTTACTTAACAAAAGAAGCGACAGAGCAAGAACAAGCGTTTGTCAGTAATTTGTTTGAACATATTAGTTTATACGACCTCAAGACAACCGATGTAAAAGTAGTTGCTGTTGAAGGTACGGATGACTTTTATGACGTAACACTCACTATTGATGCCGCTTTAATAAGAGCTGATGGTCAAGGTAAAGAAACGGAGGTTGAGTTTGTTGACTCAATCGATATTGGTTTATTTAGTGCTGACCCTGAAGATCTCTCAGCTAAAGACTTTGTTTTATATTTAGCTAAACATGAAATTAAAACCGGTAGTAACGAAATCACCGTGCGGGTAAAGGGTAAGCCTAAATTTGCTGGCGTAGATCCTTTTGTGAAATACATTGACCGAGATAGTGCCGATAATATTTATCGTTTATAACCGATAAAGGTTAGTTAACTGATTATAGTGTTAAAAAATGTAAAGCCTTGTGTAAAACTCTGTACAGAGAGTGATACACCGGGCTTTTTTCTTTATTTAACCCCTAACGCTATTTTTCTTAGCCGTAATTGCGTAGATTAGGGCACTTATAAAATATAACAATAATAATCTCCTTGAAAGTAAGGGTAACCTAAATTCAACGGATAATTTTTAAAGCGAATGCAAGAGAGTGAGGAAGTAAATGGGTGTTTCAAGAGGCGGCTTTAGTTCGCGTTTCGGTTTCATTATGGCAGCCGCAGGCTCTGCTGTTGGCTTAGGTAATATTTGGGGTTTTCCAACCCAAACCGCAAGTAATGGCGGTGCTGCTTTTGTACTGGTTTATTTGGTGTTGGCATTTTGTTTAGCTTACCCCGCTTTTATGGCTGAGCTATTAATTGGCCGTTATGGTCAAGCCAATGCCGTGAGCAGTATGCAAAAAATTGCCCGCAAACCGTGGCAAAAACGTTTTGGTTTTATTGTCGGCTTTGGCGGCATTATTTGTGCGGCACTTATTTTAAGTTTTTATGGCATTATCGCCGGTTGGATGATGTCTTATGCACTTGAACCTTTAGCAAGGTTAGCGGGTTTAACTGAAGCAGCTGACTGGTTAATCAATCACTCCCTTATTCGCAATATCCTTTTTACTGCGTTCTTTATGGTACTGACCATTTTAATTATTCGAAGTGGAGTTGAGCAGGGCATTGAGAAGTGGTCAAAGCGTCTTATGCCTATGTTAATAGGTTTACTGATATTATTAATCATTTACGTTTTTACCCTTGAAGGTGCAAGTGAGGGTTTTAATGCCTATTTAAATCCTGATTTTTCTCGAGTATTAGAGCCTGATTTATTGATCAGTGCTTTAGGGCAAGCATTTTTCTCCTTGTCACTGGGTACCAGTGTGATGATTATTTATGGCTCTTATATTGCTAAGAAAGAAAACTTAGTGACTCTAGGCGCACAAGTAACCCTAATTGATGTCTCTATTGCCTTTTTAGCGGGCTTATTAATTATCCCATCTATGTATGTAGCACAGGCGCAGGGCGTAGCTATTTTTGCTGAAGACGGCAGTTTAATCTCTGGCTCTAATCTTGTCTTTACGGTTTTGCCGGCATTATTTTCGGGCATGGGCTTTGTTGGTTTATTTGTTGCTTTTGGTTTCTTTGTTTTAATGTCTATTGCGGCATTAACATCGAGTATCTCTATGCTGGAAGGACCGGTATCTTTTGCAGTAGAACGTCATGATATACCACGTGAGCGAGCAACCACCTTTATTGGTTTAGGCATTTTAGTGCTAAGTATTATTATTGTGGTTAATTTGGAATGGATGCTAGATTTCATTGCCATTTTATCAACCCAATATGGTCAACCAATCATAGCTATGTTGTGCTGTATATTTGCCACTTGGATATGGCATAGAAGTGATATATTAGCGGAGATTAAGCAAGGTAATGATACTGCTGAACACAGTCTTTTTTGGAAGATTTGGCCTTGGTATACTAAGTTTGTTTGTCCTACAGCTATTGCATTAGTATTCTGGCATTCTCTTTAACGACACCTGTTTGAAGTTTATACTGCCTGCTAAGTAGGAGTAACCGTATGTTCGTGTAGGGGACTACACGTCACATACTCTGTCTTGCCTAAATATCAAACATGTCGCTGTAAAGCTAAATGATTAGTAAAGTTTTAAGACAAGATATAGTCATAATTAAAGCCTTGGCCAGTTTAACTGCCAAGGTTTTTTTATTGCCGCTAATTGCTCATTAAGCGCTTCATTAAGATAATATTCGCCTTTCGTCGGTAGCGAAGTAAACTCAAACTCTTCGCCTAAATAACTGAACTTGAGTGCATAGGCATGTAAATAACCTCGGTCTGCGGTTGACTGACTGTAATATAAAGGGTCGCCAACAATCGGCGCGCCAATACTCGCCAGCGCTACCCGTAATTGGTGGGTCTTACCTGAATGAGGTTTAAGTAGATATAACCTTTGCTTGTTAGCAATGCTAAAGGAGAAAAACTGGGTGATTGCCGGATTTTCCATAGTACGCAATAATTTGAACATACCGCGGCGACTCTTAGCCATATCACCTTTAATTAGGCCCTGCTTTTTACTCGGTTTTTTATCACCTATTGCAAGGTAATATTTTTCTATTTCGTGATCTTCAAATAGCTGGCCAAAGGTTTGCGCACAGGCTAAGTTTTTGGCAAAAATAACTAAACCAGAGGTCATTTTATCTAATCTGTGTACCGGGTAGAGCTCAACTCTTTCATCTTGTTTTTTATGTTGCTTATTAACTTGGCTCTTTACTTGTGAGAATAGCCCTGAGCCGATATCACCTTCATCATGAAAATTAACGCCCGGTTCTTTATCAACCACAATGAAATCATGGTGTTCTGCAATAGTTTTAAACATTTAAATTAACCGAAAAGACTTTATGTTTGCTATGATAATTCAATCATAAATATTTTACTCTTTTTACAGGATGTTATTTTGCGAAAATCTCTTCAAAGCCGCCTTTCTGCGCAGGTAATAAATAAATTTAGACTCTCAGCGATAGCCGCTAGTACGGCGTTATTATTTGCTTGTAGTAGTCAAGAAACAGCACAACTACCTACCGGCGTCACCCTGGTAGAAACCGTCGTTGCTGCGCAAGATACTATTAATATTCCTTTTAAAAAGTACCAGTTAGCTAATGGCTTAACGGTGATTTTACACCAAGACAATTCTGATCCTTTAGTACATGTTGATGTCACCTATCATGTTGGCTCAGCCCGTGAACAGCTAGGTAAGTCCGGCTTTGCCCATTTCTTTGAACATATGATGTTTCAAGGCTCACAAAATGTTGCCGATGAGCAACACTTTAAAGTGGTTACGCAAAGTGGCGGCGACTTAAATGGCACCACCAATTCAGATCGAACTAACTATTTTGAAACTGTGCCGAAAAACCAATTAGAAAAAATGTTGTGGCTTGAGTCTGACCGTATGGGCTTTTTACTTGAAGCCATTACCCCAGAAAAATTCGAGATACAACGTGCAACGGTTAAAAATGAACGTGGCCAAAATGTTGATAATCGTCCTTACGGCCGATTAAATGAAACCGTGAATCAAATGATTTTCCCACGTGAACATCCTTATTCATGGCCGGTGATTGGCTATATGTCAGATTTAGACCGCGGCACAGTAACCGATTTAAAAGAATTTTTCTCTCGTTGGTACGGACCTAATAATGCGGTATTGACTATCGGTGGTGATATTGATGAAGCGCAAACCCTTGCTTGGGTGAACAAGTACTTTGGTACACTTAATGCTGGCCCTGCGGTAGAAAATATTGCCAAAAAATCAGTTACCTTGACCGATAATCGTTATTACTCTTTTAGCGATAATGTTTCTTTGCCACTGCTTTACATTAGTTTTCCTACTGTTTATGGTATGCATGAAGATGAACCAGCGCTGGACGTACTTGCGAATATTTTAGGTGGTGGTCCAACATCACTGCTTTATAAAAACTTAGTGAAGTCTGGAGTTGCCGTACAAGCCGGAGCGAGTCACCCATGTCGTGAATTAGCGTGTGGTATGAATTTCTTTGCTTTGCCAAACCCACAACAAGGTTTATCACTAGCAAAAATTGAACAAGTGATTAATGACACGCTAGTTGAATTTGAAGAGCGCGGTGTTAATTCTGATGATCTATTGAAAACCAAAGTAGGCATTGAAACTGGCACTATTTACGGTTTGCAAAGTGTTTCAGGTAAAGTCTCTAACTTAGCCCATTATCAAACCATGTTAGGTAATGCCAATTACACTGAACAACAAGTCGCTCGTTATAATAAAGTAACTAAAGCCGATGTTATGCGTGTATTTAAGCAATATATTCAGGGCAAGGGCGCTGCAGTTTTATCAATAGTGCCACACGGGCAAGAAGCGCTAGTAGCGAAAGCAAATAACTTTGCTCTGCCGGATGTTAGTAATCCACCAACGCTGGCACAACTTGATACACCACTGATGAAAAACACCAGTGATTTTGATCGCAGTGTTATGCCAAGCTCTGGCGCTAACCCACAGATTACCGTACCAAGTTTATGGCGTGAGACATTTGATAATGGCATTGAAGTTATTGCCACTAAAAACAGTGAAACACCAACGGTGAGTTTATTATTAAGCCTTGATGGCGGTGTCTTACTCGACTCAGTTGATAAAGCCGGCTTAGCGAGTTTAACCGCAGGTCTGATGAATGAAGGCACTACCTTGCACAGCAAAGAAGAGTTATCGAATGAACTCGCTAAACTTGGCAGTAATATTTCTATCGGTGCAGCTGGTCGTAATACTTATATCAAAGTTAACAGTTTAGTTAAAAACCTAGATGCGACGTTAGCGTTAATGAACGAAATGATGTTTAAACCAGCCTTTGCCCAAGAGGATTTTGATAGAGTTAAAAATCAGTTGATTCAAGGGTTAGAGCAAGGTAATAAAGATGCACGTACTTTAGCCAGTAGAGCATTAAAGCAAGTGACTTACGGTGAGAACAATCGCTTTGGTTTAGCCGACAGTGGCACCATAGCTACGGTATCATCGATATCACTTGATGATATCAAAGGTTTTTATCAAGCTTACTTTTCACCAGCTAAAGCAAGCCTAGTTGTGGTGGGTGATATTGATAAAGCTGAGTTATTAGCAAAATTAGCGACCTTGAAAGCTTGGCAGGGCAAAGACTACAGTATTCATGGTGATTATCAGTTCCCACAAGTAACGCCAAATAAACTTTATTTTGTTGATTTACCTAGTGCCAGTCAATCGGTAATCAAGCTTTCGAGAAGAGCCATGACTTATGATGCGACCGGTGAACACTTTAAAGCCACGTTAATGAATTATCCCCTAGGTAGCGCATTTAATAGCCGTATTAATTTAAACCTACGTGAAGACAAAGGTTATACCTACGGCGCCTCAAGTTACTTCTCTGCTGGTAAAACCCTTGGGCGCATCAGTGCTGGCGCTAGTGTTAAGAAAGAGCATACCTATGATGCTATGCTTGAAATCGAAACCGAGCTAAAAAACTACCAACAACATGGCTTAACGGATGACGAAGTTACCTTTATGCGCCAAGCCATTTCACAAAATGAAGCGTTAAGTTTTGAAACGCCGAGTCAAAAAAGTGGCTTCTTAAGACAATTGTTACAATTTAATCTGCCAGTTAATTACGGTGAGCAACAAGGTGAAATTATCCATAACATCACTCTTAAGCAGTTAAATGCTATTGCTGCAAAAGAATTAGCAAAACCTATGCAATGGATTGTTGTTGGTGACGGTCAAGTAGTTAAGCCACAATTAGAAAAGCTTGGTATTGAAGTCGTTGACTTGAAATTGGCCAAATAATACCATTGGGTATAATAAATAAAGCCAAAATTTAATTACTAGGTATTGAAAAACATTAAAAGACCCCTTATTAATATCGTATCAATAAGGGGTCTTTTGTTTTAGACACTTAAACCCTTACTCGCTAAATACTAAATTAAGCTAATGGCTCTACTTAGCGCATTCGTATAGATAGGAATTATTTTGACACTCTCATTAACAGATTATATTGGCGCCTTTAGCCAAAGTGAAAATTTAGCTGCCGTTGCCGGTATTGGGCGCGGTATAGAGCGAGAAGCATTACGCATATTGCCTGAGGGTAAACTATCTGAACATGGTCATTATTATCAGCTGGGTTCAGCGCTGACTCATGGACAGATAACTACCGATTACTCAGAGACTTTGCTTGAATTTATTACCCCGGTAAGTTATTCACCAGAGCAAGCTATTGCCCAGCTACAAGATATTCAGAAGTACACCTTTGAAAATATTGAAGGGGAGCTATTATGGCCGATGAGTATGCCATGTTTTGTTAATGATGCTGAAAAAATACCGCTAGCTCAGTATGGCAGCTCTAATATTGGTAAAATGAAGACGGTTTATCGTCAAGGGCTGAAAAATCGTTATGGCTCTATGATGCAAGTCATCTCAGGTATTCATTTTAATTTTTCATTTTCGCGAGACTTTTGGCAGGTGCAAAAGCAACTAAATGACAGTGCTAATTTAAAGTCATCAGGAGATAAACCTTTATCATTAGATGACTTTATTTCCGATCGATATTTTTCTATCTTAAGAAATTATAAGCGTTTTTGTTGGTTGATCCCTTATTTATACGGCAGCTCTCCGGCGATCTGTGGATCTTTTTTACAAGGTAAAGAACATAAGTTACCTTTTAAAAAATCACCTTTTGGCGCACTTTATCTTGAATATGCTACTTCCTTACGCATGAGTGATTTAGGTTATACCAGCTCGGAACAATCAACTTTGAAAATCTGTTACAACAACTTGGCAGATTATGTTGATGGTGTGCAACAAGCGATAAAACTAAAATCTAAAGACTTTGCTGGTATTGGTATCAAGGTTAATGGTCAATATCAACAGCTGAATGACAATGTACTACAAATTGAAAATGAGCTGTATGCACCTATTCGTCCTAAACGAGTAGCTAAATCTGGAGAAAAGCCTTCAGTTGCGCTAGGAGAGCGTGGAGTAGAATACATTGAGGTGAGAGCCCTTGATGTTAATCCTTTTTCAGATACCGGTATTAGCATCGAACAAGTTCACTTTTTAGATATATTCCTTACCTTTTGCGCTTTTGTCGATAATAAAGAGTTTGATTGCGAGGCACAAAAAATTCATGACTCGAATATGAATGAGGTAGTGTTACGTGGTAGAGACCCTGAGTTATTATTGTCTGATAGTAATAACCAAGGTGAAGTTAAACTTAAATCGGTTGCTACTTGGGGAAATGAGATATTTGAGCAGCTGCAACTTGTGGCTGAGCTGTTAGATAAGGCTTACCAAACCAGTAATTACAGTGCCGCCATTGTGCGTGAGCAAGCTAAAATTAATGATGCGAGTTTAACGCCTTCGGCGCAGCTATTATCCGCTATTCAAGAGCAGTGTTTATCAACCTATGCTTTAGATAAAGCCAGTCAATATCAGCAACAGGCGAAAGCACGCGATTACCAATTTTATAACCAAGCCTTCTTTGACGACAGTGTACCCGCTTCTCATCAAGCGCAAGCTGAAATTGAAGCTGGTGATGAACTAAATTTCGATGATTTTTTAACTGATTATTTCGCTTAATAGCCAAAGGTGAGGTGTCGAGTAAACTATTGTTAGATAAATCAGAAAGATACAAATAAAAAAAGCGCGTCAAGGTGACGCGCCGGTTATCTAAGCAAACAATACTTAAATTAAATGAAAGCAATCCAGGGAAGAATGTTTCAATAGTTAAGACGCCTTAAGAAACGATAAGTTCATTTTATTTCAAAATATTTTTATTCATTAAGCTCATTCTGATAAAACCCCCACAACTATAAAAAATTACCTAGAGATAAGTGGGCTACTATTTACGCTTTTAGAGCGTCCTATAGCTTATTTTAGTGATGAAAACGGGTAAACATAGTACATATCAAGTGATGGTGGAAGAATGTCGCTGGTACTCTTACATAGGCTGTTATTAAATCTTATGCCCCTTCCGTTAAATTATTGCCCACTTTTGCGGGGTAAAATACGCCAAGGCGGCGTTGCTTTCAATCACACACGCCAGCTATGCTGAATCAAGCGCCTTGCCTTGATTTGTTTTTCCGGAGCACAACAAAATCATAAACTTAATGAAACGGCACTAATGATGGCGGAATAATAGTGTTGTTATTCTATTTGCTGAATGTCAGACAAAAAAAGCGCCAAACTAAAACTAGAAGGCGCGTAAAACATGAAACGGTACTAATGATGGCGGAATAACATAGCTGTTATTCTATTCGCTGAATTTCATACAAAAAAAGCGCCTAACTAAAAATAGAAGGCGCGGTAAA
>JALJPA010000003.1 GCA_022969215.1 Colwellia sp. | reverse complement strand
GTGGCAGATATTGATATCAACCCCTTTTACTTATCCCTTGAAGTTAAACAATTAAAAATACTCGATAAAAATGGTGACGATTTTACCGGATTTAAGCGCTTATTTGTCAATTTCCAAATGTCCTCACTATTTCGTTGGTTATGGACTTTTGATGAATTCAACCTAGAAGCCCCACACTTGCACTACCAGATATACCAAGATAACAGTAGTAACTTTGATGAACTTATTGGCTCGCAAAGCAGCACAAAAACTACAAAAAATGCTGAAGAGAGTGCGGAAGAAAGTGCTATTCCAGAGATCCTAATCTCGCGTTTAAATATTGAGCAATTAAATTTACGCTTTACCGACCATGCTAAACAAGAGCCATTTGATGCCAACGTTGGCCCATTAACTATTGAACTGAATAACTTCACCACACAACGAGAGTTAAATAGTCCCTATAAGCTAAAAGCAACCTCTGCCGGTGGTGTTATTGGCTCTAGCCTTGAATGGCAAGGTCATGTCACTATTTTACCATTACGCTCTTCCGGTAAAATTAAAATAGACGGTATTGACCTGCCAACCCTGTACCAATATTTTCAAGAGGACTTTCCAACTGCGCTTAGCTCAGGTGAATTAAATATCAGTGCCGAATATGCCGTAGATCTCTCTCAACCAGAGATGATACTTAAGATCAAGAATACCAACCTGTTGTTTACTAACTTATTCATTAAACAAAAAGCCGCCAACATTGATGATGTGCAATTAAACAGCCTTGCCATCAATGGTCTTAATTATTCATTACCAGAAAACCAAGTAACACTAGAAGAAGTTGTTCTTACTGACAGCTTAATAAATGTCATTCGCAGTAAAAGCGGAGAGCTGAACTTACTACAAATGTTACCGCCAAGCACTAACCAAGATAGCCCTAATGAAGGAAGCCCTAAACCAGCAAGTAACACCGCTGCACCACAAAAACTGCAACTAGCTATTGATAAAATAAGCTTAGTAAATAATCAGTTAAAACTGACCGATAACACCACGGATGTAGCAACCCAGGTACATTTAACGGCTATTAATATGAACTTAACTAAGTTCAGCTTACAAGCAGAGGCTATGTTCCCCTTAGACTTTTCAGCGGTTGTTGAACAAAGTGGTAATATTTCCGCCAATGGAGAGCTGTCCTTATATCCGCTAACAGCCAAACTCAACTTTAACGCAGAAACGGTGCCGCTACTGAGTATTGAACCTTATATGCATCAATGGATTATTTCAGAGCTTATTGCCGGTAATTTTGATGCCAAATTAAAGCTTACTTATGTCGAAGCACTTGCCGCCAAACTTTCAACACCTGCCAGCCCGGAAAAACTGCATATTACTGGCGACATGGCATTAAATACCTGGCGTAGCCGAGTTACAGACAAAGATGATGATTATATACGTATTAATAAAGTTTCAGTTCAAGGCATTAATATTGCACAGCCAGAAAACACCATAGACATAGATAAGGTCACTATTGATAAATTATGGCTCAACGCTCAGCGTAACAAAGCAGGTATAATGAATGTAGCAAGCATTCGTAAAGAGCGTATGGAACGCCGTCATGACGCAGCAGACGCCGGTAATTCGGCAGTAATTAACCTTAAACATTTTCAACTAAACTCCTCTGCTGTGGTTTATAGCGATTACTCTGTTAGTCCACGTTATAAAATGCGTATAGAGCCGCTACAAGCAACAATTAAGGGGCTGTCGAGTAAAGTGAATAGCCGAGCAACTATTGATTTACAAGGTAAGATAAATCAGTTTGCGCCGCTTAAATTAACCGGTAGTGTTAATTTACTCTCTGAAAGCTTATATACCAATTTCAATCTAGTGTTAAATGACCTGCAAATGAGCGACTTTACTCCCTTCTCAGGCACTTATGTTGGCCGTGAGATTGATAAAGGTAAGCTCAACCTGAACGTAAAATACCTCATTGAAGATCAAGAGCTTACTGCCGAAAACACTATTTTTATCGACCAATTTCATTTGGGCGATGACGTAGTAAGTGAACAGGCAACGAGTCTCCCTATTGGTCTAGCCGTGAGCTTATTAAAAGACAGTAAAGATGAAATTCATATTGATATGCCAATAAGCGGTAACCTTAGTGATCCTGATTTTAGTTACGGTAAACTTGTCTGGCAGACATTAGGCAACTTAATTATTAAAGCCGTCGCTTCACCCTTTAGCTTGTTAGCTGGCTTAGTTGATAGTGAAGAAGATTTAGGCGCTATTGAGTTTATTGCTGGCAACGCTACGCCAGATGAAGCTATGATTATTCGGTTAAACTTGCTGAAACAAGCCTTACTACAAAGACCTGAATTACAGCTAGAAGTTACTGGCTGTTATCATCCGCAAGATAGCGAAGCGCTAAAACAACAAATATTCACACAAAATATTAACCCAAATGCTGCAGAGCTAAATAATAGCCAACGCTTAGCTGCATTAGAAAGTGCCTATAGTCAAAGCTATGGTCAAGGGTATAACTTTAGTGAAGCGCCAAGTATGGCAGTCGATGCTTTAGTCCGCTGGAAAATAGAGCAAGTTGAACCGGCATTATTAGCAAAGGTAGTGGTTGATAATAATATGTTGGTCAACTTAGCGCAGGAGCGAAGCCGTAATATTCAGCAGGCACTATTAAGTGATGACCAGCTTGCTGCTAATCGTCTCATTATCGGTAAAGTACAAGCTCTTGCCGCTTCTGCAAGTAATATTAGCTGTTCACTGGCGCCAGCAGGATAAGTAAACACTTCTTTTTAAATAAACAAATAATAAAAGCACCGTTAACTGAGTGCTACTAATAATAGAGTTTGTAATCATTATGAAATTAACCCGTCAGCACTTTATCCCATTAGGGCCAGCTATTGCCTTTGGCTTTTATTTATTACTAGGTTACTTTGGTTTAGCAGATAAACCGGCCATAGCCGCAGCAATTACGCTACTAACGGTAATATGGTGGATCACTGAAGCTATCCCAATTCCGGCAACATCGCTTGTGCCTTTCGCGCTGCTGCCAATGTTCGGAATACTTGACCATAAGACAGTGGCTTCATCGCTAGGTAGTCACGTTATTCTCTTGTTGATGGGTGCATTCATGCTTTCAAAAGCATTAGAGAAGAGTGGCGCCCATGAAAGATTGGCTGTTTACATGCTTCGGCTTGTCGGTGTTTCTAGCGGTAGGAGATTAGTGCTAGGTTTTATGCTGGCAACGGGTTTCTTGAGTATGTGGATATCAAATACTGCTACTACCTTAATCATGTTACCAATGGCTTTAGCAATACTGAGCCATGTAGATAATAGAAGGTTAAAGGTTGCTCTGATATTAGGTATCGCTTATGCAGCTAGTGTTGGTGGACTCGGTACATTGATTGGAACTCCGCCTAATATAATCTTCGCCGCTATCTATGAAGAGAACACCGGTAAAGAATTTGGCTTCCTTGCGTGGATGAAAATCGGGGTACCTGTGGTGCTTATATCTTTACCGATAATGGCCCTATGGTTAACACGTAAAGTTAAACTTGAACATGAGCTAACGTTACCCGAGTTGGGTAAATGGCGACCAGAGGAAAAGCGTACCTTATGGGTATTTGGTTTAACCGCTCTAGCTTGGATTACTAGAGGCGAACCCTTTGGTGGCTGGAGTTCATTGCTGGATATAAAGATTGCCGGTGATAGCACAGTAGCTCTGCTAGCTGTAGTTATTATGTTTGTCGTGCCCAATGGCAAAGGCGGCAGATTACTTGATTGGAAAACAGCTAATTCAATTCCATGGGGCATGCTGTTGTTGTTCGCCGGTGGTATTGCCATAGCGAAAGGTTTTGCTGCTTCGGGTCTTAGTACCATTCTTGGTGAGGGGTTAACATCATTATCTAGCCTACCGCCAATGTTGATGATATTGACCATTTGTTTGCTGGTTACTTACCTGACTGAGATAACCAGTAATACCGCTACGGCTACCTTACTAATGCCTATATTAGCTGTTGCAGCTATATCATCGGGGCTAAACCCTGAGATACTTATGATACCCGCAGCGATGGCCGCTAGTTGTGCGTTCATGCTGCCTGTTGCGACAGCTCCTAATGCTATTGCCTATGGTACAGGTGAGATTGAAATTCAAGATATGGTTAAAGAAGGCTTTATTTTGAGCGTTATAGTATCGAGTATTGTCGCTATGGTTTGTTACGCGTTTCTTATTTAAATATAAAAATGGGGCTGTGTTTTGCCGTTCTACTAACCAAACAATTATTCACCATGAAATAATTGTGATGAACAGCTACAGTTAGAAGTAGCACACCTAAGTAATGGGATTTTAGCTGATGTTATTCTATTTCTCCGCGACACTAGAGCAAAAATTCTCCTCGATAAAAGCTAATGTACATACAGGTCCGTTAGCTTCACTTTTACCTGCAATTCAAAGCATTACTTTCCCCCTTATCTTCATCATTAGTTTGAGTTTAGGCTTAAGCCAAATTGTACAAGCTAAAGCTCTAAGCGATAGTCAAAACGAACAGTTAACGGTTACTTATTTCAGCGAAGGCCAACAACATACCATTCAAGGAAAACAAACAGCTCAAGGTTATCGCTTTAACGAAAGATCCAATAAAGTCATTAACCTAGCCAGCTTAAATTGGCCGCCTTATATTAGTGAAGAGCTCTGCAATAAAGGTTGGGTTTTCCAATTTGCCGTCGCAGTACTCGTCAGTAAAGGTTACCAAGTAAATATCCACTTTTACCCTTGGGCAAGATCTGTGATGTTAGTGGAGCAGGGTAAAATGGACATACTCTTCCCAGAGTATTTTATTGAAAGTTCCGCACCATCAGATGCTGTGCCAGGTAAAAAACGCAGTGAACTACTAGTGCTGTCAAATAAGTTTTCTGGCGGTGAGTTATCTTTATTGAAAAGGCTAGGTTACCCGTTTGATTTACAAGAAAATTTGAGGAATTTAAAAGGTAAGATAATTGGTGTTGTTCGCGGCTATCAAAATACCCCTGAGTTTGATGCCATGATGGATTCAAAACAATTTGCCGTTATTGAAGCGGTAGATGAATTACAATTAGTAAAGCTACTTGTCGCTAAAAGAGTCGACTTAATCATTGGTGATCCTAAAGTGTTTACCTATAGTGTCAATTACTCCAACTTATCAAATCGCAATAAACAAGCACTGCTCAATAACTTAGAAATAGTACAGCCTGCGTTAAAATACAACCATTTATATTTTGCCATCAGCAATAAATATCAACAATGGTCTCAGTTACTCGATGACGTTAATTTAGCGTTATTAGAGTTTCAACAAAGTGGTGAAACCGATAGGTTTATCAAGGTGGGTAGTGGTTGTACTTTAGATTTCTAAACGGATTTTAATACCCGCAATAAAAAGGCAGTTATCTAATGCATTTGATTAGATAACTGCCTTACTTTTGATACGTTATAGTTTATTAGCTTAAAACTTACTCAGCTAACTTAGCTTAGTGAGCTTCATCCCAGTTATCACCTATGCCTGCTTCAGCAATTAATGGCACCTTCAGCTCTACTGCATCATTCATCAATTCAACCAACTTCTGCGTAGTTTCTTCGACAATGTCTTGATGAATTTCAAAAATCAATTCATCGTGCACCTGCATGGTCATTTTAATACGCTCATCGTTTTGCTCTAACAACCATGAATCTACCGCTAACATAGCTTTTTTAATGATATCCGCAGCCGTACCTTGCATAGGCGCATTGATTGCAGCACGCTCGGCCGCTTTTTTGCGCATGCCATTTTTAGCATTAATGTCCGGTAAATATAAGCGGCGGCCATACAAGGTTTCAACATAGCCCTGCTCACTCGCTTTTATGCGAGTATCTTCCATATAAGTTAATACACCTGGATAACGTTGAAAGTATTTATCTTGATACTCTTGTGCTTGTTTACGGCCTATATTTAATTGCTTGGATAAACCAAAGGCTGACATTCCGTAAATCAAACCAAAGTTAATGGCTTTGGCACTGCGACGTTGATCTATGGTCACTTCATCAAGCTCAACAGCAAAAATTTCTGCTGCTGTCGCTCTATGGATATCTTTACCTTCGCTAAAAGCAGTAACTAAACCTTTATCATCGGACAAGTGCGCCATGATGCGTAATTCAATTTGAGAGTAATCTATTGCCACTATTTTATGATCTTTAGGGGCAATAAACGCTTGGCGAATTTTACGACCTTGCTCACTGCGAATTGGGATATTTTGTAAGTTTGGATC
This sequence comes from Colwellia sp., assembly GCA_022969215.1. Taxonomy (GTDB): domain Bacteria; phylum Pseudomonadota; class Gammaproteobacteria; order Enterobacterales; family Alteromonadaceae; genus Colwellia. The sequence continues at coordinate 54,753 of JALJPA010000003.1, read as the reverse complement.
GGTCGAAGATAAACGCCCCGTCGCCGTAACTGCCTGATGATATGAAGTATGCAAACGACCTGTTTTATCGCTAACCATTAACGGTAACTTGTCGGTATAAGTCGACTTTAATTTACTTAAACCTCTATTTTCTAAAATAACTTTAGGTAATGGGTAATCAAGTGCTAGCTCTTGCAATACATCTTCTGCAGTAGATGGTGCACCTTTTGGTGTCTTTTTGATGACCGGGATTTTTAGATCTTCAAAAAGAATTTGCTGTAATTGCTTCGGTGATGCCAAGTTAAAGCTTTTACCGGCTAAGTTATGTGCTTCAATTTCCAGCTCGGCTAAGCGCTGACCTAGGGTCTGGCTTTGATCGGCTAAAATATCACTGTCAACCAATACCCCTGTTTGCTCCATACGGGCCAGTACAGGTAATAAAGGCATCTCAATTTCATTAAAAACACTGAGCTGTGAGGCTGACTTTTCTAGCGCTGGGAAAATAGCTTTATGTAAACGCAAAGTAATATCAGCATCTTCGGCGGCATAATGACCGGCCTTTTCCAGTTCAATTTGATTGAAAGTAAGCTGCTTTGCACCTTTACCAGCAATATCTTCAAATTTTACCGTTTTATAATCAAGGTATTTCAGTGCTAGTGCATCCATATTATGGCGAGTAGCAACACTGTTGTAGCAATATGACTCGATCATGGTATCAAATTCGATACCTTGCAAAGCGATATCATAATGACTTAATACATTGGCATCATATTTAAGGTTTTGACCAATTTTTTTAATGGTTTTACTTTCTAGTAACGGTTTTAACTGCGCTAATACCCAGTCTTTATCAAGCTGTTCGGGAGCATCTTCATAATCGTGAGTTAATGGTACATAAGCCGCTTTACCTACTTCAACTGCAAAAGATACGCCGACTATCTCAGCTTTCATATAATCAACACTGGTTGTTTCAGTATCAAAAGCGAAGGCATCACAGCCTTGTAACTTCTCCAGCCACTGGCTAAATAAGGCCTTATCTAAAATAATATCGTATTCACTTTTTGTAACTGTCACCGCTTCGATTTCCGCAGCTTGCTCGCCTGTTGAGCTTGTCGATTTACTTGATTTAGTGCTTGCCTCATCGACACCTTTAGCTAAATCAGCTAATAAGCGTTTTAATTCAAATTTTTGATAAAGCTTAGTAAGTGCTTCGACATCTGCTTCACCGGCAGCTAATTGTCCTGCGGTTTGCTCTAGTTCAACATCACATTTAATAGTGGCTAATTTATATGACAAAGGTAGCTGCACTAGCGCATCACGTAGGTACTCGCCTATTTTTCCTTTTACTTTATCAGCATTAGCAATAACTTCAGCCATGGTGCCATGCTCTGCTAACCATTTAACGGCAGTTTTTGGACCACACTTTACTACACCAGGAATGTTATCAACTTTATCGCCCATTAAGGCAAGATAGTCGATGATTTGATCGGGGCGAACACCAAATTTTTCACTAACGCCGGCAACATCCATTTCTACATCAGTCATGGTATTAATTAAACGCACATGTTTAGTAACTAACTGCGCCATATCTTTATCACCAGTCGAAATGACCGTTTCGATACCTAATTCATCGGCTTGTTTTGCCAAAGTACCAATAACGTCATCGGCCTCTACGCCAGGGATGACTAATAAGGGTAAACCCATAGCAGTAATAATCTCATGCAATGGCGCTATTTGTGTACGTAAATCATCCGGCATTGGTGGACGATTTGCTTTGTATTCTGGATACATATCATTGCGAAAGGTTTTACCTTTTGCATCAAAAATAGCGATGATATTGCCATTTGGGTAGTCTTTTTTCAAACTACGCAGCATATTCAATACACCAGTGATGGCACCTGTTGGTTGGCCATCTGCGGTTGAAAGTGCTTGTAAATATGGCACGTGATAGGCTCGAAATAAATACGAAGAGCCATCAACTAAGATCAAGGGTGATTGCGTGTTATTAGCATCAGGTGAGGTTGCAGAAGTTGTCATAAGAAATACGCGAAGCGAGTAAAATAAGCTAAAGGTGGCTAAGCATGCCACAAAGCGCAAGTAGGCTCCACTTTATCAGTGTGCTTAATTGCTTGGATCATGGATCCTCTTGTGGATAACCTTGTGATCAAGTACGAAAAACAGCCAAGGATTTTCAAATATAAAATCTGGCTTGGTAAATATAGTCTTTTGATTTAATTGTAAAAAAACGAAGTTCTAAAGACTTCTAATAGACAATGTTCTTATTTTTATAATATGTGGATAATTTTATTATCAAGTTACTTTCAAGTTGTACAAAAAAGCACCTGATGAAAATAACGAGGTAAGAGATTATCAGAATTTGGCGTGATTACCAGCGCATTTTTAAAATTTTTTTACAGAGTAGTTACACTTTTAAAGAACAAAAAAACATAAGCGAGTAAGGACAATAGCTAGCAACAGATCCACCAGTTAAATAAAAATATTTATGATTAATTTTATTTAAAAAAACAAAATGCCTACTAAATTTTAGTAGGCATTTTTATCCCTTTGATATGGCAAAATACAAGTTTAGAATTCCAACTGCACTCTGCCTCTTGGCTTAGCAGAGTCAAATAGTTTATTAACGCGTTAGTTGGACAATTTTTGTTTTAGAAAACCATGGATACAATACTGGTAAAACAAATAGCGTTAATAACGTTGCTGTTACTAAGCCACCAACAATAACACTGGCAAGTGGTCGTTGAATTTCAGCACCAACACCATTTGACATCAGCATAGGTATTAGACCTAGTGCCGAAGTTATAGCCGTCATCAATACCGGACGTAAACGTGATACTGCGCCATCAAAAACTGCTGTTGAGGTGTCAATACCGTCTTTAACCAGTTGATTAATACTTTCTACCATCACCACACCATTAAGCACGGCAACACCAAATAAAGTAATAAAACCAACCGAGCTCGGTACTGATAAATATTGCTCCGAAATATAGAGCGCGAAAATACCACCAATAATAGCCAATGGTACATTCACTAATATCAGCATAGCTTGACCAACCGAGCCAAAGGCAAAGTAAAGTAGTAAAGCAATTAACGCCAGTGATAACGGCACTACCACAGCAAGTCGTTGCTGTGCGCGTTGTTGATTTTCAAACTGACCACCAATAACCACAGAATAACCTGCTGGCAAGTCCACTTTACTGGCAATGGCGGCACGAATATCAGCGACTACACTGCCCATGTCACGACCCTGTACATTGGCTTGAATAACCACACGTCTTTGCACGTCATCACGGCGAACTTGTGGCGGTCCAGATTCAAAACTAACGGTAGCGATATCGCCTAAACGCACCCAAGCACCGGTAGGTGATTGTATTCTTAAGTCGGCAATAGCTGCTTGGTTATCACGATATTTTTCTTCAAAACGTACATAAATATCGTATCTTTCATTACCATTAATTATTTGGCCAGCACTAACGCCGCCAATGCCATCTTTAACCACGGCCATAACATCACCCACCGACAAGCCATATCGTGATAGCTGTTGTCTATTCGGTTTGATCACTAGTTGTGCTTCGCCCGCGATTTGTTCTAGCGCAACATCCCTAGCACCGTCAATTTTTTTGATTGCCGCTTCAATTTCTCGACCTTTACTCGCCAGAATATCTAACTCAGGGCCAAACAGCTTAATCGCAAGTTGCGCTTTAACGCCAGAAAGTAACTCATCGACACGCGTAGCAATTGGCTGTGAAAAGTTAAGTAATAAACCAGGAAATTGTTCAAGTTTCTCTTCCATTAAACCCTGTAGCTCAATACGATTACTGGCGCTGGTCCACTCGGAGACAGGTTTTAAGCCAATGTATATTTCAATATTATTGACCGGCTCTGGATCACCGCCGATTTCAGCACGACCAATTCTGCTTAGGGTGTACTCTACTTCAGGGAATTCCATTAGCATTGCTTCAAGAATGGGGGCCACTGACAAGGCAGTTTCCAAACTTGATGAAGGCGCCAAAGTCGCTCTTAGGTTAATAGTGCCTTCTTCGAGCTCAGGTACAAACTCGGTACCAATTTGTGGTACTAAAGCGGCTGCGGCAACAAATAATAAAACAGACGCAGCAATAACTACTTTAGTGTGCTTCATTGCCGCTGTAAGCCCTTTGCGATAAAGCTTGTCTAGTGGTTTTAAGACAAAGCTTTCTTTTTCTTTAATGCCTTTTTTAAACATATAAGTCGCTAAAGCTGGTACCACAAGTAATGCCACTAAAATAGCCGAAACAACCGCTAAAATAATGCTGATAGCCATAGGTTGGAACAATTTAGCTTCAACACCTTCAAAACTAAACAGCGGCATAAAGACCACTAAAATAATTGAGGCGGCAAAAAATACCGGACGGGCGACTTCTTTACCCGCTTCTTTTAATCGTAAAGGGATACCTGCTTCATCATCTGCAGCATTATGTGGATCAGCATCCGTATCTGGATTTCTTGCTTGAGCATTTTCGTAATGCGTTGCATCAGGTCTATTAAGATGTTTTACCATGTTTTCAACCATCACTACCGAGCCATCAACCAGCATACCAATAGCAACCGCAATACCGCCTAACGACATTAAGTTAGCGGATAAACCTATCCAAGACATCACCATTAACGCGATAGCGATAGAAATAGGAATTGAAATCAGTACTAAAAACGTGGCGCGTAGGTTCATTAAAAACAGCGCTAACACGATAGCAATGAAGATAAATGCTAAGGCGAGTGCTTCAACCACGGTATCAACCGCTTTAGTAATTAAATCAGCCTGGTCATAGAAGGGTTCAAAACGTACACCTTCAGGTAATGCTTGGTTGATCATAGGAATACGTGCACTAATACCGTCAATGGTCGCTTTAGTATTTGCGCCCATACGTTTTAGCACTATGCCGGTGACCACTTCACCTAAGTTTTCAATATTGCCCTCTGCGTCTCTGCGCGTCATTGTTACCGCGCCTTGACGAATCTCACTGCCCAGTGAAACTTTCGCAACATCATCAATAGTAACGACAGTACCCGCAACGGTTTTCACTGGTACTTGTCTAATATCGTCTAAACCTGCTTCGCCACTATTAAACCAACCCGTACCACGAATCACTAATTGCTCTTGCCCGCGGTTCATATACCAACCACCAACATTGGTATTATTATTCTCAAGTGCTCTAACAATATCGTCTTGCGTTAACTGATATGACAATAATTTACTTGGTTCAATGTTTACCTGATACTGCCTAACATTGCCGCCAAAAGACAAGACATCGGTAACACCATCTACCGGCATAACTAATAATTTTACTATCCAGTCGTTCAAACTTCTTAAAGTCATTGAGTCATAGCCAGAATCTTTGTCAGCAATTAACAAATACTGAAAGATTTGACCCAAGCCCGAGGTATTAGGCCCCATGGCTGGTGTACCTACACCTTGGGGAATTAATTCTTTCGCCGCTTGCAAGCGTTCAAAGACCAGTTGTCGAGCAAAATAAATGTCGGTGCCTTCTTTAAAAACTACCGTTACGCCCGACAAACCTGTTTTTGAAATTGAACGTACTTGCTCAACATCAGGCAGTGCATACATCACAGCTTCAATAGGATAAGTAATTAGCTGCTCAACTTCTTCAGCGGCTAAGCCAGGTGCTTCGGTATTTATAGCGACCTGAACATTGGTTACGTCAGGAAAAGCATCTAAATTTAACTTGGGGATCACCATAATAGCTGCCGCCATTGTGGCGATCAGTGCGATAACTACCAATAGTCGATTATTGATCGACCAATCAATCATTTTATTAAACATAATTTCATTCCTTACCTAGTGGCCGTGCGGATCAAATCCGCCTTTTGCAATTTCTGAAGCAACAAAGAATGCACCTTTGATTACTACTCGCGTATTAGGGGCAATACCGATAATTTGACGGTAATGACCTAAAGGCTGACCCAGCTCTACTTCAACGGCTTTAAACTCACCTGGGTGATCTTCAACAAATACCGTCCAATCACCATCAGCGCCACGCATTAATGCCGTTTCTGGTACCGCCATTACTGGGGTTTGGGTATCAAACTGAAAATTTACATTAACAAACATGCCGGAATGTAAGGTGTCATCTTTATTGTCAACGGACAATCGCACAATTCGAGTACGGGTAATGGGGTCTATGGTGTGTGCTTCTTGGATCACTTTAGCGAAATGTACTTGGCCAGCAAACTCAATTTTAGCTAGGGTTCCTACGGGTAAGTTCAGTTTCTTATTGGGTGAAACGCGCGCTTCTACCCATAAACTTTCTTCGTTGGCCAAGACCATTATTTTATCCCCAGGCATCACTCGCTGCCCTTGGGAAAAATCATCACTTAATACCGCACCAGCGCGTTTAGCTACCAAGGTATACTCACCAAGGTTTGATGAATTATTCTTAACAATATCGTCAATGGCGGCTTTGGTTAAACCAAAGGCTTTTAGCCGACCAGAGGTCGTAATATAAGCTGTTTCACTGGCTAATAAACGGCTTTCACTGACTGTACCAAGACCCAATTTTTTAGTGCGCTGCCACTCGCTATAAGCAAGACGATATTCGGCTTGTGCGTCTGCCATTGACTCACTAAATAGTGTCACTAGCGCTTGACCTTTTTCGACATGTTCGCCCAAAATAGCGTGACGGCTGATCACTACTGACTCAGTACGTGGCGAGACAATATAACTGGTGTAACCGTTGGCTTTTATTTCTCCTGGGGCATAAACGCTTTTAGCGAAAATTTTTGCCCTTAGAGTAGATACTTTGATATTAGCTAAGGCCATTTTTTCTGGGCTGAAGCTTATGCCTTCTTCATGATCTTCTTCACTAGACTTTTCATGCCCGTGACCATCGTCGGCTTTATTTTCACTGTCATGATCATGACCAGTTTCATCCTCTGCTGCTTTCTGCTCACTTTCGTGATCATGGCCAGTTTCATGTTTATGTTCCGCTTGTGCCACTATTGTTTGCACTACCGGTTTCGGATTTTCAAGCGCAGCATCGCTGTAGGCTAACACAGTGGTCGATACCACGGCTAAGCCAGTAAAGAGATAGCTTAGAGTGATTGTTTTTACTTTTTGAGATACTTTATCAGTTATTATATTTTTCATTTTAAATTCCAAATTCTTTGACAACTTACACCTACGCTTATGGTAGTTATGTAAGATGAGATACCGGTTTTAGTTTAATAGCTTAGTGGCGACATTTAATTGGCCGACATTCAGTAACCATTGCACTTCGCTTAATTTGAACTGGGCTTGTAATTCAATGCCCGCGTATAAACCTTCCGCTCTTTGTTGTAACGCTAATAAATAATCAGAGGTATTTAAATCACCTAATTGCCATTGTTTTTGCAATAACTGGGCACTATTTTCGCCACGCCCTGTCATTAACTCTTGCCAACGGCCAAGGTATTTTTTGTTAGAGATTAATGACGCGGTACTTGCCTGTATCAGATACTTTTGTTTGCGCATAACCGCACGAAAACTCGCTTCTGCGGCGATAGCTTGCTGATTTTTGGCCTTGGCATTGGCTTGGTAGTCATTACGAATATTTAATGGCATAGAAAAGGTGATGCCGACTATATTATCGTCAGCATTTTTTCCGGCACTAAGACCAATAGTAGGATCTGCTTTGGTTTCAAGCATGGCATATTGAGCAATGTTTTTTTGTACTTGCCATAGCGCTTGCGCCGCTAATACTTGCGGATGCTGTGTTAACCACTGCTCAACTACTTGAAAGTTTGTAACTCCCAAGCCCTTCTCTGGATACACCTGAGTATCAGGGCGCCAGTCAGGCAGTAGTTCATTAACATCCGCTTGAGCTTGGGTTAACTGTGCTTGTATTTGCGCAGTTTTATTGAGTAGTTGCGACAAATTCAAGAACGTCAGCTCAGCATCAACCGGACCAAGATCGCCAGCCTGCTGCCTTTTAGTAACAATTTTTAGCAGAATATCTAATTGTTGTTCCTGCTCAAACGCAAGTACCGATTTGTCCGTGGCAAGTTGCCAGTTAATCAATGCTGTTAATGCTTGGGCTTTTTTTTGTGCTACTGCGTAAGTAAATTGATTACTAGCTACGGTTAATATTTTATCGCCAATGGCAACATTAACGGCCTGCTTATCCCACAAATCAATGGTTTGGCTAATACCAATATTAAAGTTATTGCCATCACCTTCTCGCTCATAACCGGTAGACAATTCAGGGTTATAAAGTGGTAACTTACTGCCCTGTGCTTTTGAGAATTCAGCATTCATCAGTTCACGCGCTGAGACAATATCAGGATGTTTATTGATTTGTCGATCAAGCCAATCACTTGATAAAGTTGTTTGTGCAAAAGCCAAACAACTTACCGACATAGTTGCCGAGTAGCTAATGAATAACGCTACGCCAGCAGATTTTACCGAGAAAAATTTCATAATAATCTCTTAATTTAACAATAAAATGTCGCAACTAAGCTCAAATAAACTAACTAAGCTAAATCAAATTCGGCTTTAGTTAAGCTTTGCTTAAAGATAAGGTTTGTTGCGGGTAGTTTTTAAATTAAATTAAGAAATGGGGGGGCGTATAAGCTCTTCAATGAAGCTCTTATCAAAATTGTCTGTATAGAAATATTGATTGGTGATTATAAATTGAGGTGTCGGTAAAGCAGATTTGTTACTGGCAACCCATTGGGTATGAGCGCCTTGACAATGACCACAGTGATGGCAGTCTTTAATATTATGTTCACTGTCAGATGATTCATCGAAAAGTTCAATGTCATCAACATCATGAGAATGTTCTGTGAGAATATGTTGTGAGTCAACTTGATGACTTTCATCTGAATTAGCCACAGCAGCATATGATTGCAATGCAATCAATAATACTAATACTAAGCCAAGCCAAGTGTTTTTCATCGGTATTATGTTTACCCTAATATAAGAACCTGCGAAGGAAGATGTTAATCAAAAAAATTAACCTAGTCAATAAAAGCAAATTAAGCCATGCAGTCAACCTTGCGATGCATCAGTATTACAAGTTGTCTAAAAAAATTAAAGTGCTATCAAGTAATTAAATGTAACTGACCAATGACACTTAAGGGGTTATATTTCGACCAACCTTTTGCTTGAATTTAACAAAACAGAGTTAATATTGATACCCGTTACCCTTACATATCACCCCATATTCCCCCTCTTAATTTATATTTAAGAATGAGACCTATTTTTATTTGAGCCAACTCTATAATTTTGCTATCTTTGCCGGCAAAATATCAAAAGGATCTGACATTAATGAAATATTCCCCCCTACTCACCAGCCTATGTTTAGTTATATTATTATCGGCTTGTTCTACTAACCCCGTTAGTGTCTCTATGTCTACTACTCGATTTGATAATCCAGAAGTTAGCAGTGAACCTTTAAAAGTGAATTTAGCTTTAGGTTATGGCGGTAGAACAAGGTTGATTATAGAAGAGCAAGGGGATGATTATGATATTAGTGGCACGAATCTTTATGGCTATTACCGAGGTAATATCACCGCAGCAAAAGGTTTAGAAATATCACTACGAGGTGATGAAGATTCAGCGACTCATGTTGGTATCAAATATCAATTTTATGGTGCCCATACGGAGCAATCAACGAAAGGGAATCTTTCACAAGCGTTTACCTTAGGTTATGAAAGAAATACTACTAGTGAGCAATACTACAATGGTGGCTATTACAGCGATTGCAATGATTTTTATTGTGATTATGTCTCAGAAACGGGCAATTGGCAGCATGACACCAATGTTTATGACATTGCCTGGGTAGTCGGTTATAAATTCGCTGCCAGAGACATTATCTATGGTGGCCCTTTTTATCAATGGGGTCAGCTCAACGGCAATAAAAACATTACCAATGCCACTACCCAGCAACTTAAAAGTGATGGTTATATGATAGGTGCAAACATCGCCATAGAACATAGATTTTCTTTTGGTATGGGGTTAGCGGGTGAAATAGTATATTCCAATTTAGATTGGGGAAATTACAGCCAGACTGACACCAGTTTTAATTTTAAAATAGATTACCAATTTTAATCAAATATTGACGGCTACAATAAGTACCGCTATTTTTATCCCATCCGAAAATTAATTAAAACAATCGATTAAGATTATTTACTTGAAATAAGCGAGTCATAAGATGAAAAAATTTATCCAATTATCACTGTTAACTTTAGCGTTAAGCCCTGTGTTATTAACATCGGAACTAGCTAACGCCAGCAGTATGCCGCAATCTGTATCTCCAGCTAGTGCTAATGTTTACATTATTTCACCTGCCGATGGTGCAACCGTGAAAAGTACTTTTACAGTGACTTTTGGTTTAAAAGATATGGGTGTTGCTCCTGCTGGTATGGCGAAAAAGCATACGGGTCATCATCACTTATTAATTGATAAGGCCTCACTGCCTGCTTTTGATATGCCGATGGGTGGTGATGTAAAACACTTCGGTGGTGGTCAAACTCAAACAACGTTAACCTTACCTAAAGGCACACATACTTTGCAGCTGATTATGGGCGATCATCATCATATTCCTCATAAACCAGCGGTTGTTTCTAAGAAGATTACTATTACCGTTGAGTAAAGATAAATAAAATAGCATTAAACAATATGCATTTATAAAAATCCCCTGAGACTTATATTCAAGTAAGTATCAGGGGATTTTTTGTTAACTAAAGTTAACTAAACCAAATGTTCATCGATCGAAGCTGAGCTAGCTTACACGGCAAAATTATTTAACAAGCCCTGTAGTTTTTTTGCCATGCTAGCTAGCCCCTTGCTTGCTACATTCGTTTGCTCTGCTCCTGAGGCAGTCTGTGACGACATATCATTTATTTGCACAATATTACGATTGATTTCCTCACTTACTGAGCCTTGCTGCTCTGCTGCCCCCGCTATTTGTTCGCACATTATACTTATTTGATTCACTGATTCGGATATAACCTCAAAAGCTTGTCTTGATGCTTTAGTGCCACAAACAGCTGCTTCAGTTTGTTGTTGGCTTTGTTTCATAATACTTACTGCATGGTTGGTATTTTTATGCAGATTTTCAATCATGGTACTAATTTCTTTCGCTGACAGTTGCGTACGTTCAGCCAAAGTTCGGACCTCATCGGCAACAACTGCAAATCCTCGTCCCTGCTCCCCAGCTCTAGCAGCTTCAATTGCTGCATTTAATGCTAATAAGTTAGTTTGATCGGCAATGCTAGTAATAACATCCATAACCGAGTTAATTTCATCGCCTTGTTGCTGTAAATCATTAATCGTTTCGCCTGCTAAAGCAATCTGTGTGGCAAGCTGCTCAATTTCACACACCGCATTATCAACAACCTTTTTTCCCTCATCTGTATGCTTTATTGCATCAAAAGCATGGCTGGCTGTTTCACTAATATTACTGGCAACTGAATGTACGGTTTGCGTCATTTGATTCATAGCGGTGGCTACTAATTCGGTTTCACTCACTTGCTGAGTCATCATGTCATTAGTGTGGCTAGTAACAGCTGACATATCACTTGAAGCACTGGAAAGCTCTCCGGTTATACCGGTAATTTCTCGGATCATGCTGAGTAAATTAGCCTTCATGGCATTCATCGCTTCAAGTAATTGACCAATTTCATCTTTACTGGTTACTTTAATTTCTTTGGTTAGATCGCCAGAAGCCGTAGTGATAGCACTTTGAATACCCCGAACAATAAAGTTACTTAATAAAAAGCTAAAAACACCACCTATAAATATACTTGCCAAACCAATGATAAGCAGCATAGTAAGTGCCGACTCTTCATGCTCTTTTGCAGCCATGGCACTTTTTTTAGTAAACAATTGCAAATTATTCAGTAAATCTTCATTTTCTTTATCTAATGCTTCTTCTTCCACTTCAATTTTTTCAATGAGCTCTTCCGCTAGGTGCTGTTCGCCTTTTGCTAATAAGGTAAATATTTCTTGAGCATGCTCTATGTAACTATCATGAGCCGCATGAATATGTTTTAGTGATTTACTCACCTGGCTAAGTTTGACCTGTAGGGCTTCGGAGTTAATATGTCTACCTTGATCAACAATGAATTCAGCATCTGCTATCGACTGATTTATGACTTCAGTCCCCTGATGAAAATGGTTAATCGCTTGTTGAAAGTGCTGTGGTGCTTTTGTTTCAAGCGTTAAAGTTGCCCCATAATGGAGCGCTCTTTCAAAGGAAATGGCTTGCTCTAACTGAGTCACTGTCATTTTGGAGAGCATTTGCGTTAACGGTATATCTTCTTCGACAATAGTATTTAACTCTTTACCTATACTATTTAATGAATAGCTAGAAAAAATAAAGCTAGTAACGAGCAAAAATAACATCACACCGGCATAACTAAATAGCTTTATCCGTAACGGCATATCTCTAAAGTAATGTTTCATCTTCAATCCTTTGATTTGGCATGCTTTCGCCTGCCTCAGGTTACTAAACAAGTAATAGCTAAGATTAGGTGCTAATTTTTGTATAGCAAGTATAGCTATGCAAAAACCAAAACAGTCGGCGACAGAACAAGCTAAACGCCTAATAAATAAGACAATCAAGTGTCTCATGGACTAATTTTCAGAAATGGAAGGGTTAATTGTCAGTGACGTGATTCGGCCAGTTATACCATTAGCGTCAGCTTAATTGAATTTTAAGGGGGGTGAAGCAAGAAGTAGATTGATGCTAATCACTGTTAGCATCAATCTGAAATATAAAGTTTGTTAACGGCTATAAAGTGACAAACTCTTCTGCTGAAGTTGGATGGATAGCAATAGTGTTATCAAAATCAGCTTTAGTGGCGCCCATTTTCATCGCCACAGCAAAACCTTGTAATAACTCATCACTACCAAAACCAATACTGTGTAAACCAACCACTTTTTCATCTTTACCGACACAAATTAACTTCATGCGAGTAGGGTCACGATAATCTTCCGTGATCGCTTGATAAAGTGCGGTAAATTGTGAGTTATAAACGGTAATATTATCTGCACCGTATTCAGCTTTAGCTTCGTCTTCGGTTAATCCGACAGTGCCAATCACAGGGTGACTAAAAACTACCGTAGCAATGCCTGAATAATCTAAATGTAAGTCTGGTTTATTGTTAAATAAACGCTCACATAAACGGCGCCCTGCAGCAACAGCAACCGGTGTTAATTGTGCTCGACCGGTGTTATCACCTACGGCATATATACCGGCAACATTGGTGTTTTGATATTTATCAGTAACAATAAAACCACGTTCATTAACTTCTACGCCTGTGGCAGCTAAGTTGATATTATCGGTGGCTGGCTCACGGCCAATTGCCCAAACTACAGTATCTACTGGCGCTAATGATTTACCATTAGTAAAGTGCACAACTAATCTTCCGTCACTCAGTTTCTCAATGCGTTCTGGTGTGCTGTGATTGTGTAGCTTAGGACCGTGCTTAGCCATTTGTTCAACTAAGGTATCACTTAACATGTCATCAAAGCCGCGCAATGGTTTTTCTTTACGCACTACTAAGTGAGAATCAGTGCCCAAGGCTTGAAAGACTCCGGCTAATTCAACGGCAATATAACCTGCACCAATAACAGCAACGCTTTTAGGTTGCTCAGTTAAAGCAAAAAAGCCATCGGAATCGATACCGTACTCAGCACCTTCGATAGTTGGAATTGATGGACGTCCGCCGGTAGCGATAGTTATGTGATCAGCGGTGATCAGCTCACCATTAACCTCGACAGTGTTTTTATCAACAAATTTGGCAAAGCCATTAATCACAGTGACATCATTCGCATCAAAACCACGCTGATAGGCCGCATGAATTCGTTTAATATAAGCTTCACGGTTGGCAACTAACTTGCCCCAATCAAATTGAGACTCACCTTGACTAAGATGCTGGCTAAAGCCGTAATCATGGGCATATTTTAACGCATCGGCTATTTGTCCGGCGTACCACATGGCTTTTTTCGGGACACAACCAACATTGACACAGGTACCACCAATGTATTTAGCTTCAATAACTGCGGCCTTCTTACCTAATCTAGCTGCACGGTTAGCTGATGCTATACCACCACTACCGCCACCAATGGCAAGATAATCAAAATGTTGTGTCATAATTCTCTCAAAATATTCATCTATTTGTACTCAATATATGTGCCCGCTAAGGCCTTATTTCAAGTGCCATTTTAGAAAGAGGATATAAGCCAGCTAAATGCTTAACTTTATTATTAGTCTGACACCTTGAAATAAGGGTCATTAAACATTACATATAAGTAATTCATAACGCTATTTAAGTAACCCTATGAGCAATCCATTATTAGTATCGAGTGAACTTCCTGCCTTTTCCAAAATCAAACCAGAGCATGTAAAACCTGCTGTTGAACAAGCCATTAGTGATTGTAAAAAAGTTATTGAGCAAGTTCTCGCTGACAATGATGTGTTTACTTGGCAGAACTTAGTTATGCCAATTGATGACATTGATGATGTGTTATCAAAGTTGTGGTCACCGGTTTCTCATATGAACTCGGTACTTAGTAGTGATGAATTACGTGATGCTTATGAATCTTGCTTACCGATATTATCTGAATACGGCACTTATGTTGGTCAACACGAAGGTTTATATCAAGCCTACCTTAGTATTAAAAATGCCAATGAATTTGAACAACTCGACGTAGCCCAACAAAAAGTAATTACCAATGCACTACGCGATTTTAAATTATCAGGCATTGCGCTAAATGATGAAGATAAAAAGCGTTACGGTGAAATTAAAACGCGTTTATCAGAGCTCAGCTCAAGCTTTAGCAATAACGTACTCGATGCCACCCATGCTTTTAGTATCACTATCGAAAACAAAGATGAGTTAACTGGCTTACCTGACAGCGCCTTAGCTGCAGCCCAAGAGCTAGCCAATAATAAAGATAAAACAGGTTATACCTTTACCCTAGATATTCCAAGCTACTTACCGGTAATGATGTATTGCGATAATGCTAATTTACGTGAACAGCTTTATACCGCCTTTGTTACACGTGCATCAGACCAAGGGCCTAACGCCAATGAGTTTGATAACAGTGACACTATGAATGAGTTATTAAACTTAAGGCATGAATTAGCCAATTTACTCGACTTTGACAACTATGCTCAGCACTCATTAGCAACTAAAATGGCCAATAATACCGCTGAAGTAATGGCGTTTCTTGAAAACTTAGCCATTAAATCACAACACCAAGGGCAACAAGATTTTAAAGAGCTAACTGACTTTGCTGATAGTGAGTTCAAGCAAGAAAACCTACAAGCTTGGGATTTGGCTTATTACAGTGAGAAATTAAAACAAAGCCGTTATGCCATTTCAGATGAGCAATTACGCCCTTATTTTCCAAAGGATAAAGTAGTCTCAGGTTTGTTTGCTGTGGTGCATAAATTATTCGGTCTTTCGATTACCCAACGAGAAGACGTTGATGTTTGGCATGATGATGTTAATTTTTATGACATAGTTGATAAATCCGGTGCAAAGCGTGGCAGCTTTTATCTAGACCTTTATGCCCGCGAGAAAAAACGTGGCGGCGCCTGGATGGATGTTTGTGTTGGTCGTAGTCAGAAGTCTGATGGTTCTATTCAACTTCCCGTTGCCTATTTAACCTGTAACTTTAACGGCCCTGTCGGCAATAATCCGGCATTATTTACTCATGATGAAGTAGTGACCTTATTCCATGAGTTTGGCCATGGCATTCACCATATGTTAAGCCAAATTAATGCCAGCAGTGTTGCCTGTATTAATGGCGTACCTTGGGATGCGGTTGAACTTCCTAGTCAATTTTTAGAAAACTGGTGCTGGCAACCAGAAGCGTTAGCCTTTATTTCTGGCCATTTTGAAACGGGCGAGCCACTACCGCAAGAAATGTTAGATAAAATGCTGGCAGCCAAAAATTTTCAATCTGCCATGCAAATGTTACGTCAATTGGAATTCAGCATCTTCGACTTTACTATGCATGAAAGCTTTGATCCAAAAGCATCAAATAATGAAAAACATATTCAAAAAACTCTCGATAGCGTTAGAACTCAGTACTCAGTAGTGAAAGCACCTGCATTTAATCGTTTCCAACATGGTTTTAGCCATATCTTTGGTGGTGGTTATTCTGCAGGTTATTACAGCTACAAATGGGCAGAGGTATTATCAGCTGATGCCTTTAGTTTATTTGAAGAGCAAGGCATCTTCAATGGGCAAACCGGACAGTCATTTTTAACCAATATCCTAGAAAAAGGTGGTAGTGAAGAGCCGAGTGAATTGTTCCAAAAATTCCGTGGCCGTGCACCTGAAATTGATGCTTTGTTACGCCATTGTGGTATTGAAGCATAACGAGCCTCTCGTGTTAACAGAGCCTTAGCCTAGACCATAGGCTAAGGCTCATTCATAAGGTTAGCTTCCCGCTCAGTAAATGCAGGAATGATATAACTGATCAAAAGAACCATCCAAATTAAGAAACTATGACTCACGAATCATTTAAATCACTATTCCAACGTGCTGCCCAAAGAAAAGGTGGCGTACCCGCTTTAGAAGTATTGCTAGGTAAAAAAATCCTTGGTAAGCGGTTACTAGACGATACCGCTGCACAACAAAATATCACTGAGCTAGGTGATGACCGTATTCTTGCGGCTTTTACCAAACAAATTTTCAAATCAGGTTTTGTCTGGCGTGTGGTCGAAAATAAATGGCCTGACTTTGAAGAGCATTTTTTCAATTTTAATATTGAAAAAATTCTTATGATGCCAGAAGAAATGTTGGAACGAAAAGCCGCCGACCCAAAAATAATTCGTAATTATAATAAAGTAAAAACCATTAAAGCCAATGCGCAAATGATGTTCGATCACCACATTGAAAGTAATACTAGTTTTGCTCAGTTTATAAACAACTGGCCAAGTACAGATATTATTGGTTTATGGGCTTACCTGAAAAAGCACGGTCAACGTTTAGGCGGCAATACCGGACCTTATGCATTACGTTTATTAGGTAAAGATACCTTTATTTTAAGCAGTGATGTTGAAGCTTATTTAAGAGCACAGCAGATCATTGATGGTGGTTTACAAAGTAAAAAAAGCTTAACAGCGATACAAGCACACTTTAATAAATTACAAAGTGAAAGTGGCTATAGCTTAACCCAGCTTAGTCGTTTAATTGCTTTTTCTTGTGGTGATAATTATGTGCAGGTTGACTAAACAACAATAAACCGTACCTTCCTACAGTGAGATTCACTTAGGGAAGGTTTACATTGAAAAGTAATCACAGATATTTAAGTGATTACTTTTCGACAAATCCAAAATACACCAATCCCTTTCAGGGCGTACAAAAAGAATTAATTTGATCATAATATGCCTTTTATAATTTCAATTTCAGCTTTATAACACTTTACTCATAAGATTAATTTCTCTCGATGCCAATTTCACCAGATCACGTCAGTTATCTACATATGCTAACTAATAATAGTCAATGTAAAAATTTTCAGCTATAAAAACACACCTTGAGTGCAGTAGCTTTTTTAATGAAGTTGTGTAACTCA
The DNA here is from genome assembly GCA_022969215.1 of Colwellia sp. Lineage (GTDB taxonomy): Bacteria > Pseudomonadota > Gammaproteobacteria > Enterobacterales > Alteromonadaceae > Colwellia. Next base: position 37,187 of record JALJPA010000003.1, on the reverse strand, counting down.
CTAGTTTTGGAGCCCCGCAAATTACCATAAAGAGCTGGGTGATGTAATGCTAACAATCTTACTTTGGTAAAAGACTGACCGGAAAAGCCATTGCAAAATCACTAAAAAAATCAGCTTGCAAGCGCATTTAGCTCCGTAGTAAAACTTACAAAAAAATTGTAGATAAAGTAAAGTGGTCTAATATTCTATAAGTTAGTATCGCGTAATTTAAATTTCACGACCCTTTTATCAAGAAAATAAAACCTCCGTTAGTAGATAACCGATAAATTATGGATAAGCACTTGAATAAAGAAATAAGTAAACGGATTTGGGTTACACGATATTTAATGGTTATCGGTATCATTGTACTTCATTTACCACCATATCAACCATTAAATACACTTGGCGCATCAGTATTCGACTATGTAAAGGCATTCTTTTCACATGGTGTTTTTAGAGCCACCGTTCCAGTGTTAACGGTGATTTCGGGGTTTTTAATATTTCAATTTAATCTTCATTTAAAACCTTTGCAGCTATTATCTAAAAAGATCACATCGGTATTGGTTCCTCTCATTATATGGAATATCCCCATCGTTATAGCCATTTACCTCTCACAGAAATACGGCATTCTGTCACATGACTTTTCAGCCGAGCTTTATCCGTTTAATTTGTTGAATTGGGTAGATGCATTAACGGGGTTGTTTGGAACTCCTGCCAATTACCCTCTTAACTTTCTAAGAGATTTATTTGCAGTTTCATTATTATCACCTATATTTTGGTTTTTTTTGAAAAGATTGCCATATTTAGGATTGGTTATCGTTTTGGTAGTTTATTATTTTAATCTAGATAGCTCATTTGTTCTGCGAAATAGTATGTTGGTAAGTTTTTATACTGGTGGGTTAGCTGCTACACAAAAGTGGTCTTTAACCTGTTTAGATAAATATGCCAAGCTACTTTTTTTCGTATTTATCTCTTTCTGCATAGCGATTGTATTATTTGATATACAAAATAGAGAGTTTTTCCGATTATTATCACCCTTTTTGGTCTGGCCATCAATATCATTAATTACAAACACAGCCCTATATGAGTTTTTATATAAAAATTCAAAAAGCAGCTTTTTTACTTTTCTTGCACATGGACCAATCATATTGATTCTATGGCTTATATTTAAAAAAATACCAATAGAGATGCCTTACTATGTTTACTGGTTGTTGGCTCCTCCAATTATGGTATTCACGTCAATATTTTTTGCTCGGTACTTCAAAAAAATTCTCCCTCGTATATCCTCGATTGCATTAGGTGGTCGGTAACCTAACAAAATAGGTGAAAAGTAATACGCTTCTCTAATGAAATGAATACCTGCGGCTTGCACTGAAAATCCATATATTAGCTGCGTATCAGGCGTGCCTTTTAGCTAAAAACATTAGTCCTTTCTTTCCAGTAGAGTAGCCCAATATTAATTTTAATATCTACTTACTAAAAATTGAAATTACGCCCTACCATACTTGTCTTCAAAACGAACAATATCATCCTCACCTAAGTAGCTACCAGATTGCACTTCAATCATTTCTAAAGGCAGTATCCCTGGGTTTTCTAAGGCATGAACTGCGCCAACGGGGATATACGCCGATTGGTTCTCAGTTAATAACACTGTTTTTTCATCTATGGTAACTTTTGCAGTGCCTGAAACAATGATCCAATGTTCAGCTCTATGATGATGCATTTGCACTGATAACTTAGCGCCAGGTTTTACCGTAATACGTTTTACTTGAAAACGATCACCGGTATCAACACTGTCATATTTACCCCAAGGACGATAAACCTCTCGGTGTAATACAGCTTCAGAGCGTTGCTGAGACTTTAGCTGCTCAACAATTTTTTTCACATCTTGCACTTTATCTTTATTAGCAACCAGCACAGCATCAGGGGTATCGATTATCACCAAATTATCAACACCAATGGTAGCAATCAGTTTATTTTGACTATGGATGTAGCTGTTCGTGGTGGCCTGGGCAATGATATCTCCTTTCAGGACATTTTGATTTTCATCTTGCTGACAAACCTCCCACAAAGCAGAATAAGAACCGACATCACTCCATCCTGCGTCAAGAGGAATAACTACGGCAGCATCAGTTTTTTCCATCACCGCATAATCAATGGATTCACTGGCACAAGCAAGAAAAGCATCCTTATTAGGGCGTAAGAAGTCTAAATCTAGCTCAACATCAGTCATTGCTTGTTGGCATTTTTTTAGTATATCGGCGCGGTATTTAGCCAGCTCTTCAAGGTAACGTGATGCTTTAAATAGAAACATGCCACTATTCCATAAATATTCACCTGAATCTAAATAGCTCTCAGCAGTTATTTTGTCTGGCTTTTCTACAAATTTAGCCACTTTAAAAGTAGATTTTTCTAGCTCTTCGCCCTTTTTAATATAGCCGTAGCCAGTTTCAGCATGTGTAGGCACGATACCAAAGGTAACTAATTTACCTTGCTGTGCTGCAATAGCGGCCTGCGCAACGGCTTGATGAAAAGCGACGGTGTCTTGAATAACATGATCGGCAGCTAACACTAGTAATAATGCATTTTTATCTTTTTCTAATGCATGAATTGCCGCTAAGGCAACAGCAGGAGCGGTATTTCGTCCTTCCGGTTCAAGTAAAATAGTGCCCTGGCTTTGTGATAGTTGCCTAACTTGCTCTGCCACTAAAAATCTATGTTCTTCATTGCAAATAAATACTGGCTCATTGCTATTGTTAGGCAAGCGTAAAAGCGTATCCTGTAACATACTAGTATCATTAACCAGAGGTAAAAATTGCTTAGGAAAAAGTGCACGAGAAAGAGGCCAAAGGCGTGTGCCGCTGCCGCCGCACATAATTGCTGGGTAGATAATAGCAGAACTCATATGTATTCCGTTGATGAGATTATAGTACCCTAATAATAAGCTATCGCTATATAATTTCCTATAACTAAGGCAGGTAAACCTTAACAAAAGAAGGAAATTGTTCATCAACAGGATCTATTAAAATAAAAAGATAAACCAGTAACGTTAATTGGAAGTAGATAGTTTGCCCAAGAGCAAAGAAGGCTTAATTTATCGGGCAATAACGCCATGAATCACAAAAACTATTTGGTAACTTTGGGTACAACGGTAAACCTAATTCGGCTCGATCACTAAAGTATGTATTTGTTGCATCTGTAAAGTGAGAACTGTCTTCTCCGATAATCATATTGTTATTTTGAGTGAGCGTAATTAAACTATTATCTTTAGGTAACGCTAACAAATAATTTGTACCTATTCGCTCTAAATATATAACATTGTCGATAAGGTTTATCGTATTGCGCTGATGCGACATACCTTCTAAGCCATACCCTATCATTTGCCCATTAACCGAGTTAGGTCCTTGACCTAGCAAAGAGTTAACTACTAACAACTCTCCACCGTTGGGCATATCAATTAAGCGGCTATCATCAGATGAAAGTGACACGATAATACTCTGCTCTATCGTTAATTTCTTCCCTCTGACCTTAATGGCATGCCCTTGGCTTTTGGCGGCAATAAATAATGATTGCTCAATATACAACGACGCTTTGTTAGTATAAATACCATGAGCCTGACCATTAAACCCTAAACGCTCAAAACGACTATTAATTATTTTTATTACACCAGCTTGACGCGATGTTTCTAATACTCCTTCTTGGCTCCTATGAAAGAAAACGTGGTTTAGGGTTAAGTTAACACCCTCGTGACGAACACAAGCACCATTACCGTCTCTTACAGCAATATCTCTGCACTCTATATTATTAATAGTTAAGTTATTGCCTTTGCTTAAAATAAAGCCTTTACCTGCAGCAACACCACGTTGAAAAATAACATGTCCGATTCCGGTAATAGTAATATCATTTTGACTAATGGTGAGTGGTATATTATAGGTTCCTGCGGCAATGAATAATTCATCACCCGTTCTCAACGCAGAGACTGCAGCAGAGATGTCAGAAAAACCAATGCCATTAACTTCAAAATTTTGCAGCATTACTTTACTGTGAGGCTCAGCTTGCCATGGATAAAATACATTATTAATTTCATCTGTTAATGTATATTTTTTACCTTGCGTCAGGGCGTGATAGTCCTGTTTTTTTTGCCATGCGTAATAATAGTTGGTGACTTTACTCGTTAATTTATAAAACAGAAAAGGCTGAACGACAAACAGAACAATAACTAATATGTGTACTAAAACACCTGATAAAAATAAGTAGTTTGTGACAGTTTTTTTAATGAATGCTTTCATCGGGTCTACTCACCATTAGCCTTATTGTTAATATTTAACTTTTCCAGACAAAATCTCATTGCTGCATAAGCGCCAAGGTATAGATTATTTGGCGTCGCACCACAAAAATCAAACGTTATTGAGCCCGTAGATTTAACCGGGGAGTTAATTGATAAGTCAGTGTTTGATACACCTTTCAAGGTGAAATCCCCAATATCTGGCGCAACAAAATAATCTGATAAGCTATCTTCCCCAGTGATGAAATTCCGACTAACAACAAGGTTTTTACTTTTAAATAGCTTCCCGTTGTCGCGAATTTTTATCCGACCCGAAATAATGTTATTAACCACTTTAGCATCGCTTTCTGGATATCTAATATCAATACCTAATGTGTTATAAAGAATATTATGCTCAATTAAACTATCACGTGATCTATTAAGATATATTCCAACATCATTAGAGCAATGCATGATGATATTATTACGAATAACTCCACCTACATGCTCTGCGCTATTTTGATTACGTCTATGCCGTTTGGCGGAGCCGCCGCCACCTAAAGATAAACCTATTGCGGTGTATTTATCCGGTAAATTAGCTGCACATATAACTAAATTACGTTCGAAAATTCCGTGCTCTGAGCCACCTTTAAAAAAAGCTGCATAACTCACCTTATTGCCAGCCGATTTTTGAATATCAAAAATAAAGTTATCACTTACTTGCCAATAATTAGCATGCATTAAGTCGAAAGGGGTTACTGGATTAGCCGTTTTTCTTGCTGTGGAATTAAAAAATGTGTTCTGAGTAACTTTGCCATAATCAGGGTAATGCTCACCAACGCCATTTACTTTTATCATGGCGTTAAAGTCTTGCATAATACTATTTTTGATAACCGTATGATGCCCTTGCCCAACCACATGAAAGGCATGTTCGCATTGTGTATGACGCTTACAATTACCAATAAAGTGCAAATTACTGAACTGCCAAAAAGGCTTATTTACCACAAAGCCTTCACCTTTTAAGAATATTTTTACCGATCCTAACTCTAACGCAGTCAGGTGAATAGGCTTAGCTGCAGTACCACCTTGACCAATTGTTATCCGATTTGCAGTGATATGGTACTCACCCGGAGCAAGAATAATTGTTTGCCCTGCTTGTACCGTTTTTAAAGCCTGAATAAGCTCAGATGTACTATAAACCCTAAGTTTTTGATTAATACCTGACAAGGCTATTTGATCGTTAATTAGCTTGCTTGAATATTTGTTATTTGCACCTACCCCTGACCACTGTGATAGTTCAATTTGGCGAAAATAATGATTTTCAACCTTAAAGTAGCTCAACGTAGTTAGTATCGGCGCTACTACTTTATATAAATTGGGTTGATTTACCGATATATTTTCTCGCGCTTTTTCACTAAAAAGTGGTAATGATAAACCTGAAGAATATATCTGACGAAAAACAAAAACAACACTTAGGACAAACATTAAGTTAAAGAGTAAACCGATAACAATAAAATATTTCTTGATGAGTACGCTCCATTTTTAATGTGTAATTAAACTATAAATCGCTTGAATTAAGAGTGTTGTAATTCGCCATTAAAACATAAAGTTAAAAAGAGTCATTATCCAATAAATCTTTTAATGGCAGACCAAAGATACGAGCACTGATTTTATCTGGCTCTTGGTTCAGCTCAACAATTAAAGGACCATCCTTAGAAAAGGCAATATCCAACCCCACAAAATTGGTATGTGGGAAAACACGCAAACACGATTGTCCAATTTTAAGGCACTTATCCCAATAAGGTAGTTGAATGCCCGTTAACTGTACTTGCGTATCAGGATGCTGATCAAACGGCCTTGGTATCACTGAAGGGGTCATACCATGCTTTATTTTCCCGCTATCTTTATCAATTAAGCAAACAAAACCGCCTTGACCACAGTTATCAACCAATTGATCTTTTCGACCAATACGTAACACTGCACCTATCACCTTCACTTTGCCTTGTGACTGTATTAACCACATGCGTAAGGTGTTAACGCTCGATTCATTAAGTTGTGATAACACCGCATGCTGTTCGATAAAGGCTTCTATAACCAAGCCGTCATGATAATTCTTGGCTAAATATTGCCTAAAGAAATCGTTTATCGGTTGCGGTTTAGCTCCTGCCTTTAACGAGCATAAAAATAACTCACCATTAACCGCCAACACTTTTGCAGCAACAAAACCATCGCCACCCCAGCCTTCAGTCAACTTAAAACATAGCTTTTTATCAATATACTGTCTTAAAAATTCAGTTAGTTGCTCTGGGGTAGTTAAAGGCTGAGCCTTGCTATCACTGCCATTAAAAGGATGAAGAAATCCTAAAAACTTAGCTGTAGGTACACCTAGCAAAGATAAAATAGACTTCTCCACTAGCTTATCATTTGAGAATTTTCGATACGTTGGTGGATTCAATTCATTGATACGTTTCTTATATTGAGAGGTATTAAGAAAACGCATTTTTTCAGTTAATGAAAATGTCCTACGCCATAATCGTGCTTCAAAATACAGTATTGGACCTAGCTGCTTTACGATATAAAGAAACAGCATTTCGCTATACTGTGTCGTTAAGTTAATACCTTTTTCCTGTCTGATATATCGACTTAGGGCGATGATGTAGCCCACTTTTTTTAACACATTTTCTTTATATGATACGGGGTTAGGAACACTTAAAATATTATTTCTATTCATAGTAAAATATCACTTTATTAATTACAGACAATATAAACCAAATCCCAGTCTAAACTGACTTGGTTTTGTTGATAATGGGGATTTAAATAGATTTTAATACCGTGAATAATATCTTCATCCGTTGCTTTATCGAGACCAAATAAGCCCCGACAAAAAGTTACCATGCAATGTTCATTATCAAAGGTCCATTGAAAGGTGTGGCTGTTATATGAAACTACTGTAATTTCATTTTTTTCTAATGAATTAACAACTTGTCCGTTAATGAACGAGCCATTATGTCCCATGGAGTTATATTCGTTTACAAAAACATTCAAAAAACCAGCCGTGTTACTGCCTTCTTCAACGTCAACAATGAGGATTTTACCTTGTGATTTCACCACGCGACGAAACTCTTGAAATACTTTTTCCCTATTATCAACATGATGAAGTGCAGCAAGACATATTAAGCTATCAACACTTTGGTTTGCTAAAGGTAGGTCTTCAAATTCACATACCTGGGTTTTGCTATTAGGGCAATCAACATTATAAGAGGCAAAGCTTTCACTGGTTTCTAAAAAATTAAAAAAGCAATCTTCATCTAAAGCGAAATCTTTTAAATATCCGCCTCCTGATGGTACATCACAAACGTTATCTCCCGGGTTAATAGCTAAATAGTGCAATGCCCACTCAAACTCTTCTTTTCGCGCTAACGGGAAGTCTCGCATCGCTTTATGGTAGGACTCTGCACGGTTATCAAATATTTTTTTATAGGTATCGAACATTGTATTGACCATTAAATTAGGTTTTATAATGATTATTATTTAAATTATTGAAAGGCCAGCGAGTTAATTTTTGCTGTGAAAGCCCCAAATGCTGTAGTACTTGTTTTAATTGATATAGCCCCTTTTTCTGTACATAAATAAGCCACAGTAAATAAGTGAATATGCCTAAGGTTACTTCCAGAATAAAGAGTGGAATAATATTCAAATAGTCGATTAAGAGCATTTTACTCAAGAACACGGCAAAAACCATTGCAAGGCTAGCTAAAATGGGGGTAATAAGTTGCAACAAATAAGTTTTAACCTTCATTTTGATATGCTTTTTACACAGCAATAATAGAATAAAAGTTAAAATGCTATAGGCAAGTAGTGATAATATCGCGACACCTTCGATACCTCGCCAGTACACTCCCACTAAGACTGTAGAAGGTATGACAAAAGCACATATGGTTGTGTATTGAGCAGTTACGTGCGCTTTACCTGCAAAAGTTAACGCTTGAGTTAGTAGTGGGCTTACTGTTCTGATAAAGCCGGTAACACACATAATTTGCATTGGTAATACAATCGCAAGCCACTGTGGCCCTAACAATATAGGTACCAACTCCGGCGCAGTTATTGCCATACCAGCTAAAACAGGGAAATTAATCAGACTCAACCCTGCAGTAAAGCCATTAAGCAGTTTATTTAATTCCACTAAGTTGTTTTGTAGTTTTGCAAAGGCTGATGAGGTAACTTGTCCGACAAGCGAGGTAATATGTGTGGTCGGTAGAGTAGCTAAAGTACCCGCCATAGAATACAAACCTAATTGCTTTTCACCTGAAACTTTACCAACAATAAAAGTGGCCGCATTAGAATAACAATACCAAGTTAAACGCGAATAAGTCACGGTTAAGCCAAATTTTATTAATGATAACGCTTCTTTAAACTCACCCAATTTAGTTGGCTTCCAACGCGCAACAAAAATTATAAAAATCATTCTAACTAGCTGAGAAATAACATAACCAAAAACTAAAGACCATGCTTTATAACCTGTTACAGCAAATGCTAAGGTTGATAGTGCTTGTACAACAATAGTAAGGAACTCAACACCTGCAAGCGCTTTAAATTGCATGTTTTTCGAAATTAATGCGCTAGAAATTGTTGCTAAGCCTCCGAAAACAAAAGAAACTGCCAGCCATCGTAGCATATCGCCAATTTGAGGATTATTATAAAAGCCACCTATGGAGGGAGCTAATAGATAGGTAATCCCATAAAGCACGAAACTGGCCAGCAATGCAATGGAAAAAGCGCCATTTAACTGCTTATCGCTTACCTCTTCTCGCTGAATAATCGCACTGCCTAAGCCTATTTCATTAAAAAAGGTAATAAATCCACACACCACCATGGCCATTGCCATAAGGCCATAGTCATCCGGTGATAAAATTCGCGCTAAAATAATAGTATTGGCAAAAGAAATTAACCTACCAATGCCTTTACCCACACCTAATGCAGCAACACCTTTTACTGCTTTGCTTTGTAAACTTGCCATGCTTTATATAACACTCAATTTATTTGTCATTAGTTTTGTTTACAACCGCTTATATTATTAAAAACATCGACTAATTCTTGAGTCTTTACTTTCCGGCTATATTGCTCAACATCAGCACAACAATCGATATTATGATTCAGCATAGTTTTTAAGCTTGTTACTATTTCATCGACACCCCAAGCACTGACCCCAAAAGTAAGGCCTGTGATTAAATCAGCAGTTGCAGAGTCCTTAGGCGTTATGGCTAAAACAGGTCGTTTAACACTGATATAATCGTAAATTTTACCCGGTATTTGTCGATGAAATATTTCATCTTGAATCAAAACAGTAGCTGAAGCTTGTTGCATTTCGGCAATAGCCCCATCAAAAGAAATAGAAGGTAAGAATTCAACTAATTCGGATATATTTAACTCGGTGAGCGGCGCTTGAAAGGCGTCGATTTTACCTGGCCTAAAAGTTAGAATAAAGTTGTCTTGTGAAATGATATTTAGTTTTTTTAACCGTGATAAAGCGGTAAATAATTGCTTAGGATCTCGACCATTAGCATACAAAGAACCACTATATAACAATTGAAATTTTTCTTGTTTTACTGGTGTTAGTGACGCCAAGTTATCACTTAAATAATAGCCATTTTCTATAGTAATAAATTTAGCGGGATCTTCATTAGGGTAAATTTCTCGATATAGAGATGCCGCTCTTTGTGAAGTAAATATAACTTTATCAGCATGCTTGATGACACTTCTTTCCATCCACTTTTTAAGCCAAGCATAACGTTGTGCTGACTGGTCATAACGACACTGCAACGGATCTCTAAAATCAGCAACCCAAGGGATATTATATTTTTTTTGTAACTTTCTCGCGATCCAATGTGCTGTTAAAATGGGGTATGTAGACCAAATCACATCAGGATTTTCTTGCTCTATAACCATACTCGCTTGCTTAACTGCATCAAAATACCATGGCCAGTATCTGTCAGGTTGTGTCATCCACTGAAAATAACGTCCTTTGAACGAATATTTTTTGGCTGCATCATGACACTGAGCTTTAACCACATAACGCGCAACCTCAGGCAACACCTTTAGTGTGTCATCGCGACGATTATAAATATTTTCAGAGGCGGTAATAATCAGAGGTTGCCAGTTATGTGCAAGCATATATTCTGAGAAACGCAATGTACGTTGAACTCCCGCACTTCGGCATGGAGCAAATTCCAAAGCAATCATTAAAGCTTTTTTCATAGGTTTGCATATTCTCTTTAAAGTAAATTTGCCGCATTTTTAATAGGACTTGAGCTAATCATGCCACTTGCGGCACCATTTTTATCAGGACAAACATTAACTTCAATAATTAACGGGCCTTCAGTGGTCATAGCGAGATCAAGGCCAACAAATTTTGTATAAGGCAGCTTTCTCAATGTCTCTGTAGCACAACTAAGAATATCATCCCAAAATGGTAATTTAACGCCATAGATTTGTGCTTGATGATCAGGATGCTTTTCAAAGTCATCCCTAAATGGAACCGATGTGGTTAGCCCTTTATCAACTACACCAGTCATAAGATTAACAGGACACATAATGCCACCACTACCAGCATTATCGGTTAGTTTACCCGCACGGCCAATCCTAATATAAGTTCCAATGACTTCAACTTTATCAGCGGTTTGTAACACCCAAATACGTAAGGTATTTACACTCGACTGGTTAAACTGAGCGAAACTTGGGTGCTGTTCAATAAAAGATTCAAACAATAACCCTTCTGTTGCAATTACCGTACGATACCGGTCCAATACCTGAGAAATGGTTAAGGATTTTTCTTCATTTAAGGCCTTTATCTTTAATGTATCGTTATCTAAAAACACTGTTCCCGCAAAAAAACCTTTACCACCGTAGCCTTCTGGGATTTTTATGCAAATCGCTTCATTAATATAGTTACCAAGTAAATCAATTAATTGCTGCTCATTAGTCAAATGATTGCCATCAACATCAAAACCTTTAACAGGCTCTAAAAACCCTATAAGCTTGGCGCAAGGAATGTGAGAAAACTGCAAAAATGATTTCTCTGATAGCTTATGTTGCGTTATTTTTCGATAGGGGCGAGGGTTCAACTTATCTAAAGCGGCGTGGTAATCTTTATCACTAATATGTGAACACTTATAATCCCAAGACATATTCTTCTCTGCCATACCAGCTTGTAAATAATAATTAGGACCTATGGAGTTTTTTAGATATAAACGTATCATTTCAACAATAATAGCGGCCGAACTTCTTTTTTTTCTTTGAGATTCTAGCTTTATTAAAGCCAATGTTCTTTGCAACTTTTTAAAACCCGTTACTTTAATTGAGCTCATATACATATGTCTTCTATGTTGGTATTGAATTAATATAATTTACGAAGGAAAGTAGCCAAGCCACAAAGTTCAGCTTCAAACTCTAATTGGTGAACATCCTCCCCGTCTAAAATGCGCGATATTTGCAAATGTTCCGTATCAGGAGTTAACATCCCTGAAAAAACAGTGGTAGCAGTAACTACGCCACTCTCTTTTAGCCAAGGAAGTTGAGTAAGGTAATGTTCGCCACTTGGGTAGCAAAAGTGCTGCAAAGTATTTTTGAGTTCGATGTTCTGTAAATAATCAATGTTTTGACTAATTTCTAACTTAAACTCTTGCTCGTTTTGTGGGGAACAGTGCCTATGAGTGTGTAATTGGATATCAACATTACTCTGTTGTAGACCAGTTAACTCCTCAGCAGTCAGTGAGCGAAACATTAACTGATCATCTGAATGCAAGCTCACTTGAAGTTGTTCTGCTATAGCTAAAAGTACTCTCTGCCTAGTAGCAAAGTCTTCTACTTCATCTATCTGCTGGCAAAGTTCATTAACAATACTAACTGTGTTTTCTACGCTAATTAGATATGTCTTATTGATTGCTAATATAGACCCGTCAATTACTAAGGTTTTACCTACTGACTTCCAAAGAATATAAGCCAAAGCTACATTAATCACTGCGCCTTGCTTTTGCGCGTAATAGCTCGTTACATACAGCATTAATGGAAAGTTATGTTCAGCTAAAGAATCGCCTACTAGCTCTTTAGTGCCAGCCCAGCCATCATCCATCGTTAGTACAACAAGGTTCTCATTATGCTGATTGTTAATCGCTTCAGATAAGCTAACAACCTTATATGGACTATCCTGCAACCATGCCAGCCTTTTTTTAAAAGATTCCGGGCGCATAAAAAGTTTCGGGCGAAATTGATACTCATCTTCATAAGCAAAACCGTGATAACACAAGACACAGGTATTACCTTTGTTCAGTATACGAGCTAGCCAAAAACCACCTAAATGCTTGATGATAAAAAGAGCTATTATTTTAATCGCTTTAAGCACGAGCTAGTAAACTCCTTAGTAAATGCCCATAAATTTATAAAGTATAACTTTCTGTCATTCGGATAGAGCAAGTCGGCTTTGATATTGGGATGAAGAAATAACAATAAAAATTCAGCTACAATAGCCACCTTTTTTGTTTTTGTGATGATCGGGTCTTTTAATGAGGACAGCATATAGCCAAAATCTGCTGGTAATGCATTTCGTACTTGAATATGATTTTCCAACCGAATTGCTGTTTTAGGTGCTAATTTTTCAAAAAAGTAGTCTAGATGAATACAGGGAAAATGAACCCCGGCTAAAATATCTAAATTTAATGCCGCCCAATAGCGAGAATTAAGCTCGATAAAGTCAAAAGAATTAGTTGCCTCATGCCATTTATACTCAACCATGGCTGGCCCATTCCACTTGAGGAACTTCAAGCGTAGCACTGCATCCTCATACATTTCTTGCTGCCACCAACTATGCCGTAGAGAAGTTAAACCACCTGTATGAGGATTTTCATGAGTTGCAACAGCCATAGACTCCGCTAACAATTGTCCATCTTGAAAAAGTAAGTTAACCGTTGCTTTAACGCCTTCACTGCAATCTTGGACAATGGCTTTATTATAAGACTTGAAAATATCTATCACTGCTTGTTTGGCATCAAGCTCAGTTTCAGCCTTAATAATTCTAGCGTCATCTCCTGAATGCGCATAAAAACCATCACCTTTAATAAATAGTGGATAGTTCCAACTGGCTGTCACAGCCCAATCGACCTCAGCTTCACTAGCAACAACTTGGGTATTAGAAATATTATTTGTTAATGAATTATCGCCACTTGATAAAAATGCATCAAAAACATCCACTTTACATAAACACTGATAGATAACCTCTTTCGTGCTGCTAATTGGTAATAAGTGTGCAAATTCATCAAAACAATTTTTTATTACTAAATAAAAGGCTTCACTTGGAATAATCGCTTGGATATCATGTTCTTTAATGAAAGATCTTAGCCACTCAAGATAATTCTTATCGTATGGAGGACAAGTCACCGCCATTGTAGTGAAATTTGAACGACATCCAAGCGCACCTGCTTTAGATGATGCAGCAAATACATTATAGCCATGCGATCCTAATGAACGAATAACAGCAATAGCCCCCATAGAGTCTGCTTGAGGCACAAGCACATTGTATTTATTTCGCCAATTTCTTTCGATTATATGTTTATCCATTTACGTATCTCTTTATGAGTTAATCAAAGTTTTCTGCAGTGCCACTATCTATATTATTGGCAGTAGTTCAGTGCTAAGCGTAATACGAATTTAAGCTCCGTTTCGTCCCAAGGGGTAAATCGCTTAATTTGAAATCCATCAGTTTTTTGGTCTTTCAATATCCCTTTATCCGTAGACAATGCAGCTAAAAAGCCACTCTTTTTTACCATTTCAATATGGGTAACATCAAAATCTAAGCCAAACTTTCCATTAGGGTAAGCAAAGTATTTTATTGGACTATTAATTATACCTTCAAGAATGGCCTTACTTTGTTTAATTTCATCTAAAGCAATACTTGCATTTTCTTTCAGAAGAATTGGGTGTGTATGCGTATGTGACCCAATACCCATTCCTGATTTATGTAAGTGAACTGTTTGCTCTTTTGTTAGAAATTGCTGTGGCGTTTCTGTTTGTTGACTCTGTATAACTAATTGATCTATTAACGCATCACGCTCGGTGATGGTTTCATATTTTATTTTTGCTAGGCAATCAGTTAAACAAGCGATTCTTTCTTTATGGGTTAATAGAGAATATTTCTGATTATTAAAATTGATCTCTGTCAGCTTTGTTTTCATTATAATAAAAGCTACTTTTTCATCCCATAAATAACCATTTTCGAAACCTATGGTACTAATAAAAAATGTCGCTTTGAGCTCATATTTTTTTAACAATGGAAAAATAATATTATAGCTATCAACGTAGCCATCATCGACCGTAATAGAGACTGAACCACGCGGTAATATACCTTTAGCTTGCAAAGCTAAACCTTCAGCTAAGCTGATTGGTCTAAGGTAGCGCTTAATCCAGATTAAGTGTTGTTCAAATAGTATTTCGTCCATAGCAAGTGCATCACCAGTGCCTCCCACACGATGGTAAGTTAAAATACTGAGTTTGTTTTTGCCAAAACACCAAAGAAAAGAATCAACTAACGCTTTAATAAATAATGTAATCACTCAGCCCTCCTCTGAACTTTAGAACCTATTACACTTATTTCAGGTTGTTCTTTGTCGTTTTTAGCTCGCTTAATTACTTCGCATAAAATATGGCTTAAAGCAAAGATTGCAAATGACAAATCAAAATAAGGTAAACTAAGTGCAGCCCCGCCAGCAGCATAAGCGACTAAGGATACTCTTAGCATTCGCGCTAAGCCCATAAGCCATTCATCGTCTGTATTCTTAATAACCCACGATAGCTTACGATAACAGAGCAACAAAATAGCTAAAAACATAAATAAACCAACAAAACCTTGATCACCTAATACTTGAAAATAAATACTATGGGCAGCCTTTGGCCTTTTTACTCTATAATCACCAGTATCAATAATGAAGTTTAAACGATGGAAGTCATCTTCATACAAATACCATACACTAGGGTTTTGCCCGGCCTTAAAACCGCCACCAAAAATAGGATGGTCCGTAGCCATTAATACCGCCTGCTTCCAAGCCACAACGCGGCCAAGAAAAGAGCTATCCTGATCCATGGTATTGATAGTATCCATACGATTTGTCCATTTATCAGAAACAAAGGCACTACCAATACCGACACCTAAAACTATAACCAATGATACTAATAATTTATGTTTACTTTGCAAAAAGAAATAGCCGCCGATCACTATTAGCCCTAACAAACCACCACGTGAGAAAGAACCAATTATTGCCACAACATTAAAAATAACGGCGCCAATCAAAGCTATTTTCAACCATTTAGATTTTGTTTGTGACAATAAAAAAACAATTAATGGCAAAGTCATATTAACAGCAAGTGCTAATTCAT
This sequence comes from Colwellia sp., assembly GCA_022969215.1. Classification (GTDB taxonomy): domain Bacteria; phylum Pseudomonadota; class Gammaproteobacteria; order Enterobacterales; family Alteromonadaceae; genus Colwellia. The sequence continues at coordinate 21,523 of JALJPA010000003.1, read as the reverse complement.
TGCGATCACCCAATCGACTACCTGGTATACCCGCAATAGTATGTCCACCGCCCGTCACTATGTACTTCAGCCCCTCTGCAGCACCAAAATAAGCTGCGGATAAAGTAATAGCCCATATAAAAACATTAATATGATGTTTTGTTTTTATCGTTAAAACACAAAGAAGATAAAAAATTATTATTTTAAAAAATATATTCCATTCAAACCAAACAAGGTCAGGATTTGAAATAGTAAAGATACTAGAAATGGTGCTCCAGATAAAAAAGAACAGAATCAAAACAGTTAACCCTGAAGCTTCGGTTTTTATTTTATTTTTTTGGAATACATAGGATAGGATAGTTGCGATTGCTATTAATAAATTATAACGAAATGATGAGGCAAAACCCCAAACCCAACCGTTTGGAAAAAACATGGCACTCCAAATCCATAGAGATACACCAATATATGGGCGTTTAAAAATAAAAAATAGTAAGATAGGAAAAACTAAAACCAATAATATATCGCGCAACTATTTATCCTCAGTATCATTTTTAACGGCCCAATAACATAAATAAGCTACAGAGATTAAATTAACTAAAAACAATAAACTATCCATTTAATATAAACCTTTGGTATTATTCATAGCTATTCCGGTTAGCTGGCTATATTGTTGTTCTGTTGTTATTTTCCAGCCGTATAAATTTGCAAAATTTCGGATTTCCTCTTTGTTAAAATCTTTTGATAATACAGAATTTAACGCTTTAACGATACTTTCACTACTTCTATCATTTAGCAGCTCACCCACTTCTGATGAATATATTACTTCTTTACTACCACCAACATTAGTTGCAATAACAGGTGTTCCACATGCTATAGATTCCATCAAGACGTTAGGCATCCCCTCTCTACTGGATGCCAGTACTAAAACGTCCGCACTGGCGTAGTAACCCGGTAGTTCACTTTGCAGTATATTACCGGTGAAGTGCACTCTACTTTCTAAGTTTAGTTTTTCCACTTGCTGATGTAATTTTGCTTTCAATATACCTTCACCAATAATAATCAGTTTTATATTAGGTATTAAAGTCAGTGCCTCAATAACAAGGTGATGCCCTTTCAACTCGATTAAATTACCAACACTGAGAATTAATCTTTCATCTTTAGATAAAGTAAATGGTAACTGTGGTTTAGGTACATCGGGGTGAAAAAAATCGAAGTCGACGCCATTCCTTAATACTAGTGGCGGCTTAGCCAATGGCGCAAGCTTAACCATTTCATCAGCCAACGCTTGGGAAACAGCGGCACTAGCATCAATATTCATTAATGCTTTTATTATTCGTTTTCTGGCAATTTTATTTTCAGGGATAATATTAATATCACTACCACGTGCCGTAACCATTACTGGAATATTTAGTTTTTTACCTATCCAACTAGCAACAACCCCATCAGGATAGAAGTAATGTGCATCTATTACATCAATAGAGAAACCTTCATCTTGAATTTCAGCAATACTGGTTAAACATGTTCTATATAAGAAGTGCGGCGTAATATTCATACCCACTTTAGGTATAACTAAATATTTAGGATGGAAAACCTCTATATTGGCGCGAACTTCTTGCTCAGCTACGCCACTATATTTCTTATATTCATTAATAGGTAGCCAAGCAGGAAAATAAGGCACTGGCGCAAGTACCTTTACCTTAGCGTCAGGATAACGTTTCACTAGCTCTTTCACTCTATTTTCAATGAAGATACCATGCCTGTGCTGAACATTATTTGGATAGAGTGTCGTTAAAACTAGAATATTCATTAGCTGCTTTGTTCAGTTAATTTTTGATAAAGCGGTAAGTAATTGCTGACACTATTTCGCCAGTTACGGACATTTTCAACATAATCACGACCATTAGAAAGTACGCTGTTAAGTTTATTCTCATTTGCCAATAAATCAGCCATACGCTCAGCAAGTTCGACACTATCACCCGCTTTAAATAAGAAGCCTGTTTCATTATCACTAATAAGTTCTTTATGACCACCAACATCAGATGCAAGTACGGGCTTACCTTGTGCCATAGCTTCAAGGGGTTTTAATGGTGTTACTAAATTGGTTAAGCGCATAACTTTACGTGGATATACTAATAGATCGACTAAACTATAATACTTACCAACTTCACTATGAGGTACTCGACCGGTAAATATCACCTTCCCTTCTAAACCTAATAAAATAACTTGCTGTTTAAGGTTTTGCTCCTGCGGACCGCCGCCAACAAGTAATAATCGCGCTTTCGGATTTTTAGCCAAGACTGCCGGCATAGCCGCAATAGCTAGGTCTAGACCCTCATAAGCATAAAAAGAACCTAAAAAACCGAGTACATCACAATCCGTTAATGCTAATGCTTTAGCTAAGTCGGTATTATTGGCTTTATCTTGGGGTGTAATAACATTGAATTGTTCGATATTTACCGCATTAGCTATAACAGTGAATTTTTTTTCGTCGAAGCCTCTACTAATGAGGTCTGCACGTAACCCCTCACAGATAGTAGTCACAGCATTAGCATTCTTAACCACATGAGTTTCCATTTTTCGGGTTAAACGATAGCGTAAGTCACCTTCTTTACAGGTGCCATGGTCAACGGCAGCATCTTCCCAGAAAGCACGAATTTCATAAACAACCGGTAAGCCTGATTTCCTGCCCGCTTTTAAGGCCGCTAAACCATTAAGTGCCGGAGAATGAGCATGAATAACATCAGGTTTTTCAATTGCAATAACTTCTAGAATCCGCTTAACCATAGGGGCTATGTAAGCCATTTGGTTCAATAGCGGTAGTTTTGACATCAAGCCAGAAATGGGCGCACTACGATAAAACTTAAGGCCATCAATCTCTTCAATTTCAATTTGGTCATTACCATGTTTGGGACTGGTAACATGGCAGGTTTCAATGCCTAATGCATGCTGCTGCTTTAATATGGCGCAGCTTCTAAAAGTATAGCCACTATGTAATGGCAGGGAATGATCAAATACGTGTAATATTTTCATATGTTTATTATTTTAAGTTAACCTTTCACTATCATATTGAGCTGTTATTTATAATTACTACAACTAATAAGGTGAAATATGGACTGCCGAAATAACCTCGGAAGTGACGCTGTACGTTAACTTATAATCTTCCTCTGCTTGTTTATAAAAAGATGCAAACATTAACAGCGTCCATAATGGCGCACTATACTCTTTGCGACCTGATTGATGATCATCTAGCCACTTTTCAATCGTTTTCATATTAAATAAGCCGCTATTTATCATTTGCTTACTTAATAATGAATCACGTAATTTTTGTTTTAAAGGACCTCTAAACCAATCAGATAATGGCACTCTAAAGCCCATTTTCTTTCGGTAAAGTACATCGTGTGGCAGATGTGGTTCCATGGCTTTTTTCAAAATATATTTACCACAACCATTTTTAATTTTTAGGGATGTTGGAATTTTCGCAGTCCATTCAACAAACTTATGATCTAGAAAAGGTACACGAACTTCTAAACTATGTGCCATGCTCGCGCGGTCAACCTTAGTTAAAATATCACCAACAAGGTAGGTTTTAATGTCTAAGTATTGAATGAGAGATAACGGGTCATTGCCATCAAAGTTAGCTTCATGCTCTCTAAATACTTCAAGAGCCGTATAACCTTTAAGCTCTTGGTATAATTCGTCAGAAAATAATGCTTTACGTTGGGCATCATTTAGCAGAGATACACCGTGGAAGTAGCCCTCTGCAGTATCCATTGCTAAAGACTGAAAGGTGGTTTTCGCCCGTAAAAATTGTGGCGCCCAATCCATTTTAGGATAAAGCTTGCCAAGCGTGCCAAATATTGGTTTTCGAATTGCGTATGGTAATATTGAACGTACTTTTTCTTCGTTCATCATTAAGCCGTAACGGCGGTAGCCTGCTAATAATTCGTCTGCTCCGTCACCAGATAAACACACGGTTACTTTCTCACGCGCCATTTGGCAAACACGATAAGTAGGCATGGCGGAGCTATCAGCATAAGGCTCATCATATAAGCCTGCGATAATATCAACTAATTCAAAATCGTCACTGGAAATGACTTGTTCATGGTGATCGGTCTTATAATCTTTAGCAACCATACGAGCAAAGTCAGTTTCGTTGTAATCTTCTACATCAAAACCGATAGAACAAGTTGTGACCGCCTTATTTGATACACTACCTGAACTGCTTTCTTTCAATTTTTCACTGTTAAGTTGCGACATCATGGCCACCACAGCACTTGAGTCTACACCGCCTGATAAAAATGAGCCCAATGGCACATCGGCATTCATATGGCTATCAACGGCGGTTTTAAATTGCTCGACCATTTCTTCGAGGTAGTCTTCTTCGTCCATTTCGACTTGCTGAGCATAGCTTACATCCCAGTACTGCTCTATTTTAGGTGCCCTATCACCAACGGTAATACTTAAGGTATAACCAGGCGGCAATTTAGCTACCTGTTGATAAATAGTATGCGGTTCAGCGGCATAACCTAAGGCAAAGTATTGCTCGATAGCTTTTACATCTATTTTTTTACTTAATCCTGGTACCAAGGTGATACTTTTAAGTTCAGAGGCAAAATAAAGTGTGCCGTCAATCAGGGCATAGAATAATGGTTTTATACCCAAACGATCACGGGCAATAAATAAATGCTGTTTGGATTTATGCCATAGTGCAAAGGTAAACATACCTTGAAATTTATCAACGCAAGCCTGACCCCACTGCATGTAAGCATGCAAGATAACTTCAGTGTCACTGTGATTATGAAAAGTATGCCCTAATGCTTCAAGTTCAACTCGCGTTTCTTTGAAGTTATATACCTCACCATTAAAGATAAGCACATAGTCGCCATCCTCGCTTGCCATGGGCTGCTGACCTGACGATAAATCAATAATTGATAAACGTCTATGCCCTAGAGCAACATGCTCATCAAGATATTCGCCACCTTCATCTGGACCACGATGAAATTGCGCCTTATTCATTTGCGCTAATAGCTTTTGATCAACTATTGAATCATTAGCTGAACGATTTAACGAGCTGCCTACTGTATTTTTCGCTGAGAAATGTATAAAACCTGTTATCCCGCACATTCTAATATTGTCCTTTAACTAGCGCTTTATACTGCTGCAAATAAGCTTGCACCATGTATTTTTCATTAAACTTTTTCAATACCTTGGCACGGGCATTATCACCATGCTCCACAATTAATTCAGGTTGATTGATATAGCGTAGTAATCCCTTTGCTAAAGCTGCTGGATTACTTTTCTCAACTAAAAAGCCCTCTTTAGCATCATCAATGACTTCTGGAATACCGCCCACTCGTGTAGCAACTATCGGAGTTTTTCCCGACATAGCTTCTAAGATGGTCATAGGGATACCCTCGGCAATTGAAGATAAAACAAAAACATCTGTTTCCGATAATATCTGCTCTATATCATCACGAGCACCGAGAAACTCTACAGTACTTAAAGCATGATCTTGGCAGTATTGTTCTAATTGTGCTCGTTGTTCTCCATCTCCAACAATTGCAAGTTGCGGCATTTTGGCGCTACCTATTTGCTCTTGCAATAAGACGAAGGCGTTTAATAAATTTTGGTGATCCTTTACTGGCGTGATACGCGCGACAATAGCAAAGCGTAGCTGCTTGGTGTTTTCTTTGTTAAGAATTTTTGGCAGGTTAAAACGATCGGTATTGATACCGTTTTGAATAAGTAAGGCTTTACGCTGAGATATGCCGACAGTACTTATTAACCATTGATGTAAGTCTTCACTTACACAGACATACCGCTGTATAAAGTTCGCCATCAATTTTCGTAAAAAATTATGCTTTTTATTTAAGCCTTGTGGATCACCAATGTCACGTCCATGTTCGGCATGGATATGACCTTTAACACCCGCTAACCAGGAAATTGGATGGTATTCAATGGTTGGCAGATTATAAGTATGTAATATCGCGGGCTTTATTTTTCTTAAAAGCTTAAATAGTTTAAAGTGAATACCAAGATCAATACCCTGCTTTTTACCTAAACAAAAAACTTCAATATGATTATGTTCAGCTTGGGCAAAGTTATTAGCATCCGTTAAAGATATAATGACATGCTGAAATTTTTCACCCTGCATCTGATTAATACAATTAAGCATCACTCGCTCTAAACCGCCGATATCTAAACGATAGATAAGGTGCGCTATTACTGGGGCTTTATCCTTATCTAGCATAGCTAACGGTTGCCTTTAGTAGATATTCACGCGAGAACTCAGAAAAATTCGCCTGTATAAAAGCCATAGTAAGCTTATCTTCAGCAACGGACACATCTATTTGTCCCGCGAAAGAAACAGCTCTAACTTCACTAATATCTGACTGACGAGTTAAGCTATTCCATGCTTGCATTAATTTGGCTTTATTTTCATTAACCGTATAGAAATCACCAACTTTATATTGATATAAATAACTTCTCGGTTGGCCATTGACACTACGTAGGTGTACCAACATTACTGGTTTATCAGCGATTGATAACTCTTCAACGCTCACGACTGTCCATTTATCATGGTCATGAGTGACATTTTCCCAGGAGATCATCTCTCCTTTAGTTTGTTTATTACCATACACAGCATGAAAAAGTTCGACACCATCATTATCACTTATTTTAGTTTTATCTAGCGCACCAGAAAAAGAAATCCCCCAAGAAGAGACTAGCGTTTCATCATTGTCCATACTGGCAGCTGAAATTATAGGAATGGATTGCAGCAGGTAAAAAGCCAATAAAAATAACGGAAAAACTACAGATACCTTGTATAAATACCCAAAAATAGCTTTAGTGTTGTTATTGCTTTTAACTTCACTTGGCTGCGTGAGGGCACTACTTTTCTCTTTATCTGCAAAAAAGCCACCAATCCAGAACATCAACATGATGACTAAACCAAAAAATAACCAACCATAAATCAAATGATCAGCTCCGGTGGCGTATTCCATATCTGAATAATAGGCAATTGCCACTATGCCGTATGCGCGTATACCATTAGCTAAAATAGGTAAACACAAAGCGAAGATAAAAAAGATGATTTGTTTATGGATTTTTTGATAAGTTAAGTGCCCATATAAAGCACCTACCGCCGCAGAAGCAATTAAGTAACGAATGCCCGAACAAGCAACCGCCACTTCAAACATGCCCGTGGGTATTTGAATATATAAGCCATCAACATAAACCGGTATGCCATTTAACTTTAAAAAGAACACGGTAAACCATGCGGTTACGTCTTGCAGCCAGGGAATAAGATTTTCCCCCATAGGCACGGCAAACAACAAGTAGGCTAAGGGAAACTTATAATGCCAGGCAAGTTTATTGCCAACGAGCAGCCACAGTAGGAATATTAGCGAAGTAACCGCCGACAATTGGCTCAAGACATTTATATCTGCAGCATAAGCAAATAAGCCAACAAACAAGGAAATTACCAATAAAGGCAAAGGCAACCAACTAGCTTGTACATTACTTTTCAGCAAGTTTTCTTTATCTTGCCACAAAAGCCATAAGCTAATAGGTAAGATAAAGTAGCCATGGGCAAAAGTATCAGATCTTGACCATATTGCTTCCATCCCCATTAAAGCGTCTTGATAAACCAGTGCCCAAGCTAGAATGAGCAATGAAAATGTAGCCAAAAATCGTTTATCGGTTATCTTCATCAATGATCTTCCTTAGCTGAAAAATAATTCATTAATGGCTGTAAAGTTTGCTGCCAAGTAAAGTGCGCTAAAATCCACTGTCTATTTGTTAAAGCCTTTGGCTGCTCATCGAGGAATGCTAAACAAGCTTGTGCGTATGCATTACTATCATCGGTGATGATGACACCATCAGATTGCTGGGCATTAATGCCTGCCATCGCCATCGTTGTTACAACAATGGCTTTATTAAGGGACATAGCTTCTAATACTTTATTTTGAATGCCACGGGCAATTTGTAATGGTGCAACAACACATTGAGCTTGCTCTATAAAAGGCCGTACATCCTGTACACGACCCGTAACAACAATACCTTTCTTTTTAGCTAAAGCACTCACTTCACTACTTGGGTTACCACCAACAATACAAAAAACAGCATCGGGTTGCTTGGCTAAAATTGATGACCAAACATGTTCAACAAACCACAACACGGCATCAACATTTGCCCAATAATCCATAGCACCAGTAAAACTAATAAATGGTACCTGAGGGACTAAGCTTTCTTCAGAGAATTCAGCTTCAGGGTTGAAGAAGTTAACATCTACACCATTAAGCAAACCGTGTATTTTCGCTTGTTGCGCTTGTGGCTGACTATCCCTAAAGAGTTGTGCTTCATCCCGTGAAACAAATAAACTATGAGTAAATTGGGCGCTAATTGAGTTTTCTTCTTTCGCCAACAACTTATATTCTCGATTAAAAAACCACTTAGCAATACCTGTTTTTTTATTCGCGTACTGACGCCATTTATCAGAATCGACATCAACAAAGTCAATCACACGTTCTAATACTTTATACTCATCATCTTTACCGGGCTTGCTTTGCACGTACTGCGCCATAGAAGAAGAGTATATAAAAACCTTGCTAATGCTATGCTCAGCAAGTGTTCTGTTCGTCCATTGCTGCATACGTTTATCGAAATAATAAGGCAGAGTAATTGGCTGGTTCGTTATAAAGCCGGTTAAGCCTTTAATTTTCGCCAGTGTTTTATGCTGATCTAAATGAAATACTGCTACACAATATTTAGCTAAGGTTGCCACATATTGCTTATCAAAGGGGTCATCGATAAAACAGCCCAAATGCACATCATAATACTCACTTAATTTTTTTAAAATATTAAATGAACGTATTTTATCGCCCTTATTAGGCGGGAAAGGTATTCGATGACAAAGAAACAGCAATGGCTCTTTTTTGCTTGGGCTTACATCGAGTTGAACTGGCTGACTAGCAAGGGTCACGGCAATTACCCCAAAAACTTAGATAAAAATGGACCAACAATTTGGCTTACTTTTAACGGTAATTTCTGCCAAAGCTGAATAAACAACTTATATTTTGGATTGTTAGGACTTAAGTTAGGTAATTCATCGGCATTAACTAGGTGGTAATAGTAATACAGTGACTTAGGCTGCATGCCCCAGTTTTTCTTATATTTGTAGGGTCCACTATCATTTTTACTACGACCAAAGTCATACCATCTATAACCTCTTTCTCTGGCATTACACATCACTTGGTAATACATATAGTCAGCACTTTTTAGACCGCGGGCGCTATCGTTGCCACCCCCATAATAAGGCAATACTTGCTCATTAAAATAGAAGTTCATCACAGCACTTGAAGGCTGGTTATCTTTATTTTTGATGACGGCGATATCAATATTTTCACCAAAAACCTCAACTAAATTAGTAAAATAGTCCTGACTAAATATAGGCGTACCTAAGTTGCGATAGCTTGTTGACAATAGTTGATAAAAATCATGAAAATTCTTTTTACCTTGCTCAAGAGAAAAACTCAGTTCATTTTTAAGGGAATGACGAATAACGGCACGCTGTTTTTTCTTAATATTGGCCAGGATTTTTTCATTGTCATCGGCCAATTCACAAGCAAAACTACTATGCGCCTGTTTTAACAGTAATGGAGAGTCCTGCTTTTCTTGATATCTTAATTCTAAATAATCAACGGAAAGCTTTTCGGCTAATTGGCAAGCCTTTTGTTCCAGTTGGCGTACAAGAGCTGGAGTATCTGCAATAGCACCGCCATAAACACAAAAAGGCGTTGAGATGAGCGCGTGACCAAACAATTTACTTTTAACTTCCACTAAAGGTAAAACACCGGCAATATTGCCATCAAGCTCTATAAACAAAAAATAGCAATCATGGTTAAAGCTTTTTGAGATAACTTCTTGCCAACCACTTAAATGAAAAAAGCTACCTTGCGAGTGTTTTTTGACATATAGATCCCACTGTTCAAAGTCAGCGGAGGTTAGCTGTTTAATTGCACTATGATTTTTAGACGTTGTATCAATGCTAGTATTATAAGTAGTATTCAAGTATCCATTCTCTTGTTATTTAGCTTAATGGTAATCCCACCAAAGTTACATAGTATCCGTTTAGTACTTAGCTATTTATCCAAGTAAACACTTCTCATGGTGTCCCATTGGTAATCCTCTAATAAGCGCACTACCTTAGCCTCCATACGGGATAAATTTAAGTAGTGACGAAGTCTTGATTTAATCGAGGCGCCAGCCACTCGGGGTTGCTCAGGGTCGATTTCCCAAGGGTGAAAGTAAAAACTATAAGGCTGCTGCTCTGTACTTAAGTAGTTATCAATACGCCTTTTTGATAAAAAATAAGGGTAAAGGCGGAAATAACCGCCACCACCAATGCCGGTATTACGATCATTTTTACGCACTGTTGGCACTGGGATCTCTAAAATTCCTTCCGGACGCTGGTATTTGAAGCGTGGCCAATTAGGCACGCCATATAAATCATGCTTAATAGGATAGGTACTAGAGCTATAGTCAAAACCCAACTCCGCCAAAATTTCATAAACCCAAATATTACTATCGTTAAAGGAGAAGCTCGGAGCCCTATAGCCAATAATGGCTTGCCCTGAAGTATCTTCAAGTATTTGTTTACTTTTACTGACATCAGCGCAAAATTCATCGGGTGTCATGATCGTCGCACGTTGATGAGAAAAGCCGTGGCTAGCTAGCTCATGCCCTTGTTCAACAATGGCTTTAATTAAATTAGGGCAGCGCTCTGCAACCCAACCTAGAGTAAAAAAAGTACATTTGGCTTTATTTTGCTCAAATAACTCTAGTAAACGATAGGTATTACGCTCTACGCGCATTTCTAAGCTTGGCCAATCTGACTTATTAATAACCTTTTCAAAAGCTGAGACATGAAAGTAATCTTCTACATCAACCGTTAATACTTGTTTTTCTGGTAATTGACTGGCTTTATTTACTACTGACATCTTAATTAGCGTCCTTTGCCAAACAAAACTATTTCAACGGTTCTAATTAATATCAATAAATCCAACAAAAAACTACGGTGCTTAATGTAATAAAGATCATATTTTAACTTTTCCAGTGAATCAGCCTCTGTTGCCCCGTAAGGATATTTCAATTGTGCCCACCCCGTTAAACCCGGTTTAACATTATGACGTTCGTTGTAATAAGGTAGATTTTTAATTAAGCCTTGCACAAATTGTGGCCGTTCCGGTCTAGGACCAACAAAGCCCATATCGCCATGCAGTACATTCCAAATTTGTGGCAATTCATCAATACGGTATTTGCGCAAATATCGGCCAACCTTGGTAATGCGACTATCATTTTCACTAGCCATTTGTGCACCGTGTTTTTCTGCATCTAAACGCATACTGCGAAATTTAATAATATTAAAGGGTTCGCCGTCTAAACCGACCCGCTCTTGCCTATAAAGTACCGGTGCATTAAAGCCTTCGGTGAGTTTCATGCATAACACAGCAATAAGCATAATTGGCCAAGTAACTAACAATAAAACCACTGCCATTACCGCATTAAAAATCCAATCTAAGGTATTGCGCAAGTGATTATTAGAAGCAAAGCCATTGGAATAAATAACCCAACTAGGATAAATAAGGTTTACCGCTATTTGCCCTGTTTCACGTTCGATAAAATCTAATATTTCGGTTATTTCGATACCACGAATTTTACAAGCAAAAAGTTCATCTACGGGTAAATTATTACGCCGTTCATCATTGGCGACGACAATTTCATCAATTTCATTTGCTAAAGAGTACTCCACCAATGACTCAGTTAGATTAATACGTGTTTCAAATTTGATACCTTCGGGTGAATCCCCCACCATAACGATAAAGCCATGTACGGTGAAGTCTTGTCTATCGACATCACGCCGCATACGTTTTTCAATTATTGATGCTCGCTCGCCCGCACCCAGCACTAAAATATTTCGTTTTCCAAAGCCAAAAAAATCGACTTTAAAGGTAAAGTAACGGAAGCAACTAATCAGGAAAACACTAATCAATGAGGCGATAGCCAATAATTCAATGGGTAGGTGATAAGGCCCATAAAAGGGATTTATTATGGTTGCGACAAAAAAAGCCACAGATACGCACATCAACATACGACGGAAAATACCGCGAAAGCTTTCTCTCAGTTTTGAGTTATATAAACCTAATGCTAAAGCGCTTAATTGATTAAGCAGCGCGAAGATAACCGCATATAGCAATAAGAAACCATCTGGAATCAGCTGAAACTCAACAACTTTAAATAAGCTATTCAAATGAACAGCTAAAAACAGAGAGCCTGCGAATAGGATCTGCTCTATGATAATTAAAGACTTACTTCCTGCTGATAAATCACGAAACTTCGAACTAGACATAGTCGACTAGATTCCCTTAAATTGATAGCTGCTAAACTGCAAGTACCTTCCGACAAAACAGCACTAATTCTAACAAAAAAGATAATAAAGTTAACGTTTAATTTACACTTGTTAATTTACGTTGTTAAACTAAGATAAAATATCATACAATTAATCATTGTTTTCTAATTAAATTGTATTTTATAAAAGGTGTAAATTATGGATAATCGCTTTGCCAACAACTTAAAAATTGCACTGCTATTGCTAGCAACATTTCTTTCAGGCTGTAGTTCAAACAGTACACTTCCTAGCGCAACCTTGCACCCATCAAATACTATTAATATCGATTCGTATAAGTACTTAATCGGCTCAGGTGATGTGCTTAATATTTTTGTTTGGCGAAACCCCGAGGTATCCGGCTCTTTTGTTGTTCGACCCGATGGTATGATTACCACATCGCTAGTTGAAGATATCGAGGTAGCAGGTAAAACCCCAACTGAACTAGCCCGCTCAATTGAAGAAATATTAGCAACTTACCTGCGCGACCCTATTGTTACGGTTACAGTAGCAAATTTTGTCGGTCCTTTTAGTGAGCAAATCCGTGTTATCGGTGAAGCCGCGCAACCGCGGGCAATTAATTATACTCAGCATATGACTTTACTGGATGTTATGATCCAAGTCGGTGGTTTGACTGAGTTTGCCGATGGTAATGATGCGGTATTGATACGTATTGAAAATGGTAAGCAAAAGCAATATCAAGTTATGATAGATCAATTGCTTAAAGATGGAGAGATAAGTGCAAATGTTGATATGTTACCCGGTGATATTATTATCATTCCTGAGGCATGGTTTTAAACCTGTCATCGTTAACAACATCTCAAATCAGCGCACAATTAAAGGGTAGTAATGCACGAAATATTTGAAGAGATAATTGATTATCTAAAAGGAATTTGGTTAAAACGTCGTTATATCATCATAGCAACTTGGCTTATTTGTCCGCTTGGTTGGTATTTCGTTTCATCTATGCCCAATATCTATGAATCAGAAGCAAGAGTTTATGTTGATACACAATCATTATTACGTCCACTACTAAAAGGGTTAACTGTTGAAACTAATCCGAACACTCAAATTCGCCTTATGGTTAAAACACTATTAAGCCGACCAAATTTAGAACGAATATCGCGTATGACCGACCTTGATGTACAAGCAAGTAATAGTGAAGAATATGAGCAGATTATTAAATCACTAAAAAACAACATCAAAATATCAGGGGTTGGTCGAGAAAATATTTATACCTTAAGTATTGAAGATAAAGACCCTGAAATGGCGAGAAATATCGTTCGCGCTGCGTTAAATGTGTTTATTGAAAATACCTTAGGAGAAACACGCAACGATTCAGATAGTGCCCGGAAATTTATAAATACTCAAATTAGAGACTATGAAAAGCGTTTAAGTCATTCGGAGGCTAGGCTCACTAGCTTTAAACAAAAATATAGTGGTATTTTACCTGAACAGTCTGGCGGTTATTACAGAAAACTTAACGTCAGTATAGATCAGTTAAAGTCCATAGAATTAGAAATATTGGAAAATAAAACGCGTTTAGAATCAGCTAAAAAGCAACTTGCCCAGTCGATAGTTACCGATACCAACAGTGATAATAAAATCAAAAGTGATAGCTCAATTCAAACCACTTACGATGATCGTATTAGAGAGCTCGAAGTACAACTTGATACTTTAAAACTCCGTTATACCGACAGACATCCAGATGTCATTGAAATAAGTAGAAATTTGGCACATTTAAATAAATTACGCAGTAGTGAGATTAACAAGTATCTTGCGCAAAATAGTGAAAATAGTGGTAGCTTAAAACGATTAAGTGCTAACCCTGTTATTCAAGAAGTACAAATTCAAGTTAACCAATTGGAAAACTTGATTGCTTCACTCAATGTTAGGGCTGACAATTACCGCCAGCGCATCATTGAACTTGAAAATAGAGTACATACATTACCTGAGATTGAGGCCGAGTTGATCGCCCTAAACCGCGGTTATTCCATTACCAAAGGAAAGTACGAAGAGTTATTATCTCGTAAAGAAACGGCACAGCTAGCGCAACAAGCTGATGAAACAACGGATAAAATTCAATTTCGCACCATAGACCCACCACGAATAGCAAGTAAACCATCAGGGCCAAAACGCTTTATTTTATTTGGCGCGGTCACAGTGTTAGGTTTTGGTGTTGGCATTGGTTTATCTTTATTAATGAGCCTATTAAACCCAGTAGCAACCTCGACAATGCAATTATCAAAAGCCACTGGCGTGCCTATTTTTGGAGTTATATCAGCCAATGAGAACTTAGGTTTACATAAATGGCATCAAAAGAAAACTTTGATTTTTGTCGGTTCAAATTTGATGCTACTCTGCATATTAGTGCTATTTATTAGTTATTTTTTATTTCCTGACCTAGTACAGGCTCCATTGAAAAGGATCTTTTAGCCATGAGTACCATTGAAAAAGCCCTGGCTAAACAAAGATTAGCTCAGCAAGATAAAATCACTAACATCGCTGAAAATGCAAATATAACTAAAACAGTTATGCCAAAAACCACTAGTACGTCAGTACCCGTAGCAAACGAACCAGTGAACAGTAATATCCCCAGTAATAAAGATAAGATTATTTTAAATGGTAATAGGTTAAATGAGCGCGGCTTTATTTATAGCCCCGATAGCGCTCATCATATTCAAGAAGAGTTTCGGCATATTAAACGAAAATTGCTAAATAATGCTTTTGGCTTAGCATCAAAAACACTACATAATAGTAACTTGATTATGGTGACCAGCTCTCATCCTAATGAAGGAAAAACCTATATCGCTATTAATTTAGCATTAAGTATTGCCCTAGAACAGGATAAGACAGTACTGCTAATTGATGCCGACGTACTAAGACCTAGTTTGCATAGAGAATTAGAGTTTGATAGCAAACAGGGCTTACTCGAATACTTATTAGCTGAGGTGACATCACTTTCCGATATTATTTATAGTACTAACATTGAAAACTTAAAATTGATTCCTGCCGGTAAGCCACACCATTTAACCAATGAATTATTGGCCAGTGAGCGAATGGCGAATTTAGCGAAAGAGCTAGCAGAACGTTATCCAGATCGAATCGTTATTTTCGATTGCCCGCCAATCATCGGCGTTACAGAAACTCCAGTATTATCCGATCTTGTTGGCCAAGCGCTTATAGTGGTCGAAGAGTCAAAAACTAAAACAGATGACGTTAAAACAGCAGTAAGTCAGTTAAATAACGATATAGCTTTAGGCTTAGTAATGAATAAAACCATTAGATCTAAAAAGGATATCTATGGCTATTATGGATATGGCTATGGCAGAAAAAATCAGTAAGTTTCTGTCACAGATACATTGCTTCACTCTAGCTGGCTTATTTTTATCTGCCAGCTCATTAGCGGGTGAATGGCGCTTTGATCCCAGCTTAGGACTCACCGAAACCTATACTGATAATGTTGAACTAAATCAGTTAGATAAACAAACGAGTTTAGTGAGCCAATTCATTATTGCTGCTGATGCTAATTTTAGTTCAAAAAAATTGAAGTTTTCATTTGCCGGCACAGAAACACTAGTAGGCTACAGCCATGATAGTGAGCTTAATGATGACTATCAAACCTTATTAGCAACCGCATCTTATGAGCTATGGAATGATAAGTTATTTGTTATTGGCAGCTCATCCATCACTAATGTCAGTAGTAATGATACAGGTAATAGCTTAGCTGACTTAGTTAGCGGCGATACGGTTCAACAACTGAGTAACTCAGCAGGCTTGCAGTTTAATAGTGCTAACAGCGATTACTCACTATTTTCCTCTTTATCCTACAGCATCACCGATACTGAAGATGATATCGGTGAAAGCAATGGTTATTCCGCGATAATAACGAGTGAAAATGGTAATGCTGCCCGTTATATTTTCTGGCAAGTTGATGGTTCCTTCTCAAATAGAGAAAATGGCGATTTTACCAGTGAAAACTATCAGATAGAAACTAAAATCGGCGCTATTACCCCCTATAAACTAAACCCATTTGTCCGTTTTTATAATGAGCGAGTTACCGGCACGTTAGCAGGTAGTAATCCTGATGCTATCCCATCTTGGGGTCCAGGCATACGTTACCAAGTAGCCAAGCACTTTATTATCGATTTATCGTATAATTATGTACGAGATGACACTCAGGCCAGTGATGATTACGTCGCTGCTGATATTGATTGGCAACTATCTGCACGGACGTCACTAAAAGCAGGCTATTCTAAGCGCTTTTTTGGTGATTCTTATACGTTAGACTTTTCACATAGAACCAAACGACTAAGTAATAGTATTTCTTACCATGAAACCATTGAAGTGTTCGATCGTAATAACTTTCAAGAAGCTAATAGCGTACCTCCAGGTGGCACTAGTGAAAACGAATCAGAGCTTGTTGAAGATAATTCGTTTAGTTTAAATAAACGTCTTGCATGGCAATCGAAATTAACCCTAGCTCGTACTACCTTTAGCCTAAATTTAGCTAACCGCGAGCGAGAAACCTTAAGTAGCGGTGTGATAGATGACTACCTTGAGGCTCGTTTTAGTGTTACTCGTCGTATGAGTGCTCGAAGTAATGTTACTGTTTATCTGGATTACAGTAACAATACTTTTGACAAAGATAGACCAGATGGTCCCCGACAAGAAGATACCTATAAAACCTTCTCCACTACTTATAATAGAAGTTTAGCGTCCTCGCTCAAGGCATTTTTAACCTTACAATACCTTGATAGGCAATCAAATATTGAGCGCTACACCTACACTGAAGCCCGCGCTTCCATTAATTTAACAAAAGATTTCTAATATGTATGAAAGTTACTATGGCTTTAGTGAACGGCCTTTCCAGTTAAGTCCTGACCCTCGATTTTTCTTTGCCACTACCCATCATCAACGAGCTTTATCTTATTTACAATATGGCTTAGATCAGGGGGAAGGTTTTATTGTTATTACCGGTCCTATTGGCACAGGAAAAACAACCATTGCTCGTAATTTATTAGCTAATATTGCCGATGAGAATATTGTTGCAGCTCAGTTAGTTACCACTAACCTATCTCCAAATGAGTTACTTGAACTCGTTGCCGCTGAGTTTAAAATCACAGTAAATGGTAACAGTAAGGCTGATACACTACGAAGTATTGAACAGTTTCTTATTGGCTTAAATAAGCAAGGTAAGCGTGCTTTACTGCTTGTTGATGAAGCACAAAACTTACCAGCAGAAACGGTTGAAGAGCTACGTATGCTCTCTAACTTCCAACTAGATAATAAACCACTTATTCAAAGTTTTTTACTGGGTCAGGAAGAGTTAAAAACCATTATTTCCGCACCTGACATGGAGCAATTTAGACAGCGTATTATTGCTTCAGCTCACCTAAAGCCACTAAGTGTTGAAGAAGTAAAAGATTATATTAATCACAGGTTAGCGCAGGCCAATTGTAGTAAAGAAGCTTTATTTTCTGATGATGCCTTTCAGCTTATTTTTGAAAAAACACTCGGCGTACCAAGAAAAATAAATATATTTGTTGATAGGCTTTTATTGTTTGGTTTCCTCGAAGAGCTTAGTCAGATAGATTGTAAAGTTATTAATGAAGTCGCGAAGGAAATGTCGGTTGAATTAACAGGATCCCTTAATGGTGCAGTCCTAGAAAATGAAAGTAAGCCTTTTGTCATCAACTCAACTGAACACGTTGAAAATATAAAAAATGTTTTACGAGAAGTGGAAGAAATATTAGAAGGCTCGATTCAACAAAAAGTTAAAATGACTCGCTATATTGATAAGCTTTTAAAACAAAAAAACCGTGAATTTGCCGAACTACAAAGTAAAGCCACTGATAGTAAATAATTATCAGTGGACCATTATTTTTAATGAGTTAAGTATTAATAGCGATTTTATATTTTTCAATTAACGAATAAAGCGTCGGTCTGGTGATTCCCAATAACTCCGACGTTTTCGACATATTTCCTTCTGTTAAAGCATAAGCCTTTTGTATAGCTATAGTTTCTGCTTGCTCACGAACCGCACGTAAATTTAACGACAGTTCATATTCAGCATTTTCCTTATCAAAAAAACCTAAATCAAACGCAGTCACTTGGTTACCGGTACTCATGATAACCGACGATTTTACTTTGTTTTGTAATTCTCGAATATTACCCGGCCACTTATGATGTCTCAGACCGTATAAGGCGTCATCGGCAAATGATTTAACACTGCTCTTATACTCGCCAGCGTATTGCTGTAAAAAAAAGTTAGCTAAAATAAGTACATCTTCTTCTCGATCACGCAGTGGTGGAATATTCAGAGTGATTTCAGTAATACGGTAAAAAAGATCTTCACGGAAGGTTTTCTCCGCCACCATACGTTCTAAATTTTGGTTGGTTGCACAAATAACACGGACATCAACCGGTATTTCTTTACGGCCGCCTAAGCGCTCTATGACTTTTTCTTGTAAAAACCGTAACAATTTAGCTTGTAAGTGATAAGGCATATCACCTATTTCATCTAAAAATAACGTCCCGCCTTGAGCACATTCTATTTTTCCTAGGGTGGTTTTGTGAGCACCAGTAAAAGCACCTTTTTCAAAGCCAAACAATTCACTTTCTAATAGGTTTTCAGGAATAGAAGCACAGTTAATGGCAATAAAAGGTTTATCACTACGGTCACTCACTTTATGAATAGCTTTGGCGGTAACCTCTTTACCGGTACCACTTTCTCCTAGTAATAACGCGGTGATTTGAGTAGGAGCAATACGTTGCACCATAAGGCGTAACCTATCAATACTTTCACTACTACCAATAATACCTGTATCACAGCCCACTATTGATTTCATACTGCGGTTATCTTTTTCTATGGTCGCCAAACTAAAAGCACGAGAAACAATGACATTAATCACATCGGCATCTACGGGTTTTTGGTAAAAATCATAAGCGCCCATTTCTATCGCTTTAAGGGCATTGCTTCGATCATCATTACCCGTAATAACAATAACTTTGGTATGGGGTGCAAGCTCTAGTATTTGCTTTAACGCTGCCAAGCCTTCGCTGGCATTGGCGGCGTCTGGTGGTAAGCCTAAATCTAAAGTGACAACCTTAGGTTCATGGCGTCTTACGGCGGCAATAGCACTCTCACGGGTATCCGCTAATACCACGTCGTAATCAGCTAGGCTCCATTTCAATTGTTTTTGTATACCGAGATCATCATCAACAATCAGTAATTTTTCCATCGCAATGCTATTTCCTTTATTTTTAAATATCTATATTTTTAAAGAGTTTTACAGGGTATAACTATTTTAAAATGACTACCTTCATTTTCCTGGCTGGCTACCTGCATGGTGCCGTCCACGCTCTCAATGAATTGTTTCGCTTCATAAACACCAATCCCCATACCAGCATTACCCTTAGTAGTATCAAAGGGCTTAAATAGGCGGTTAGCGATAAAATCTACTGACATACCGCAACCGTTATCAATAATTTCGATATGTAATTCACTTGCCCTCATCTGCGCAATTATCTTAACCCAGCCATTATCGTTTGTCGCTTCTTGTGCGTTTTGTAATAGATGATTTAATACTGAAGAAAGGGTCTCTTCATCAATAGAGATCCTACTTTCAAGGGATAATTGCACGCTAATATGCGGCATATGTACGTTACGTTGCTCCACCACCTCCATGATTAACGCCTGTACATCGGTATTTTTCTTGCTTGACTCCGCCAGTTGTTTATTACGCAATTGGGTCAGTACTTTATCAAGCCGTCCGTTTGCCGAGGCAACCGTTTCAAAAACATCATCAATAAAAGCAGGGTTATCTCGATGTCGTTTTGCATTGCTATTAATTAAAGACAGTTGCGCTTGAATATTTTTTAAGTCATGGACTAAAAAAGCAGACATTCGATTAAAAGCATCAAACTGCTTAGACTCAGCTATCCGTTCATTGGCTTCATTAAGTGATAAGTAGTTACTGAGTTGCCTAGAGATGGAAAAAAGTAAGTCCCTGTCTTCCCAGTTTAATAACCCTTGCTCTTCAGGCATGGCTAATATAAAAAATCCATAAACTGACTTATTCATAAATATAGGAATGATTATATCAATGTGCTTTTGTCGACATAATTGCGCATCTAACGATAAGCCTGGGTAACTTTGTTCAACAATAGCGAGTTCTCGGACATCTATAATCCAACCATGTTGTTGGCAAAATTCATCAACAGTGGCTAAACAGTGTAAATCCTCTTGCTCAAGACGATAGTTTTGTTGGTAAAGGCACTGATAACTTCCTGTAGCAATTTTTTTAACTAACGCCCCTTGCTCGATATTTAAAGATGAACAAATAATATGAGTAGCGGTATGATAGTAATCATCACTTGCGCCAATTTCGAGCTGCTCAATTGATTTAAGCCACTCAATTCGATAATCATATTTATTAGCAAAAAAGTGTTTGGTAATAAATACCTTAACCTCTCGACGTAATCTCTCAGTAATTAATAGTGCGGCTAAAACACTACCACCTAAAAGAATAAAAGCGATACTAATTACATCGCCCCAAGTGCCACCAAAAAAATTAATCGCATAGCCAGCTATGGCTAATAATAATAAGTATCCCCCTGATATTAATAACATAGAGCTATAGAAAACCATTTCACGGGAAACAAAAACATCCACTGACCAGTCTTTTATCCGTCGAGTACTGACCAATATTAACGGCATACCTAACGCCGTAATAAAGCCACGGGCATACCAGTAAGAAAAGTCTAATTGGTTAACCATGGCTGCCTGAGCAAAAAGTACAAAATCAAACACTGTTGCCATACCTAAGGCTATGATCAATGACCATAGAGCCCATTTTACTTTAACTTCGGCATTTCTATATAACTGTTCAAGTAAGACCAGTAGCCACAAATTAAGTAATAAAAATAATGAGAATAAAAGCTTAACGCTATCTGGAATAAATAATGCAGCTCCCCAGCAGAGTGTTGATAAGCCAGCCCAAATTTGTAGGTACTGCTTGATTCTCGGGTCAGTAACAAAGGCTTTAACTGAGGTTATATTGGCTTGTGTGCAAATAATTAATAGCGACCAAGCCG